>URGL01000001.1 GCA_900547405.1 uncultured Eubacteriales bacterium
GTGGGCTCGGAGATGTGTATAAGAGACAGACCCTGAGCCGCTTCACCCGGGAAGAGGCCACGGAGAAAATCGAGCTTCTAGGCGGCAAGGCCTCCGGTTCCGTATCCAGAAAGACCAGCTTTGTTGTGGCTGGGGAGAATGCCGGTTCCAAGGAACGCAAAGCCCGTGAACTGGGCATCCCGGTACTGACGGAAGACGAATTCTGGGAAATGATTCAGTAAAAAATCAACCGTGAGGGTGGCAAGTGCCGCTCTCACGGTTGAAGCGCTTTTTTACAGCTCCAGTCTCATATAGACCAATGTCTGGTCTCCGGAGGCCTTGGATTGAAATCCCATAGGATTCCGGCCGAATTCTTGAAATCCGGCGTGCTCATACATCCGCAGGGCCCGGTTGTTGTCCGCTACCACATCCAGCTCCAGCTGGCGATATCCGGCCGTCTTGGCACAGTCAATGGCGGTTTGCGTCAGCTTTGTTCCAATACCCAGGCCCCAAAAGGACTTGTCCACGCTGATGCCGAATTCTGCCCGGTGGCGGATCTTATATTTCACTCCCACAGCGCAAACGCTGGCACAGCCGCACAGAACTCCGTCCACCTCGGACAATAACATAACCTCTCGGTCACTTTCCAGCAATCTTTGTAAAAAAGCCCCTTCCTGCTCTATCGTAAAGCTGTTTTCCTCCGGGTAGGCCAGAAGATAATCCGTCTGCTCGTGGGTCCGGGCAAAGAGGTCGCAGACGTTTTTTGCGTCTGCCTCCTCGGCGCTGCGGATGCGAAGACTACGGTCATCGGCCAATCGGAGGGTTGCATCGTATCGCATAAAAGTACTTCCTTTACAGGGAATAATCCTCTTCGTCGTAGCGGGAAAAATCCATGGCCTTGGCCTTTACCGGTACCCGCTTAAAGGGGTCGTACCGGAAGGCACGGCAGCTGTCCTCCGGAGCCTTGACGCCCTTTTTCACACACAGCACCTGTCCGTCGCACAGGGCAACGCCCCGCTCGCAATAGGCACAGGCCCGGTCTATTTTCTTTCGGAAAAGCATAGCTTCCTCCTGAACTTGGTATTTGTGCTATTATACACCGTTTCCTATGAAAAATCTATCTGTTTTTCAAAATTTCAGGAATCCGCCAAGGATGCAGACCAGGGCTTGGATCCCTTTTCCCCAAAAATAATATTTCAGGCTCAACCCCTCTGCCACTTCTTTTGTCTGGGACAGCACACAGATACCTCCCAAGGCCATGAGCCCCCCGGCCACACTTTTTCGAAGCATGGCCGGCACTTCTTTCAAGCTGCAGCAACCATTGGTCAGCTCCAGCAGCCCGCCAAGGAGGACACCTGCCGTTCCCTCCACGGGAAGATACTTCGCCCCATAACAGAGGACCACTCGGAACAGGATCACTGTCACGCAAATTTTTCCCATGGTCAGTACCGCAAGAGTCAGCATATCTCCCTGAGTCTTTCCCTGCTTTGGAGCCGCAGCTCCTGGGCTTCCGGGAAGCAGCCAGGCTGTGACCAGCGCACCCAATATCTGAGATCCCCACAGCTGCCACCCGATCAAAGGGTCTTCAAAGGCACCTGCCACGATCCCAAAAAGGAAGGCAGGCCCCACATTGGAGCAGTAGCCCAATAGCCTCTGGGCTTGTTCCTTCTGCAGCCCTCCAGAGGCATAAGCCTGTCCTACGGCTCCGGCTCCCGCTGGATAGCCTCCCAAAAAAGCGGGGATCAGCAAACATTCTGCCCCTTCCGGCATCCGAAAAACCTTTCCCAAAAATCGGAGGAACCGGCCGGATCGTCCCCAAAGCTGCCGGGTCAGCAGATTGGACAGCAGGAAAAAAGGCAGCAAAGCCGGGACCACCGCACCGGCACAAAGTCGCAGTCCCTCCCGCACGCCTGCCTGCGCTGTCTGTCCATCCAGCAGCACCAGCCCCATGGCGGCAAAGCACCAAAGCGCCAGCAGTCTTCCTTTCATGGTCTTCACCTCGAAGGAATGTATGCAAGTTCCGCTCCCCGGATTCATAGGTATGAAACCATAGGAGGTGGAGGGCCATGAAACAGGATCTTCTTTCCCGGCTTACCGAGGACCTGGAACTGCCCGGGGAAATCCTGCCCGGACAGAGCCTTGTGGAATTGGTTGGGGACAGCCGGGTACTGGTCGAAAATCACCAAGGAGTCACGGAATACAGCCGCTGCCGGATTGGGGCCACCGTCAGTTTTGGCCGGGTCCTGGTCTGCGGGGAAAACCTGGAACTGGCCCGGATGACCCAGCGTCAATTGGTGATTACTGGCAGGGTAGAGGGTGTCACCCTGATGCGGAGGAGAAGGCCATGACTTTTTGGAGATCCCTATCCGGGGAGGTCCTGGTGGAACTCATCACAGCGGACCCTGCCGGTAGCCTGGCAGCCATTGCCCAGATGGGGCTTTCCATCTCCAAAGTCCTGCCCCAGGAGGAGCTGACCCTGTCCTTCCGGGCCCGCCGCCGGGACCTGAAAATCCTGGAGCGCATGGCAGCCAAACGAGGTGAGAAGCTGACCGTCCTGCGTCACCTGGGGCTCTATTACACTTTCCGAAGCCTGGTCCGTCGGAGACTGCTGCTGATGGGGGTGTCTTTGCTTCTGTTGTCCGCCTTGCTGATCCCCACCCGGATTCTCTTCTTCCGGGTCACCGGCAACAGCCGGATTCCTGCCGGAGAGATCTTGGCGGCGGCTGAGGACTGCGGTCTCCGGTTTGGCGTAAACCGCCGGGGCCTTCGCAGCGAGAAGATCAAAAATAGTCTCTTGTCCATCATTCCGGAGCTTAAATGGGTAGGGGTCAATACTTATGGCTGCGTTGCGGAAATACGAGTGGCGGAAAAGCCTCCTTCCGTTCCCATGGAGCAGCAAACCAATGGCCTGAGCCACTTGGCAGCCGCCCGGGACGGAGTCATCCAGGATGTCACCGTGACCCGAGGCACCGCCCTCTGCGCCCCGGGCCAGACGGTTACCCAGGGAGAAATCCTGATTTCCGGCCTCATGGATTGCGGCATTACCCAGAAGGCCACCGTCGCCCAAGGAGAGGTCACCGCCCTGACAAGCAGGTCCTTTTTCGCCGTGACCCCGGAAAATCGCCTTGTGCGGGACGGTCTCTCGAAAAAAATCACCCGCTGGAGCCTGGTCCTCGGAAAAAAACGGATAAAATTATGGATTGGTAGTGGAATTTGGGGTACCGAATGTGATAGAATATATCAGGAATACCAGCTGACCCTGCCCGGAGGCTTTCGCCTGCCTGTGGCATTGGCGGCAGACCGATTCTGTATATCGCCATTGCGTGAAGAGGCAGTTCCGGAAGCGGAAGCCGGAGCGCTGCTTCGCATTCTTTCGGAAAGTTCTTTAAAAGCGGACATGCTGGCAGGGATGATTCAGAAAAAGCAGGAAGCTCTTTCCCATACCGCTGGACGATACTGCCTGACAGGTGCGTACACTTGCCGGGAGGTCATCAGCCGCCGAATCTGGGAGCAGATAGGAGATACCAATGAGTAAAGAAACAGAACGAATCGTAAATGCTGAACGTGTAGAGGATTTGATTGCCGTATTCGGCTCCTTTGATGAAAACGTACGCCGGATCGAAGAGGCCCTTGGCGTGCGCATTGTCAACCGGGGCACGGACCTGAAGGTCACTGGCGATGAGGAAATGGCAGACAAAGCTGTCCGAACTCTGGAGGGGCTACTGTCTTTGGCCGCCCGGGGTGAAACCATCGATGAGCAACGGGTCCGCTACCTCATTACCCTTGTCAGCGAGGGAAATGAGGCCCAAATTGCCAAAATGGCCCAGGATGTGGTATGTATCACAGCCAAAGGAAAGCCCATCAAGGCCAAGACTGTGGGCCAGCAGACCTATATGAAGGCCATTGCCCAAAATACAGTCACCATTGGCGTAGGCCCTGCCGGTACCGGCAAGACCTATCTGGCGGTGGCAGCCGCCGTATCCGCTTTTCGGGAACGGACGGTGAACCGGATCATCCTTACCCGGCCTGCGGTGGAGGCAGGGGAACGGCTCGGCTTTTTGCCCGGGGACCTGCAAAATAAGGTTGATCCCTATCTGCGGCCCCTGTATGACGCGCTCTACGACATGCTGGGGGCAGAGACCTTCCAGAAGTACCAGGAGCGAGGGTCTATTGAAGTCGCCCCCTTGGCCTATATGCGGGGCCGTACCCTGGATGACAGCTTCATCATTCTGGATGAAGCGCAGAACACGACCCGGGAACAGATGAAGATGTTTCTCACCCGCTTAGGCTTCGGCTCTAAAATCGTCATTACCGGTGACGTGACCCAGATCGACCTGCCAGAGGACAAGGTGTCCGGACTGAAGGATGCCGTCCGCATCCTGGATGGGGTAGAGGATATTGCCATCTGTCGCCTGACTTCTGCCGATGTCGTTCGTCACGCTCTGGTACAGAAGATCATCAACGCCTACGAAAAAGCGGAGAAAAAGCAGACTGTTTCCGGTCCTACCGGGAATTTTCACGGAAAATATCAAAGGAAGCGAGAAAAATGAGAAATAAGATCAACCTGGTTTTCGAACAGGGCGGCCTCAGCAGGCTCCCCATTGCCGCCAATATCCGCACCTGTATCAACGCTGTCCTGAAGCAGGAGCATGTGCCTGTCAAATGTGAAATCAATGTATTGGTCACCGATGACAAGGGCATCCAGACCATCAACAGGACCTCCCGGAACATCGACAAACCCACGGATGTACTGAGCTTTCCTATGTTTGAACTGTCCCCTGGTGAGCTTCCTGACGACTGGAGTGCGTACCAGGATCCGGATACCGGACTGGTACCCCTGGGAGATATGTGCATCTCTCTAGAAAGAGCCATCGCCCAGGCCCAGGAATTCGGTCATACCACCCGCCGGGAAGTTGGGTATCTGACCATTCATTCCATGCTCCATCTACTGGGCTACGACCACATGGACGAAGGCCCCCAGAAGCGTCAGATGCGTTCAAGAGAAGAGGCCATCGCCGGGGAGATCCCGGGTATGAGCCGGAAATAAGGAGAAAGCTATGAAAACAAAATCTGCCATGATCACCATCTGCGGACGACCCAACGTGGGCAAATCCACCCTGACCAACTATCTGGTAGGAGAGAAGATTGCCATCGTTTCTAACAAGCCCCAGACCACCCGGAACCGCATCTGCGGCATCGTCACCAGAGGAGACACTCAGTTTGTCTTTGTGGATACCCCGGGCTACCACAAGGCCCGGACCAAGCTGGGAGACTATATGGTCAATACCGTTCGGGAGTCCATCGCCGATGTAGACCTGACACTTTTGGTGGTGGAGCCCATCGCCTCTGTAGGCAGTCAGGAGGAGGCCCTGATTGAAAAAATCCGCTCCAGCCACAGCCCCGCTGTCCTTGTCATCAACAAAATCGACACGGTGGAAAAGGAGGCGCTTTTGGCCGTTATCGCAAAATATTCGGAAAGCTATCACTTTGACGAAATCGTACCTATCAGCGCCAAAACCGGAGACGGGGTGGAGGAACTTCTGAAGATCTGCAGCAGATATGCCCAAGAGGGTCCATTTCTCTTCCCGGAGGACATCACCACAGACCAGCCTGAGCGGCAGGTTATGGCGGAGATCATCCGGGAGAAGCTCTTGTGGTGTCTGGATAAGGAGATCCCCCACGGCACCGCTGTAGAGATCACCAAGTTTTCCGAGCGGGACAACGGCATCATCGATCTGGATGCCACTATCTATTGCGAGAAGGCCAGCCACAAGGGCATTATTATCGGCAAGCAGGGCCAGATGCTGAAAAAAATCTCCACTTTGGCCAGACAGGACTGCGAAAAGTTTATGGGCACCCAGGTCTATCTCACCACCTGGGTCAAAGTAAAGGAGAACTGGCGGGACAGTGATTTCCTGGTAAAAAATTTCGGCTACAAGGACTGAGGTATGATTTTTCCCTTTCCGCAAACACTTTTGAGGGAGGGATGACCATGAATGCCAGCGAGTATTGGGCGCTGTTTTTAGAAACCGGCGCACCGGAGGCTTACACGGCCTATTGCAGCCAACTAAGAATGGAGAAAGCCTATGTTTCTGACCGTTCGGGCCATCGTCCTGCGGGTGTCGGACTACAATGACCGGGATGCCCTTTTGACGGTGCTGACCGAGCACTACGGCAAGCTGACCATCAAGGCCAGAGGACTGCGGCGGAAAAACAGTCCTCTGGCCGCCCCCTGTCAGCTATTGACCTATGGGGAATTTACATTGTTCGAATACAACGGGAAGTACACTGTCAACGAGGCCCACGCCCTGGAAATCTTTAAGGGGCTGCGCCGGGAGCTAACTCAACTGAGCCTTGGCAGCTATTTCGCCCAGGTGGCGGAGCTCATATCCCAGGAGGACCTTCCCAATCCGGAGCTCCAGGCTCTGCTCTTAAACTGCCTTTACGCCCTGTCGGAGCTTCACAAACCAGAGCCCCTTGTCAAGTCTGTATTTGAGCTTCGTGCCGCCTGCCTGGCGGGCTACACACCGGAGCTTTTCGGTTGCCATGTCTGCGGCAGCCAAACCCCGGACCGGTTTGACCTAAACGAGGGCCGGCTGGAGTGCCGGACCTGCCGGGACCCCTCCTCCCAAGGGATCCGGGTCCCCGTAACTGCGGACGCATTGGAAGCCATGCGTTACATTTGCCTGTGCAGCCCCAAGCGTCTCTTTTCCTTTCGGTTGGGAGCGGATGGGCAAGAATGCCTTTCCGGATTGACGGAGGGATATCTGGCTACCCAACTGGAGCATGGTTTTCCAACTCTGGACTTTTATCATTCCCTTTATGTATAAAGGAGAACCAAATGACTGAATTATACGAAAAATCCTTAAATAAACTGGAATTGGGCCAGGTGCTGGCCATGCTCTCTCAGTGCGCCGGCAGTGAGGGCGGCAAAGCGGCCTGTCTGCAATTAAAGCCGGACTCAGACCTGGACACAGTCCGGGAGCTGCTGGGCCAGACCACTGCCGCTTCGAAACTCTGCGAGAAGAAGGGAAACCCTGCCTTCGCCGATGTTATGGACGTATCCGCCAGCCTGGAGCGGGCAGATCGGGGCGGCAGTCTGCAGCCCGTGGAGCTGCTGCGCATTGCTGGAGTTCTGCGCTGCACCCGGAACATCAAGAGCTACGTCTCTGAGGACGACCCGGCTACGGTCCTGGATCCGCTTTTTGACGCACTGACCCCAAACAAATACCTGGAGGACAAAATATTCGGCGCCATTCTTTCCGAAGAAGAAATTGCCGATAACGCCTCACCGGAGCTGTCCGACATCCGGCGGCACAAACGTATCCAATCCGGAAAGATCCGGGACAGCTTGCAAAAGGTGATCTCCTCTCCGGCCTACAGTAAGTTCCTTCGTGAGCCCATCATCACCATCCGGCAGGGACGCTATGTGGTGCCCGTGAAATCCGAGTGCAAAAACGATGTGCCCGGGCTTGTCCACGATGTCTCCGCCACCGGATCTACATACTTTGTAGAGCCTATGTCCGCTGTGAATGCCAACAATGCCCTGCGGGAGCTGGAGCTGAAAGAAAAAAAGGAGATCGAGCGGATCTTGGCGGAGCTCTCTGCCGAGGCCGCCGCCTATGCCGAGCCCATTCGTCTGGATGTGGATATGCTCATTCAGCTGGATGTGATTTTTGCCAAAGCGAAACTGGCTTATCGCATGAACGCCTGGGAGCCCCTGATGAACGACCAGGGCAGGGTGGAGCTCCGCAAGGCCCGGCATCCCCTGATTGATCCCAAGAAGGTAGTCCCTATCTCCTTGCGCTTGGGCTCTGACTTCGATACCATGATCATTACCGGCCCCAATACCGGCGGCAAGACCGTCACTCTAAAAACAATTGGTCTGCTGACATTGATGGCAGAGTGCGGTCTCCACGTTCCGGCAGGAGACGGAAGCACCCTTTCCACCTTCGATGCCATTCTGGCGGACATTGGTGACGAGCAGTCCATTGCCCAGAGCCTATCCACATTCTCCGGTCATATGCGTACCATTGTAGATGTCGTGGCCCAGTGCGACGGCAGAACGCTGGTCCTCTACGACGAGCTGGGTGCCGGTACGGACCCGGCAGAGGGTGCTGCCCTGGCCATTGCCCTCATTGAATTCAGCCGAAAAATGGGCTCCCGGGTGGTGGCGACAACACACTATGCCGAGCTGAAGCTCTACGCCATGCGGACCAAAGGGGTCATCAACGCCTCCTGCGAGTTTGACGTGGAGACTCTACAGCCAACCTACCGGCTCCTCATCGGCATTCCTGGCAAATCCAACGCCTTTGCGATCTGCCGGAAGCTAGGACTCTCTGAGGACATCCTGAAGGAAGCCAGTGACCTTGTGGGCAAGAGTGACAAGGATTTTGAGGATGTTCTGACGCAGCTGGAGCAGCAGCGCCAGCAGATGGAGGCCGCCCGAATGGAAGCGGAACGCCTGAAGCAGGAGACGGCAAAAATCAGGCAGCAGAGTGAGGAATATAATCTCCAGCTCCAGAAGGAAAAGGACAAAGCTATGGAGTCTGCCCGCCGGGAGGCTCAGGCCATTATTGAAGAAGCCCGGGCGGCAGCCAATGCGGCCTCCGAGGAGCTGAAGGCTCTGCGCAAGCAGCTCCAGGACAGCGCAGATACCACGGGCATCAACCAGCGCCAGGCAGAGCTCCGCCGGACCTTGAACGAAACCGAAGACAAGATTCGGGCCAAAGCCCCCAAGAGGGAGCGCCCCAAGGCCAGCCGGGGCATCCTGGTGGGGGACACGGTGGAGCTTCTCAAGCTCGGCACCAAGGCCAGCGTCTTGGCCATCAACAAGGACGGCACCTATGAACTTCAGGCGGGTATCCTAAAACTCACTGCCAAGGCAGATGAAATTTACCTGCTGGAAAATGAAAATCCTTACGCTGCCAAAGGAGGCCGCCCTGCGCACTCCGGCCGGGAGATGAAGATGACCGCCATGCCCACAGAGATCGATCTGCGGGGCATGGACGCAGTGGAAGCCATCTGTGTGTTGGACCGGTACTTAGACGAGGCCATGCGAGCCAAGCTCAGCACGGTTCGTATCATCCACGGCAAGGGCACCGGTGTTCTTCGGGCAGCAGTGCAGCAAGACCTGAAAAAAAACAAATTCGTGAAAAAATTCCGCCTTGGCCAGTACGGTGAGGGAGAAGACGGGGTAACCATTGCGGAATTTGCTTGATTTTCTTGGCCTTTGGCGAAAACCAGCAGAAGCCGCCGAAAGGATTTGGTTGACTTTTTCAGGAAAAACGGCTATTATGTAAAAAGACCCGTCACATATGCGCTGTGTGATGAAAAGGAGTGTATGTTATGTATAGCAAGGAAGTTGTTGTCCGCTGCGAGTCCGGTCTGCACAATAAGCAGGCTACATATTTTGTGCAGAAGGCCAACGAGTACGAGAGCAGCATCTGGCTGGAGTCCGGCAATCGGAAGATGAACGCCAAGAGCCTGCTGGGCATTATGTCCCTGGGTATCGTCTCCGGTTCCACGGTGACCCTCAGTGCCGTTGGTTCCGACGAAGAGACTGCGGTGGCCGCACTGGAAGCCCTGCTCCAGCGGGACGTTTATTGATTGCCTACAACATCTGACGCCTCTTTTTCAAAAAAGAGGCGGCGCTTCTTTAAGGAGCTATCATGACATTTGATGAACTAAAGGAAAAAGCCCTATCCCTGCCCTATGCCCCAGGTGTTTATATTATGCGGGACAAGACGGACAAGGTCATCTATGTAGGAAAGGCAAAGAAACTAAAAAACCGGGTCAGCCAGTATTTTCAGGATACCGCCTCTCATACACCCAAAACCAAAATGATGGTCAGCAAAATTGACCATTTCGACACCATTGTGGCTGCCAGCGAGTTCGAGGCCCTGGTGCTGGAATGCTCCCTCATCAAGCGCTACATGCCCAAATACAACATCCTTTTGAAGGATGACAAGGGCTACCCTTATCTGCGGCTGAATATGAAAGACATTTATCCCACCATGACCATCGTCAGCAAAATCGCGGATGACGGAGCCGAGTACTTTGGTCCCTACGGAACCCGTGGGGTGACCCACGGGCTCATGGAGGCGATCCTGCTGACCATGAAGCTCCCACGGTGCTCCAGGCAATTTCCCCGAGATGTGGGGAAAGACCGGCCCTGCCTCAACTATCATATGAACCAGTGCGAGGGCTGGTGCCAGGAAAACCGCAGCACCATCGACTACCGGCTCCGTATGGAGCAAGTCCGGCAGCTGCTAAAGGGAAATTATAAATCCGTGGCGGAGGGCATCCGCACCGAAATGCTGGCCGCAGCAGAAAATCTGGACTTTGAGGTTGCCGCCGCTCTGCGGGACCGGCTGAGTGCCGTAGAATCATTGGGACAGAAGCAGCTGGTCACTGCCGGAAGTTTGGCGGATACGGATGTCGTAGGTTACAGCGAAACAGAGGCCAAGGCTTGCTTTGCCGTGCTTCACTTCAGCGGCGGCAACCTGCTGGATAAGGATTACGAGGTCTTCCCAAAGCCGGAGGATCGGCAGGAAGCCGTATCCAGCCTCATGAAGCAGTATTATCTGTCCCGGGGACTGGCCCCTAAAATCGTGCTGCTGCCCTTTGAGTTGGAGGACAGCGAGCTCTTTTCTCAACTCATGGAGCAGCAATACGGCCGCCGGAGCAAAATTCGCATTCCTCAAAAGGGTGACAATATGCGCCTGGTGGAGCTGGCCAACAAAAACGCCTTTGAGGAGGCCCAGCGACTGACCCAGAAAGACGAGCGGATCAACGCTACCTTGGTGACCCTAGGGAAGATGCTGGCCATTCCCACTCCCTCCCGAATGGAATCCTATGATATTTCCAACATCTCCGGTACGGACATTGTGGCCAGTATGGTGGTCTTCCAGGACGGCAAGCCCAAAAAGAGCGAGTATAAGCGCTTCAAGATCCAGGACTTGCCCGGGCAGGACGACTACGCCTCCATGCACCAGGTTCTTTTCCGGCGACTGACTCACTACAAGGCAGGGGACAAGGGCTTCAGTAATGCCCCGGACCTTCTGCTTATTGATGGCGGCGTAAACCACGCCAATGTGGCTGTGGGCGTCCTGAGGGAGTTGGGGCTGTCTTTTCCGGTATTCGGCATGGTGAAAGACGACCGTCACCGGACTCGGGCCCTGGTGACTCCTGATGGCCAGGAAATTCGGATCGATAATAATCAGGCCATCTTTTCTCTGATCGGAAATATCCAGGAGGAAACGCATCGCTTTGCCATCACCTACCACCGTCAGCTGCGCAGCAAGCGCCTGCGGTACTCGGAATTGGATGGCATTCCGGGGGTGGGACCCAAGCGGAAGCAGGAGCTGCTGAAGAAGTATGGCTCTCTGACAGCGATTGCCCAGGCCTCTCTGCCGGAGCTGGAGCGGATGCTTCCGAAGGATGCTGCCGGGGCTGTCTACCGGCATTTTCGGGAAAAAGAAGAATAAAATCCATCATTCAGGAAAGAATTGGGAGAAAAGCTTATGCGAGTTATTACAGGAAAAGCCCGGGGCATTCAACTGAAAACACCGCATGGAATGTTGACCAGACCCACGGCGGACCGGGTCAAGGAGGCACTGTTCAGCATTATCCGCCTGGATATAGCAGGAGCCAATGTGCTGGACCTTTTCGGAGGCACCGGTCAGCTTGGCATTGAGGCCTTGAGCCAGGGAGCAAAGAAAGCCGTCTTTGTAGATGCCCGGGAGGAGGCCTGTGGACTTATCCGGGAGAACCTGAAAAAGACCCGGCTGGAAGATAATGCGTCTGTAATCCGCTGCGACTACCTGGAATACTTGTCCCGGTGCCGGGAAACCTTCGATATCATCTTCTTGGACCCACCTTATGCGGAAGTTTTTTTGGAAAACGCTCTGAATCGAATAACAGAAATTGACATTTTGCGTTCGGGTGGTATAATAGTCACGGAACGGCCCTTGGAAAAGGAGCTAAGTCAGGTTTTTCACGGCTACAGCCGCTCCAAAGATTATAAATACGGGAAAACGCTTCTGACGATTTATCGCAAAGAGGAAGCGCAGGGGCAAATATGAAAACAGCGATTTATCCGGGTTCCTTCGACCCAGTCACCAGCGGCCATCTGGATATCATCCGCCGGGCCGCCAATATCTTTGACCGGCTGATCGTATGCGTTATGGTCAACGCCGGAAAGCACCCCATGTTCTCTTTGGAGGAGCGGGTAGATCTGATTCGCCGGGTGACCCGGGATCTGCCCAACGTAGAGGTAGACGGGTCCAGTGAGCTCCTGGCAGAGTATGCCCGCCGCAGGGGTTCCTGCGTGGTGGTAAAAGGGTTACGGGCCGGTTCTGACTTTGAAAATGAGTTCCAGATGGCCCTCATCAACCGGAAAATCTATCCGGAGTTGGATACCATGTTTTTGACCGCCAGCAGCCAGTATATGTTCCTGAGTTCCAGCATCGTCAAGGAGCTTGGCAGCTACGATGCGGATCTGCGGGACTTTATTCCGGAAGCGATCATTCCGGATTTTCGACGCCGGCTGGAAGAGCGGAAGAAGTAAAACGAATGAACTTAGGAGGATCACTATGAGCAGCAGTAATATTGAGGATATCATCGGCTCTCTTTATGATATGGTTCAGGATGCCCGTACCATGCCTTTAGCGGCCGATAAATGTATCCTGGAGCGGGATCGGGTGCTGGATATGCTGGACGAGATCATTGCCCAGATGCCCGGAGAACTGAAGCAGTCTCGGACGATTGTAGAATCCCGGAACGAACTCATCAACCAGGCACGGCGGGAGGCCGAGGGGATTCTACGCCAGGCCCAGGAGCAGGCCCAGCAGCTGACCACCAAGGAGGCCGTTTACGAGGAGGCTAAGAAGCGCAGCGAGGAGCTGATCGCGCAGACCCAGAATCGCATCAACCAGCTCCGCAAAGCAGGCAACGATTATATGGACGATGCCCTGAAGGAGACCGAGGAGACCATTGCCAAGGCCCTTAGCGAGGTCCGTGATACCCGGATGAAGTTCCGTACCGTCACGGAAGCCCAGGGGCAACAGCAGCCTAAGAAGACCACGCCCAACGTGGACGTAGAGATGTGATTTGAGCGTCCCTTTCCCTGGACAGCCAATGTGCTGTCCAGGGTTCTTTTTTTCTTTCCAGGCAATAGACTAGAGCAGCAGGAAAGGGGAGAGGGGAATATGGGGATCCATCAAAAGGTCACAGGGCGCTCGTCCAGTCTGGGCAGCGGCATTGCCGCCGGAGTCGCTGTCGCTCTGGCATTGACACTGCTGCTTGGGGCATTGCTGGCTTTTTTCATCAGCAGGGAAGTCGTGCAGCAGGAAAATCTAGGATACGGTGTCATGGTTATTCTATTTCTTGCTGCCGCACTGGGATGCCGACTGGCGTACAGAAAAATCAAGCATCGGCGGTTGTTGGTATTTTTTCTGACTGCTCTTGGCTATCTCGTCAGTCTGACAGCCATCACTGCCTTGTTTTTCGGAGGACGGTTTGAAGGGATTTTCCCTACGGCAATGCTGATAATTGGCAGCAGCGGCATGGCTTTTCTGTTCCCCGGGCGTAGAAATGACGCAGGGAAACACAGAAAAATTTCCAAGCAATTTCGTTAAATTGCACAAAAACCGCATGTAGGTAACTTTCAATTACCTACATGCGGAAAATGCAAGAAAATATTCAATGTGACAAAACAGCGCATTTTTATGCTCTGCTGCCCCAAAACGCTGCAAAAAGGTTAAAAGTGCAAAAACGTTCGTTCGCTTATTTTGCGTATTAACATAACAACATTAACATAAAAATTGTGAGAATTTACAAAAAAACTTATTTTGGCTAATAATACTTGAATTTTTGCAAAAAACGGAGTATAGTATGTCTGTATCAAAACGCCATAGGTGCATCTGCCTATTTCCTGTTTTTATCCCCTGTTGGGTGCCTTTGTAAGGCCGCGGTATTGCGGAGTTATTTGCCGCCGGAGCGTCTACAAGCGCTCCCGCTTCTCTTTTCCTGTTACATCAATGGGCTTCCGGTTACATCGGCAGTCCCCAGGGCCCTGTTGCTCAGCTTGTCCGCTGCTGTGCTGGTCTGCTATGTCATCTACTGTTTGGTCATGCCCTTTGCGGCATTGCTAATAAAAGGCGGCTTCTGGTTCCAGAAGCCTCCGCATTTTAAAAGGATAGGGTATTTCGGTACATGCTGGACATCATTCAGTCTTACGAGAACTATCTCGTAAAAGTAAAGCAGGCATCGGAGAATACCATCTCGTCGTATATGCGTGATATTCGGCAGTTTTCCGAATGGATGCAAATGGGTGGTAATTCCGATATCGTCAATGCCACACAATTGAATATCCGCGACTACTTAAATCATCTGCAGTCCCAGGGAAAATCCGGAGCGACTGCCTCTCGATCGCTGGCTAGCTTGAAGAATTTCTATGCTTTTGCAGTGTCTAGCGGTATTTTGAGGACTTCCCCGGTGACAGCAGAGATTCGCGTCCCTCGTGGAGCAAAAAAGCTACCTCAGGTTCTCACCGGTAAAGAGGTTGAGCTGCTGCTGGCCCAGCCCAATTGCATTGATCCCAAGGGCTACCGGGACAAAGCCATGCTTGAGGTGATGTATGCAACCGGCATGCGAGTGACAGAGCTCATCAGCCTGAATGTAGAGGACGTAAATCTGGAAATAGGTGTTGTCAAGTGCCACAGCGAGAAGAAGGCTCGGGTGATCCCTCTGTATCCCGCCGCTCAGAAGGCCCTTGGTGTTTACTTATCCGATGTGCGCGCTGCCATGATCTCTGATATTTCCGAAAAGGCTCTCTTTGTCAACATCAGCGGCACGCGGATGAGCCGCCAGGGATTCTGGAAGATCCTCAAATATTACCAGGCCAAGGCCGGTATCGAAAAGGAGATTACTCCTCATACCCTGCGCCACAGCTTTGCGGTGCATTTGTTGGAGAACGGTGCGGACCTTGGGTCTTTGCAAGAGCTTATGGGCCACAGCGATATTTCTTCCACCCAGCTTTATGCCCACATGATCAATCAAAAGATCAAAAACGTATATCAAAAGTGTCATCCAAAGGCATAAAAAAGAGCTTACGGACTCAGGTTGCTCCGTAAGCTCTTTTTGTTTATGTATCAGATGCCGGTCATCGCTGCCAGTACATCCACTTCCATCTGCTGGATGCTCTTGTGCATCGCCAGGCCCTCATCAATGTCCACATCGGAGAAGCTGCCCTCGTGGGTGCAGACGATCCGGTTGGTCTTACCCTGGAGCAGCAGTTCCACGGCGAGATAGCCCATCTTGGTGGCATTGACCCGGTCACGGCCAGAGGGGGACCCGCCACGCTGAATGTGACCCAGAACGGTGACCCGGGGATCCAGGTCGATGGCATCCTTGATCTGGGCGGCAATATCAATGGCTCTGCCGGCTCCCTCCGCCACTACGATCATATAGTGGGTAAAACCATTAAGCCTTGCCTGGCGGATCTTCTCGATCACGTCCTTCTCAAAATCAATAGGCTCTTCTGGGACCAGTACAGCGGTGGCACCGCAGGCCAGGCCTACATACATAGCCAGATAACCGGCGTTGCGGCCCATGACCTCCACAACTGAGCAGCGCTCATGGGATTGCATGGTGTCCCGAAGCTTATCGATACACTCAATGGCCGTGTTAGCAGCAGTGTCGAAGCCAATACAGTAGTTGGTGCAGCTGATATCGTTGTCAATGGTGCCGGGGATTCCAATGACATTGATCCCGTACTTGCTCAGAGCCAGAGCCCCCCGGAAGGTGCCGTCTCCGCCGATAGCGATAATGCTGTCCAGCCCCAGGAATTTGCAGGTGGAGACAGCCTTGCGCTGGCCCTCCTCGGTCATAAATTCCTTGCTTCTGGCAGTGTAGAGGATGGTGCCGCCCCGATTGATGGTGTGTGCTACACTTTTTTCATCCAGCTTCACAACGTCGCCGGTAATGAGGCCATTCCAGCCTCTGCGGATACCGTAACACTCCAAGCCGTGATATAGGGCCGTCCGGACCACCGCCCGGACACAGGGATTCATACCAGGGGCGTCTCCGCCGCTGGTCAGTACGCCGATTCTTTTTACAGCCATGATAAAGCCTCCTGTTTTTGAGGTGCCTCCCGAGAATGCAGGAGGCTGCCAGGGTTTCCCTAACTTCTTCCTATTCTAGCGAAAATCGATGGTAATGTAAAGAGAAATTTCGTGAACACTTGTATTTTCGGACATAAAGAATAGATTGTCTTATTCCGCTTTCAGGGGCAGCCAAAGCAAGGTCCGTGCACCTGCTGCTTTGTCGTTTTCGAAGGCTACGCGCCCCCCGTGGGCCTCCACGATCTGCTCTACCACATGGAGTCCCAGTATATGAGGGGTATTTTCCGTGTTCTCAGACAGAGCGGACAGCACTGATTCCGGGTAGCCAACGCCGTCATCTGTTATGGCAAGGTGAATGGCATCGTCCTTGATTTCTGCCGCTATTCCGATATGGACGAAGCCGGGATTGTGTCGGACGCTGTTGTTCAGTAAGTTCTCCAGAGCCCGCTCCAGCAGTGCCCTGTCCCCATAAAGCACCGCCTGTTCCGCCTCTGCCGTCTGCTCCAGGCTCACATCACACGCTTCCCCAAAGGGGCCGTCGCAAAATCGGGCGGCAAATTCCCGCAGCATAGGTCCCAATGTCAAAGGCTCCTTCCGCAGTGGGTGGGCATCGAATTGCAGCTTGCTGGTAAGATTCAGGTCCTCAATCAGGGATCGAATCCGCTGGACCTGGACGCAGATATCTCCAGCCTTCTGTTGGGTGCCGGTAGGGAGAGACGCGTCTCTCTGTATCTGTTCCGCCCAGCCCAAAATCAGTGCCAGAGGCGTCCGGACGTCATGGCTGACACCTGCGATCCACTGGGTCCGGGTCTCGTCCCGCCGAGCAATAATGGCGTTCCTCCTCTGTAATTGTTCACTGGTCCGGTTCAGCTTTTCTGCCAATTCCCCCGTAAAACCACGGCAGGGGAGAGTCACAGGCTGGCCCTGGGCCAGGGCATCCAGCCCAACCGCCACAGTCTCTAGCTGTCTGGCCCCCTTCCAACTCAGCAGAAAGCAAACCACCAGACCGATCAACAGCATGACACAAAGAGTCGGAATAAGGCTTTTGCTGAAATCCAGCAGCATCCCCGGAGAGGTATATAGATTGTACCGCCAAAGGCTGCCGCTGTCCAGGCCGATGACAAAGAGTCCATAGTCCTCCGTCCAGCAGAACACCGGGTAGCCATCCAGATACCAGCGGCTGAATCGTGCCACATCACTGGCTGTATACCGGTGATCCAGTTCTTCCGGCAAGTTGTAGTGCCAAATCGCCTGGCCGTCTTCATCCAGGACCATGGCCCAGGCGTAGCCGTTCATCCAGTCTTCCGGTGTATGTTCCGGACCAAAGGCCAATCCCGCGTCGGAGCAGACCATGGCCTGCGCAATGGCACCGGAGTCGAATTCCCGCTGCATATTCCGATTGCTCTCCCTCCAGCCAATCCAGACGATCAGGCCGATGGTAAAAGTAATCAGCATTGCAATGATTCCTGCTGCCGCCAGAACATAGCGGCGGATGGGCCGAGAGAAGGTCTTCATTCCGTTGCCTCCTTCGCAAGCCTGTACCCAATGCCCCGCTGGGTCAGCAATATCTTTGGGTGGCTGGGCTCCGGCTCCAGCTTCTCCCGCAGGTGCCGGATGTGGACGCTAAGGCTGTTCTCATACCCATAGTAGTCTTCACCCCAAACGCTGGCGCAAAGGGCATCGTAGGTCACCACATGGCCCCGATTTTCAGCCAGCTTCCGCAGCAGCCCCAGTTCCGTAGCTGTGAGGGACACTCTGGTGCCGTCAGCCAATACCACTGCCGCATCGTCCAGGTGTACTGTTCGGTCTCCAAGCCGAAGGATTCCGGGACGGTTGCGGGATATCACATCCCGGTAGGTCCTGCGCAGAATGTGCTGCATTCGAAGAAGAAGCTCCTGCATCAAAAAGGGCTTTGTCAGATAATCGTCCGCCCCCAGCCCCAGGCCAAAGTGTGGTAAGCAGCCTGACCCTCACCGTTCCCCAGGGCAGCGTCTACGGCTTCCTTGGGCCAAATGGGGCAGGGAAGTCCACCAGCATGAAAATGCTCTTGGGACTGGTCCACCAAACCGGCGGGGAAGTGGAGTTGCTGGGGCAGACCATGAACGAAGAGAATCGCATCGCCCTGCTGCGGCAGACCGGCAGCCTCATTGAGTCTCCCTCCGGCTACCTGCACCTGACTGCCCGGGAAAACCTGGAAATCGTTGCGGATCTGAAGGGTGTGAATCACAGGGACATTGGCCGGGTACTGGATGTCGTCCGCCTGACCTCTGACGCCAACCGAACGGTGGGGCAGTACTCCCTGGGCATGAAGCAGCGGCTGGGCATCGCCATGGCCCTGCTGGGCAGCCCAAAGCTGCTGATCCTGGACGAGCCTACCAATGGTCTGGACCCGGCAGGGATGCAGGAAATGCGCAGCCTTATCGCTTCCATGCCGGAAACCACCGGGGCCACGGTTCTGATCTCCAGCCACCTGCTGGGGGAGATGGAGCAGATGGTGACCCAAGTGGGTATTTTGAACGGGGGACAGCTCATCTTCGAGGGCCCTCTGCACCGTCTCCAGGCCCACAGCCGGGGCAGTATCGCCTTGCGGGTGCTGGATCAGAAAAAGGCTCAGATTGTTTTACGGGCCCAGGGCATTGCCTCCCGAGTAGACCTCCGGCGGCCGGATATATTGAACCTGTCTCCTGTCCCGGACGAAACCCTGTCGGACATTGTCTGCGCCCTGGCCCAGAATGGGGCAGGGGTGGTAGGAGTCGCCGTAGAGACCAAGAACCTGGAGGAGATTTTCCTCAGCCTCACCGGCGGCAAGGGGGTGGCGTGATGCTGCTTTCCTTTGATACGGAGCTGCGAAAGGCCTACCGGCGGCAGGATCTTTTATTATGCCTGCTTGTGCCTGTGATCATGGTGCTGTGGGTCGGCGGCCTGTCTCCCAGCCAGGAAAACGAGCTGGCAAACGGCTACAGCGCTTTGTTTTACAGCATCCCTGTCATTCAGGCTATCCTCATGCCAGTGATGATGGCGGTGCTGGCCAGCCGCCTGTGGGATATGGAAATCAAGGGAAATATGAAGAAGCTGCTCTATACCCTGCAAAGCCGCCGCAGCTTATTTGCCGGGAAAGCCCTCTTCGGGCTCCTGGAGGTGGTGCTGACCACCGTGCTGGAAATGGGCTTGGCTTCGCTGCTAGGAGTCCTTCACGGCTACACAGAGCCATTTTCCTGGGTCCAATTTCTCTATCTATCCCTATGCTCCCTTGCCGTATCGGGAATGCTCTTCTTCATGGAATTCTTTCTCACAGTCCGCTTTCGGAATCCGTTGCCTGCCCTGTGTACCGGCATTACCGGGGCCTTACTGGGACTGTTTTCCGCCTTTATGCCGCCCATCGTCAGCTATTTTATACCCTGGGGCTACTTCATTCCCCTCAGCGCCTATGAGGTCAGCTTTTGGGATCAGGAAACACACACGGTCCTCTATGGTACCCGCAGCTTCAACTTCGGCCTGTTGGCCTTCACCATCCTATTAGGAGTTGGATTCTTTTGCTTCACCTGGCAAACCGTCCGGAAGGAGGAGGTATAAATGATGCTGATTTCCTGCATTCGCGCCGAAAACCGGAAACTCCACACAGCACCTATCTGGATCCTATTTTTCCTGCTGCCCATCATTTCCGCAATCTACGGCACTTTTAACTACTTGCAAAATTTGGAAATCTTGACTGACGGCTGGTATAGCCTGTGGACCCAGCACACACTTTTTTATGCCACACTGTTTTTCCCAGCCATGGTCTCCGCCTATGCCGCCTGGCTCTGGCGGCTGGAGCACCTGGGGCACAACTGGAACCTGATCATGTCCGTTCCTGTTAGACCTATAGATCTGTGGATCGCCAAGTTTGCCGTCGTTGCCAAGCTAACGGTACTGACCCATGGCTTCGTATTTCTCCTGTTTACCCTCTGCGGCAAGATGTTCGCCGGCCTTCCCGGCTGGCCGCCAATGGCACTGGCGCTGTACTTCCTCCGGGGTGTTCTGGGGACCATGCCCATCATAGCCGCCCAATTGCTTCTGGCCATGGTCATCCGTAGCTTTGCCGTCCCCATCTTCCTGGGTCTTATCGGCGGCATTGCCGGGATTCTCATCAGCGCCAAGGGGGCGCCCCTGTTCTGGCCCTATAGCCTCATGCAAATCGGCATGAACGCCAACAAGCAGGAGGACTTGCTGTCAGGAAAAATCGGTCTCTTTTTTCTGAGTTGCTCCCTGTGGTTTTTGGTGCTGCTGGCGGCATCTCAGCTGGTTCTTCAAAAGAAAGATGTCAGGGCATAAAAAATAATCCGAAATCTGTCAGCAGCGGAGCGCTGCCGCTGGTGCTGGAGGAGCTGGAAGAATGCGTAGGGGCAGGGGAGAACCCGGGAACCATATTGGAGGCAAAGGAACTGACCCGGACCATTGCCGCGTTTCTGGATGCGCTGCCAAAGCGGGATGCCAATGTTTTCCTGCGCAGATATTTCTTTCTTGAGGACGCAAGCGCCATTTCCGCCCGCTACGGTCTGCGCCGGGACGCCGTCAACCAAAGCCTCAGCCGGACACGAAAAAAGCTGAGGAAATCTGGTTTTCGATTTCTACCGGCCACGATTTTTACGCCAGACTTCAAACAGAAAACCTTTCTACAGATTTGAAGCAAATTGCCCAGAGTGTCGGCTTTGGCAAGTCTCTTCCCCTGGCCTTCATATGCAAAGAGGGGACACCTTGGGATGTTTGGTACCCCCAGCAGATCCCGGAAGGGTACAGTCTCAATGATGTAACAATTGGACAGTCGGTACTCCTGGACTATAGCGGAGAGAATGGCAGCATCAGCTATGTTGTCTCCTTCGTGAGCGACCTAAGCGACATCTCCGACCCGCCTCACGATTCCTTCGTCTGGACCGAAGAAACCGTAGCGGGGCAGAAGGGGAGAATGCTGGCCACCAGCGGCGGCCTGCGGGTCCTGGTCTGGAAAAACGAACAGGAGGGCTTCAACGCCTACTTATCCACCATGGACGAAACAGTAGACATCCTGGCCATGGCGGAAAGCGTTGCCCCTGGAGCGCCTCTGGAAATCTCCAAAGACTATCTGGGACCGGATTTTTCCATCGAGTTGGAGCAGCCCCAGGATGTCTATTTGGGCTGGGCACCTATCTATCCCCAGAAAGTGCCGGAAGGCTACTTCATCGACTTTGTCAGTGAGCCATCCTACGGAAATCAGATCATCCGATACAAAAACGCCGCAGGAGATAAGCTGGAGTATATATTTTATTACCGCCTGGGCAAATACGGCCGGGACTTTAGCGGAACCGGGCAGCCCCAGCAAGTGGACATCAACGGTAATATTGGCTATTTAGGTGCACATAGTCTTATTTGGACAGATGATGCCAAAGGCTACGCATTCACTTTGGCCTCCGACGGGGATGTCGATTTGCTGCCCATCGCCAAAAGCGTCGCTCCTGGCCCGGAACTGGAGCCCACATACCACAGTAAGACTCTGCTGGCCTTGGAAGAACTTGGTGACTACCAAATCACAGAGCTGCCGGATGGGGTTGAGCAGGATGAACTGACCGGCTGCCCACTATCAGACGGCGGCGGCTGGTATTCCTACATCCGTCGCTGGTATTTCGACAAGAAAACCAATGCCCAAATATTCTTCACCTATGAAACCTATAACTACGGTGATAAGTCAATACCCTTGGAAGAAGCCGCAAAAATGTACATCGGCGGGGATAGTGACCCACAGTACCAAACCATCTGCGGCTGCCCAGGCGCTTTTATTCAAAAGGATGCGAGTGCAGAAGTTGTATGGTTTCAGGGAAATGAGCAAAAAGGTGTGCTATTTAACTTGTACAGTGAGGATTACCCAGTAGAAGAGCTGCTGACGATGGCGGAGAGTGTGCGGAAACAATAAACAATAGATACCTGAGTGGGCTGACATCGGGCCTACTCGGGTATCTTTCTCCACCGTGAAAAACGGGAAAACATAACTTTTCACCTCAAATGGATTCAGCAGACTTATACCACCCCAAAAACCAATTGACAGGGCCAGAAAAATAAGCTATGCTATGGGTGAACTATTGAGAAAGGAAAAGCAATAATATTCTGCTGCAAATAAGCTATTCTAGAATTAAATCTTTAGAAAGGAATGGAGGATATAGCTCCTTGAAAGAGCTATAGGGGATTGAGAGTATTCCTTTATTGTGGCTTATTCCGAACGCAACAAAATAAAAATTTTGTTGCGTTCAAAATGATGGATAATAGAATAAAATCAATCCAACTCTAGTCTAGACTCCCATGCAACGCTACCAAGACTGTCCGCAAATTCTGCGGAACTTTTTAACCTATCACGAAAATATCAAAGGTCAATCACCGCTGACCATTCAGGAATATTACCTGGATTTGCGAATGTTTCTACGATTTATCCGGTTGATGCGGTCAGAGATGCCAATTGATACGGACTTGGAGACCATTGATATCCGGGACGTAGACCTGGACTTTGTTGCTGGTATTACAACCTCAGAGATTTTTGACTTTCTCTCTTACCTGGCCAATGATCGGGTCGCACGGCCTGACAGCGCTGTACCGGAACATGGCATTGAAGCCGCCTCTCGGGCTCGGAAATTGTCGGCAATCAAGTCCTTCTACAAATATCTGACCGTCCGGACAAAACAGCTGAATGAAAATCCAGTTGCAGACCTGGAATATCCGAAGTTACGAAAAAGCTTGCCAAAATACCTGACTTTTGAAGAATCTTCAGCACTTTTACAAGCTGTGTCCGGACCGAATGCCAAACGGGACTATGCTATTTTGATGCTGTTTCTTAACTGCGGAATCCGGCGTAGTGAACTTGTTGGCCTGAATCTGACAGATGTGTATGAGGATCGAATCCGGGTTGTCGGTAAAGGTAATAAAGAACGATTTGTCTATTTCGGCTCTGCCTGCCGCAAAGCACTGGACGACTATCTGGAGGAACGCCATCAGCGGGAATTATCCGACAATCGCGCTCTCTTCGGCTCTCGCGACAATAATCGGATCAGTGTAACAGCAGTCCATCGGCTGGTGAAAAAAGCCTTGTTACAGGCTGGGCTAGACTCGACCCAATTCTCTGCCCACAAGCTACGTCATACCGCCGCCACCATGATGTTGGCAGGCGGCGTGGATGTAAAAACGGTTCAAGAGGTGCTGGGGCACGAAAACCTGAACACCACCCAGATTTACACCCATATCGAAAATACGGAACTGAAAATCGCCGCTGAGGCGAATCCTCTTTCCAAGCTTGACTTTTCAAAATAAATCATATAAAATATGGATTGCAACCAATAGTTGACATATATTAAACAGAAATGGTGAGCAATAATGTCTATTGGGGAACGGATTATTTCTTTGCGTACAGCCGCTTCTCTCTCTCAAGGACAGCTGGCAGACCGAATGGGCGTGTCCCGCCAGGCCGTAAGCAAGTGGGAAAATGACCTCTCCTGTCCAGACCCTCTCCGGTTGATCCAATTGGCCGATGCCCTGGGAACGGATGTCGAATACCTGGCCTCCGGTATCCCCCACTCCCCTCCTGCCCCACCGGAGCCCATCGTGATCCGCCAAGTAGAAGAGAAGCCAGTGTATATCGAGAAGGTTGTAGAAAAGCCGGTCTATATTGAAAAGGCACCGATCCCCCCTGCTCCGAAGGTTGTTACCGTTACGAAGGAAGTCCCGGTGGAACGGGTTGTAGAAAGAATCGTTGAGAAACCGGTTGTCAAAAAGGTTGTTCGTGTGCAGTACCGGACGAACCCGATGGATATGATTCTCGCCTGCGGTATCGGACTAATGATTGGAATCTTAATTGGCCTATTGTTTTGATTTGAAAAGCGCCGCTTCGCAATGAAGCAGCGCTTTTCATTTTAAAATGCCATCTCAATAGCTTCCCGTAGATTTCTCACCCGATAAACTGTTAGCTCCCGGGGAATCTCCAGCTTCTCAGACCCACCGCGGGGGACCACGCACTTCTTAAACCCCAATCGGGCTACTTCGCCCAAACGCTGATTCAAATGGGACACAGATCGAATCTCCCCTGTCAACCCCACTTCCCCGATAGCCACTAAATCATCTGCAATGGGTTGGTCCCGATAAGAGGAGGCCACAGCCAAGGCCACCGGAAGATCAGCCCCTGGTTCATCCAGCCGCAGGCCCCCAATCACGTTTAGATAAGCATCGAAAGCGCCCATTTTCAGGCCCGCTCTTTTTTCGGCCACAGCCAGTAGAAGCATCATACGATTAAAGTCAAAGCCATCCGAGGCTCTTCTTGGCACATTTGCCATGGTTTTTGCCACCAATGCCTGGACCTCAGCCAGAACTGGGCGGGTTCCCTCCATGACGCAGGCTACGCAGGTGCCGCTGGCCCCCTCCGGGCGGCCCTCAAGGAGCATCTGAGAAGGATTCGGTACCTCTTCCAGGCCGCTTTCCATCATTTCAAAAACACCGATCTCGTTGGTGGAGCCAAAGCGGTTTTTTGCAGCCCGCAGGAGCCGGTAAGAAGAATTGGGGTCTCCCTCAAAATACAGTACGCAGTCTACCATGTGCTCCAGCACCTTCGGTCCGGCGATATTGCCGTCCTTATTGATATGCCCTACCACAAATACCGTGATTCCCTGGCTTTTGCTCAACTGCATCATCGCCATGGTGCAGTCCTTCACCTGAGATACGCTGCCGGGGGAGGATTCGTTTTCCTCCCGGTACAGGGTCTGGATGGAGTCGATCATCAAAATGTCTGGTTTTAGCTCCTCTACGGCCTCCAGAATATCCGAAAGCCGAGTCTCGGACAGAATGAACAAGCTTTCCGGTGCGACTCCTAGCCGCTGGGCCCGGAGCTTTAGCTGGCGCTCACTTTCCTCGCCGGAGACATAGAGGACGCTGCGTCCGGTACACAAGCTGTTGCAGATCTGTAGCAATAATGTAGATTTTCCGATACCAGGGGCGCCACTCACCAATACCAGAGACCCGGCAACGGCACCGCCACCCAGAACCCGATCCAGCTCCCCCATGCCGGTATGGAAGCGGATCTCTTCTTCCGTGTTCACTTCGCTGATTCGCTGAGGCTTCCGGCTCTGGCCAACAGGGTTGGGCTTTGCTTTTCCTGCCGCGATAGGTTTTTCGATATGCTCCTCAAAGGTATTCCACGCACCACAAGCTGGGCATCTCCCCTGCCATTTTGGACTCTCATTGCCGCAATTGGTACAGAAAAATACTGTCTTCGCTTTTGCCATTGTAATTTCCCTCTGATTTCTCGCCAAAATGGCGTTGCTTTTCTACATTATAGCAAGGGCCGACAACCTCGTCAAGGAAGATTCGACGCCGTCGTTGTCCCGATGACGCAGACCAGTTTTTTCTGATAGTCCGGTTGCCGCAGAAGAGCCTCTTCACTTAAATTCGACAGGAAACCGCACTCAATGAGCACTCCGCAGCCAGTCCTTTTTTCAAGCAGATAGATGCCTTCCCCCGCCTTTGCCTTACGCTTGTTGCCGGGATCCAGGGACGTGACCAGATTTTGCTGCAAGGTATTTGCCAGATTCTTACTGGAGTCATTCATGGCGTAGAATACCTGAGCGCCGCTGTATTGCCCCTGGCTGAAATAATTCTGGTGGATGCTTAAAAGCACATTTCCGTCATTGCTGTTAGAAATCCGGACTCGTTGCTTCAAATCGTCCACCTTTTTCTGGGCGATGGTCTCCCCTTTTTGGTAGATGGCTGTGTCCGTTCTGCGGGTCATCCGTGTCCGGTACCCCAGCAGCTGCATCAGATCATCCAGCCGAAGGGCGATTTCCAGATTATATTGACTCTCTAACCGTCCAGAGCTGGATGTCGCTCCACCATCTTCCCCGCCATGCCCGGCATCGATCACAATGGTGTGGTACCGCTCCACCGGTATCTGCTCACGTAAAACAGTAATCGCCCGGTTGCCGCTGAGGATGCCCACCAGCGTCAAGCTGATTATAAATAGGTAACAGGTGATTTGCTTTATAAGCCACTTTCCATTCGTGGTCACCACCCCCGTAGGATGTATGCGTTCCAAATACCTCCTATGCACATCCGGCGAAAAACGGCATAGAATGACCAGGAATCCCTATTCCAAGTCATTTTAAAGGAGGAATTTACGTGATCTCTCCAAAAGCAGCACAAACTCCCGGAGATGGCCGTCTTCCGGCCGTGGCTCCCCTAGCGAATCCCTACGTACCTTTCCAGCTGGAGTACCCTGTCCGCTATGAGGCCAGAAAAGCACTGATCCGCGGCACGCTATACCCGGGCCTGGATCTGCCACTGATGGGTATCGTCAATCAAAATCTCCTGCCAGTTACTCCCCTGTCCGAGATTCAAGCCCTGGCCTTCGCAATTCAGGAGCTGGCACTGTACCTGGATACCCACCAGGAGGACCGAGAAGCCTTGGAGCTCTACCAGCAGTACCAGCGGGTCTATGCCGAATGTATGGAAAAGCAGCAGAAACACCTTGGCCCCCTGACCCATCTGACCCCCACTGATGGGGATACCTATAGCTGGGTTGACGACCCGTGGCCCTGGGAATACACCGCCAATAAGGGGGAATAATCATGTTTCAGTATTCGAAAAAACTTCAATATCCGGTGCGCATCCGTCGCCCGAACCCAGCCCTTGCCAAAATCATCTTGACCCAGTACGGCGGCCCCGATGGCGAACTGGGTGCCAGCCTGCGATATCTGTCCCAGCGTTATTCTATGCCCTTTGATGAACTAAAGGGGCTGCTGACGGATATTGGGACCGAAGAACTGGGCCATCTGGAGATGGTTGGGGCCATTGTGCATCAGCTAACCAGAAACCTAAAGGACAATCAATACAAGGACCCTGCCTTTGCGCCTTACTTTGTAGACCACACGGTTGGGGTCTACCCTGCGGCTGCGGCGGGATTCCCATGGAATGCCGGGTCCATGGCCGTCAAAGGCGACCCCATTGCTGACCTAACGGAGGATCTGGCGGCGGAACAGAAGGCCCGGGTGACCTACGACAATATCCTGCGGCTGAGCGACGACCCGGATGTGAATGACGTGATCCGCTTCCTACGGGAACGGGAGATCGTCCACTTCCAGCGGTTTGGCGAGGGTCTGCAGCGGCTGCGGGAGAAGCTAGACCAGAGGAATGTGTATTTTATGAATCCGTCGATTGATATATAGCGCAAATATTGGGGCGGTGATTGTACCGCCCCAATATTGGTCCTATTATATACTCAGGAAACGGGTGGCTGATATTGCATGTATCCTTGCTTTTTCTCAACAGTCACTTTACCATCCAGAAAGTTGGCATTCTCCGAAGTGTTATTGGGCTGTCTTTGTATAGTGGATTAAAAATCAATGTCTCTCCGGCTTCTCCATATCGCCCATACACATCCCGATACAGCATATTCGAGGCAGAACCGCCGCGTAGGATACAGGCATTGACGGCCTCATACTCTTCCATAATTCTGATTACATCCCCATAGGTTGCTCCCACCGACTCCGGGTTTCTACCCTCTGCGCAGATAAACAGCACAGCACCATCCGCACGCTGTCCAATGGCCGTTCTGGGATTGTAGCCCGACTGTCCGGTGTATATCTCCTCCACGGGCTTCCCGTTGATCATGAGAATGGGGCCGCCTGCGCAGCCATCCCGGATGCCAAGCGCACTGGCTTCTTCTGCCGTCATAGTGTCGGAAACAATCAGGATGTTCTCCTGATTAAAGCCAACGAAGCCTTTTTCCGGGACAAGATCGTGGAACTTGTCCCATACGACTGTATTATGAGATAAAACCAGTCCGCAGGGAAGGCTGCCCACAGCAAGGCTGCCTGATCCGTCGTCCCAAAAATAGCTGGCATTGATAGCCGCAATGGCATTCTCCTTGTCCATAGCTGCGTCCATGGATATCCCGGGTGTTTCCGTAGAAAAATCGTCTGTGGAAGTTGCCAGATAGACGTTTGCAGGGTTTCGAATAACCATAATATGTGCGGTAAAGGTTTCCCCTTCATAGGTTTCAATATGGATTCCATCCGGGGAATTCGCCCATTCATCGTTCTGGTTCTCCTCCACCGGGCTTGTGCTTTCCGCGGGAGGCGTTGTCTCCCGCGGCACATCCGCAGTCGGCGCGGGCTCTTTGAAGTCGGGGGCCGCTTGTTTTGCCGGGACCGTCAGGAACCCGACTGCCGCAGCCAGAATGATAACTGTAGAAATCAGAATGATCCAAAATCTTGGTTTTTTGTAATTCAAGACATTGCGTACTCTTTTGGCTACCGCTGTTTCTCCAAACGCCACAGGACAGGCCAGCACCAGCCGCTTCCTTACGCTGCACTCCAGCAAGGCCACTGAATAGGCCTTCTTCTCCGCCATACCAAAGCGGCGGACAACTCTCTCGTCACAGGCAAATTCAATGTCCCTGCATACCAGCCCATAGGCCGCCCACACAAAGGGGTCGAACCAGTAAACGGCAAGTAAAACAAAGGCGAACGGCTTCCACCAGTGGTCTTTCCAGCGCAGGTGGCTCTGCTCGTGGGCAATCACATAGGCTTTGGTCTCCCCGGAGAGGCCGGAGGGCAGATAGATCCTGGGCTGCAGCAATCCAAGAATAAAGGGCGTTGTGACGGCATCGCATATCCAAATGTTCCCCGCTTCCGGCACGGCTTCCGCCACAAGATGCCACATCCGGAGATAGCTAAGCAGCAGATAGCACAGCATCAATGCTACACCTACGCACCACACCAATGGAACCGGGGATATTCGCTGTCCGCCACCGGTCTCCGTGGCGGTGCTCCCCTCTTGGGTCCCCGCTGGAATCCTGTCGGAAGGGACTGCCTCTGGGTGGATGAGCGTTGTATCCACTGCCTCTTGGAGTATGGCGTTGGTCTCCGGGATCATGCTGACAGGGCTCTCGACAGACACCGGAAGCATCAGCCGCAGGGCGACCAGGGCCCAGAGGACGCAGATGACCCGCCTGGGGACCTTCTTCAAAAGCAGCCGCAGGACAATCACCGCAACAATCAGCCAATTCGCCATCAGGCTGATATGGACGAATTTCGAAAATACCGTATCCATACTCATCCCTCCTCGGCCTGGTCGATCATCTGCCTGACCAGCTCCCGCTCTTCCTCCGTCAATGGGCGGCTCCGGGAAAATGCGGCCAGAAACGCCGGGAAAGAGCCCTGGAATGCGGTATCCACGAACTGCTCACTCTGCATGGAGTAAAACTGCTCCCTGGAAATGAGGGCCGTTACCGTGCCGTTGTCGTTGCGGAACAAACCCTTGTCGCAGAGCCGACGCAGGACAGTATGGACCGTGGTCCGTTTCCAGTGGAGCTCCTCCCCTGCCAGCTTGACCAGAGCAGAGGAAGACACCGGCTCGTTGGCCCAAATCATGTCCGCAAAGCGGGACTCCACAACACCTAACTGAATTTCTGACATAACGCGATACCTCCTTTGCGACTACATATCGTAGTCTCTATTTAAAGACTACATCATGTAGTCTCAATTGTCAAGTTCTTTTTTCGTCCTGACGCAAAAAAGCTCTTGACATTTTCCAGATATCGAAAAATGCCGGAAGATCCTAGGCACCAATTCTTGATGGAGTCTATATAGCAAAGCGGAGCAGCCTCAAAAAACTGCTCCGCTTCCTTTTAATACCCAAACAATCGGCTGACCACCGTTCCGTCGACGGCATTCAGGGTCATCAGGGGTTCTACACTGTAGCGCTCCCCCTTCTGGTCGTAACCATAGGCATTTGGAGCGGCATCGTACCAGTCTGAGGTGCCCCAAAAGTCCCAAACGGGGAGGACTGTTCCCTGCAAGGAACCCTTATCCCGGACACGCATGAGCGTGAGGGATACCTTCGTAATTTCTACGTCCATGCGGGTCTCAAAGCCGTTAATGGCGTCTATCTCTACCAGGCTGCGGGCTTCCGAGGGGCCGATGATGACCACGGGCAGCATGGTATCGGCAATCGCGGCGATTTCCTCAAAAGGCAGCAGGTTCGAGTTTTCCGTCTGCACTTTGGCGTTTGTGGCCGGTGCGTTCCAGGTGAACGACAAAATACCGTCTTTTCCAACAGTGATCCAAATGGCCTCCATAACCCAGGAGACCGTGTCCGGGTTCACCTCTTCCGAACAGCTGTAGGTCTCGTATTGGTAGCTCCGGCCATATTCCTGATCATAGTTGTCTTGTCGAATGCTGGAGATGGGAATCCCGTTCACAGTGGGGGTATAGTAAAGCTGCCAGGTGTTGTCCTCCCCATGAGAGGGCTGAATATCGTCCAGCACCATATGGTCAAAGCCCAGTTCCTGCATCAGCGCATCCCCTTGGGCAATGGCCTCCTCTTCGGAGATGCCGCCCCAGTCTTTTGTGTCCCTTCCGTATTTATAATCCTTCCGTTCGATGTATGCCGCCGTCCAGTCTCCACCGAACTGATTGATAATGCTGATGTCATATTCTGTCCCATCTACGGTTCCGCTGCCGCTGATTTGCTTGGGATCATCAGAATCATAGAAGCCGTGGATGATTGGCTTCTCCTCCGGGGCGGTTTTGACCCATTGCTCGTATTCCGCGTTCAGGCGCTTTCTTTTTTCCTCTTTCTGCTCTGGGGCATCCGGGTCCGGCTCCCATTCCGGGGAATTGATATGATCGATCCATTCCTTCAATTCCTGTTTTGTCTGGGTATGGCTATACAGCGGCTCCCCCTTTAAGAACACCCGCAGAAGATTGTCCACATCCTCCTGGGTAAAGGTCCTGGGTTCTACGGTGGCAGTGGGGAGGACCGTTCCCTGTTCTGCAACTATCTTGGCATCGGCGTGGATGGTGAGTCTTCCCTGTTGGCCGGTCCAGTCCCCGGTGAATGTTTCCGGAAAGGTGTAGCTTTCCTGCTCCTGGGCACTTTTTTCGATAAGCATAGCCTGATTGATGTTGGTAGGCTGCTGGGGTTCCGTTTTGCCGCAACCGGAGAAGATGATCATGGCTAACGCAAAAGCCATAGTATGCAAGTTTTTCTGCTTCATTGTAATGCCTCCTTGTGATTGCCGAGTATCAGTCTTGCTGTCGTTCCCTGGCCAAGGGCGCTTTCCAGCTCCAGGGTCCCGCCATGGACCTGGGCAATTTCCCGAACCAAAGCCAGGCCAAGGCCGAAACCGCCCTTTTCCTTACTTCGTGAAGGATCCCCCATATAGAAGGGATCCGTGACCCGTTTCAAATCCTTTTCCGAGATTCCGTAGCCGTGGTCGGTGACAGTAAAGCCGCTGCACTCTGCGGTTATCAAAATCCTCTGCCCCGGCTTGGATGCTTTGGCACTGTTCTCGATCAGATTCACCAGGGCGCTGCATATCAGGTCTTTGTCCATAGAAAGTGCAGCTGTATTGCAGGAAATTTCCAGAGAAACCCCGTATTTCTGGCAGATTTCTTTGGTCAGCAATTGCACCTGGTCCAGAAGCTCCGGGACAGGCACCAGAGAAAACCTTGCGTTTTTCTTCATAGACAGCAGCGTCAAAAGTTTTCGGACCATGGTTTCCAGCCAGTGGAGCTGGACATCCATACTTTCCAAAAGTGCCTCCCGTTTTTCTTCGGTTAAGTAAACCGTTCGCAACGTGTTTACATTCAGAAGCAGAGACGTTAGCGGTGTCTTCAGCTCATGGGTCACCGCCCCGGTGAAGAGCTTCTGCCGTTCGTTCTGCTCCTGGAGGGTGCATATATGGGTCTCCACCGCCGAAGCCATCCGGTTAAAGTTCCCGGCAAGCTGACCAATTTCATCCTTGGCCTGGACCGGCACCCGTTGGCTGTAGCTCCCGGCGGCAATCTGGTCCGCTGCCTCCGACAGCGTAACCAAAGGTCTCAGCCCCCGGCCCAGGAGCCAGTGAACCGCCAGAAGGCCCACCAGGCCGATCGTCAACGCCAGCAAAGCGAACCGACCAGCCAGTTGCAGCAGCTGGGAATGAATATAGGTCGCATCTGCCACAAAGTAAACCTCGCATTGGTTTTCCCGAACATCCAGGAGCTTCCCCAGAACCAGATACTCCTTTCCTTGGTAAGAGAAGCGGGTGGATTTTGGGGTATATTCCACCGTCAGGTAGTCCTGCGGGGCGAAGGGTGTCGAGGCAGACAGGCTCTCCCCGTTGACAATCAGAGCGCTTCCTGCCACACCGGCGGAGCGGAAGCAATGAATCAGGAAGATTTTTTCCGGAAGCGACTCCCGAAGGTCCGCATTCGTATGGTAGACTGTCTGCCCAAAAGAATCCGTCAGCTCCTTTAGGGTCTCCTCGGACCGTTCCAGCAACGCACTGTAGGACTGCTCCCGGACCTGCCAGAGCATTGCCCCAGAAAGGCTGAAAGAAACCAGGCAAAGGACAACGGCACAAAGGGCCGTAAGTTTTGTTTCCAGTTTCATCGTTCCTCCAACCGGTAACCGGCCTTTGAAATCGTCCGAATCTCCTCGGACAGATTCAGTTTCTTCCTTAGATTGGCGATGCGGACATCCACCGTGCGGATATCGCCAAAATAGTCCTCGCCCCAAATTTCATTCAGAATTCGGTCCCGGGAGACAGTGCGATTCTTGTTCTTCATCAGCACTGCCAGCACATCGAATTCCAGGGGCGACAGCAAGATCTCTTCCCCCTGCCTCGTCAGGCGGCGATTTGCTCTGTCCAGGGTCAGGTCCCGGAAATGGTAAATCTCATTCCATTTTCCCCAGCGTTTCAGCACCTTTTCCATACGGACCATCAGCGCCAGCATATCAAAGGGCTTGGCAATGTAGTCCTCCGCCCCCTCCCGCAGACCCTGGACCTCGTGCTGTGGGTCCCCCATGGCGGTCAGGCAGATCACCGGGATGCCCAACGTCTGTAGCCTGGGCAGAAGCGAAAATCCGTCCAGGCCTGGGAGCATCATGTCCAGCAGCGCCAGGTCATAATCCGGGCTTTTCCTCACTGCATCCCAAGCGGTAAGGCCATTATCATAGACAACGACCTGATAATCCGCGCATTCCAGATTCAGTTTCACCGCCTGGGCTATGGCGGCGTCATCTTCGATCATCAAAATTTTATTTGCCATACCGTTCCCTCCTTTGCGATTTCCATTATAACATGGGCCAATTTTCGGGTGTTTACCAAAAGATTACTGTTTCTTACAAAAAACAGGACACTGACTTAAATTCAGCGCCCTGTTTGATATTCACAATTCAATCCAACTTCAGATCATTTTTTCCGATCCAGCCAATTTTCCGCAACATACATCCAAATACCCAGGTCAGCACCGCAGGCAGCACAATGCAAATGAGAGCCATAGCCAGATAGTCTGTGCCGGTAATGGCCGCCTTTACACCATTTGCCACATCATTGACCCAACCGGCATATACACCGATAGGACCCACCATGCCACAGGTGCCCATACCGGAAGCCACACCGCCGGAGGGGTCGTTCATCTGGAAATGGAATAGACAAGTGGCAATTGGGCCGGTGATAGCGGAGGTCAGAATGGGCGGGATCCAAATCTTGGGATTCTTTACAATGTTGCCCATTTGCAGCATAGAAGTACCCAGGCCCTGGCTGATGAGGCCGCCCCAGCGGTTCTCCCGGAAGGACATCACCGCAAAGCCAACCATCTGGGCGCAACATCCTGCCACAGCGGCACCGCCCGCCAGCCCGGTAAGACCCAGGGCAGCGCAGATGGCAGCAGAAGAAATGGGCAATGTCAAAGCGATGCCCACCACCACAGATACCAGAATTCCCATCCAGAAGGGCTGCAAAATGGTAGCCCACTCCACAAAAGCGCCGATAGAGGAGGCAGCACTGCCAATGGCGGGAGCGATCATGGCAGATAGAGCAACACCAATCAGGATGGTCACCAAAGGCGTTACCAGAATATCCACCTTAGTCTCTTTGGAAACCGCCTTACCGCATTCCGCAGCCACAATGGCAATCAGCAGAACGGCCAAGGGCCCTCCCGCTCCCGCTCCGCCAGACAGTGTAACCGAGCCCAGCTTGTTGGCCGCATAGCCTACTGTCGCCAGAGAAAACAGCACCAGCGGCGGTGCCTGCAAAGCATAGCCAATGGCAACGGCCATCGCCGGGCCACTCATAGCGGCGGCATAGCCGCCTACGTCCACCAAAAAGGGAATGGACAGCTGCTGGCCCAGGGTCTTTACGATGGTACCAATCAGGAGCGAGCAGAACAATCCCTGAGCCATGGCACCCATAGCATCGATTCCGTACCGTTTGGCGGAAAAAATGACATTCTTACGTTTTAAAAAAGCTTTCATTGGCCTCTCCTTTTTCTACTGTCTTGTCAGTTAACTAGTCACAATTATATACATTTCTTTTCGCTTGTCAAGATTGATTTGACAAAGAATCCGGATTGTGATAAAAAGGACAGGAAGAGAAGGAGGTACTGCCTATGACCGGTGAGGAACGAAGAACTCAAATCCTGCAAATGCTCAAAGATCAAACCTCTCCCCTGTCAGGAACCGCCCTGGCAGACGCCTTTCATGTGAGCCGCCAAGTTATTGTCCAAGACATTGCCCTGATGCGGGCGGAGAACCACCGTATCCTCTCTACGAACCGGGGCTACCTGTACCACAGAACGGACAGCGCAGGGCTGCTCCCCAAGCGGGTCGTATCCGTCCGGCACACCACTGAGCAGGTGTTAGAGGAATTTATGACCATCCTGGAGCTTGGGGGAAAAATCCTGGATGTGGTGGTGGAGCATGAACTGTATGGGCAGATTCGGGTAGACCTGATGATTGAGTCCCAGCAGGATGCACAGGAGTTTTATGAAAAGCTGATGCAGTCCAAGGATGAACCTTTAAAAATTCTGACCGGTGACTGCCACTATCACACGATTGCAGCCCCCTCGGAAAAACTGCTGGATTTGATTGAGCAAGCCCTTCAGAAGGATGGATTTTTACGATGAAAAAAGCGGAGGTGTGTGAAATACAGCCTCCGTTTTTTCATATATATCAGCGTAATTTATTGGCAACTATCGGTTGCATCTGGCGTTTTCTTGGACTTTTATGCAGATTATGAGTTTTTGCGCAGCATTATTTTCTACGCTCCGTCAAGCTTTCCGCCAGAGCCTCCATATACTCAGTATCTCGGAACACGGACAGGCTGTCAATCGCCTCCTGGGTATACTGCTTAACCAACTCCTCACACTTTTCCACGCCGTACAAACGGACAAAGGTATTCTTGGCCCCATCTACACCCACAGCCTTCCCTAGCTCCTGCTGGGAGCCAATGACATCCAGAATATCGTCCCGAATCTGGAAGGCCAGGCCCAGCAGCGCGGCAAATCTGGCGGCGGCTTCCTTCTGGTCCTCCGTGCCGCCTCCGGCAATGACGCCGAGGACACAAGGGGCGATGATCAGCTTCCCGGTTTTCCGACTCTGGATATCCAGGACCTCCTGCTGGGTACACGCCCGCTCTTCGCTCATAATATCCAGCACCTGGCCGCCAATCATGCCAAGAGACCCGGCGCACTCGCTGAGGATCGCAATAGCGCTGCCGATCTGTCCGGGGTCTTTCAGCTCTGCCCGTGTGGCCACGGAGAAAGCATCCGTCAGCAGGGCATCCCCGGCCAGCACAGCCATTCCCTCGCCGTAAACCTTATGGTTGGTCAGGCGGCCCCGGCGGTAATCGTCATTATCCATGCAAGGCAGATCGTCGTGGATCAGACTGTAGGTATGAATCATCTCCACGGCAGCCCCGAAAGGCAGAGCCTTTTCCGGCTTTTCTCCGCACATCCGGCACAATTCCAAGGCCAGAATGGGGCGCAGCCGTTTTCCGCCTGCCAGGAGGCTGTAGTTGGCTGCCTCAAAAATTGGCTGCTGTGGCTCAGATGCAAAAGGGGCATAGACAGAAGCCAGATACGCTTCGATTTTTTCCCGATAAACACGGGTCTGTTCCTCAAATTTCATCGGCAAAGGGTTCCTCCTGAGGGGCACCGTCGGCCCCGGCTGTAATCTTCGTCACCTGCATCTTGGCTTCCTCCAGCTGCTTGCCGCAGCTCCGGACAAGCTCCGTACCTTCCTGGAACAGCTTCAAAGACTCTTCCAGAGCTACATCTCCCCGCTCCATAGCCCGGACGATCTCCTCCAGGCGCTGCATTTTTTCCTCAAAGGTCTTGGTTTTCGCTTTCATGGGAAGCCTCCTTAATAGAAAGAATGGATGCATTCAGTTTGCCATCGGCCAGGGAGACCACAATGCTCTCCCCAGTGGTTGTTTGCTTCACGGACCGAATCAATTCTCCGGTTTCCTTTTGAGCCATAGCATAGCCTCTGCTCAGAACCTTCAGTGGGCTCATAGCGTCCAGCTTGGCCACATTCGCCACATACTTCTGCTGCGCCTTGGACAGTTCTCGGTTTTGAGCTGCCAGGAGTTTCTCCTTTAGCAGCCCCAGGTCTTTCTCCCGCCGGTCCAGGTAGCCGGTGGGGCTGCGCAGAGCAGGAGAAGCAGCCAGCCCCTCTAGTCTTTGACTGGCCAGCCGGAGCTGGCGGTTCAAGGCTCCGGTCATAGCGGCGGAGAAAGCGTCCAGATTTTGCGCCAAGGCCTCTCGGTCCGGTACCGCCAGTTCGGCACCATTTGAGGGTGTAGCCGCCCGGAGGTCCGCCACATAGTCCGCAATGGTCACATCTGGCTCGTGACCCACAGCAGAGATGATGGGGATATGGGACTCATAGATGGCATAAGCCACCCGCTCGTCATTAAATGCCCACAGGTCTTCAATAGAGCCGCCGCCCCGGCCGACAATCAAAAGGTCTGCCAAGTCGTGGGCGTTGGCATAGCGGATGGCGGAGACGATCTCCTCCGGTGCTTCCGCTCCCTGGACCCGGACAGGCAGCAGCCGCACGCTGCACAAGGGATAGCGTCTGCGCAGAATACGCAAAATATCATGAACTGCCGCCCCTGCAGAGCTGGTAACAATGCCGATCGTCTGGGGATACTTGGGGATAGGCTTTTTCTTCGCTGGATCGAAAAGTCCCTGCTGAGACAGCTTCTTTTTCAGCGCCTCAAATGCGGCATACAGGTCCCCAATGCCGTCCATTGCCATGGAGGACACATAGAGCTGGTACTGGCCGTCTCTGGGGTAGACAGAAATCCGCCCCAGCGCAATGACTTTCATACCGCTGGCGGGGCGGAATCGCAGAGACATGGCGTTTCCCTTAAACATAACACATTTCAGGGCCGACTGCTCATCTTTCAGAGTGAAATAGTGGTGACCGGATGGATAAAGCTTGTAATTGCTGATTTCCCCTCGGACTGCCACTTGGGCAAGCATCGGGTCCTCATTCATCCTGCCCTGAATATACGCGTTGATTTGGGTAATCGAATAAATCGTTGGCATATCACCCCTCCGTCAAGCGCTTTGCAAGCACCGCCACGCCCATGGCATTGTCCGTTGAAAACTGTGGCTGGGCAAAAATGGGGTTCAAGGGTGCCGTAAGCTCCCGGAGCATGGAATTAGAGGCCACACCTCCGGAAAAAACCACGTTCAATCCCGGATACCGCTCCATAGCCTGCCGTGTGGCGGCAACTACCGCCCCAGAAATGCAGCGCAGCGTGTACGCCGCTGTCTCCTCAGGGCTGCCGGAGGCGGCATAATACTGCTGGACTTTATTCTGCATACCGGAAAGAGAAAACTGAGCATCATTGCATTTGACCTGGAAGAAATCCTTCTTTTGCGCCTGGGCGCTCAGGGTGTCCAGCTGCTTTCCCGCCGGGAATGGGAGTCCCAGCAGCTGACCGGTACGGTCGATGAGCTGACCTGCGGATATATCCGTGGTCCCGCCAATTTTTGTGCACTTCACATTCTTTCCCTCCGGCTCTACCAGCAGCAACTCAGTCGTGCCGCCGGAGAGATGCCAGGCCAAGTGAGGCTCCTCCATCTGTTCCAGCCGGTCCGCACTCCACAGAGCCGCTGCTACATGGCCCTGCTGATGGGATACCTCTACAAGAGGTACTTGCAAAGCCTGAGCCAACAGTGTCGCATGAGAAATGCCCACGAGAAAGCAGGGCATATAGCTTCCCTCCACGGCCCGGGGCCGAGTGCTGACGCCTACCGCGGTGATCTGCATCCCTTTAATATGGGAAAATAGCCTGCCAGACAGCTCCGGCAGGCTTTTGATATGGGCAAATACCGCATCGGACTGGCGCAGACCCAGCTCCCCTTGCTTGACAGGGAGTAATTTGGAGCAGTTCTCCCCACCATCTCCGTCAAAAAAAGCAATGGAAGTAGTATAATTGCTGGTGTCAATGCCAATAGTCCCCATGCTCACTTCTCCTCCTGGGGGAGGCTCCGGGCGAAGGCACCCAGAATGCCGTTGGTGAAGGAACCGGCCTCTTCTCCGTCGTACATCTTCGCCAGACGGACAGCCTCCGAGATGGCAACACCGGTTGGCACATCCTCCACAAAAAGGATCTCGTAGATAGCCAGCTGGAGCACACACCGGGTCAGCCGAGAGATCCGGGAGATATCCCAGCCGATGGAGAATTTGCGGATCTGCTCGTTGAGTTCATTCTCCCGGTTGGCAACACCGGATACCACACTGTCGATATAGCGCAGCTGGGCAGCACTGGGTCGGTCGGCGTAGACGGCATTCTCCTGAGAAAGGGAGGGATAGTATTCTTTATCAAGCCGCACCGCAACTTCCTGCTCCGGCTCCTGGCCGGTAAACTCTCTGGAATAGATCAGATGTACAGCCAGCTCTCTGGCGTTTCCTCTCGTCATAGTCTCTCCTCTTTATTTCCTCGTAATGCCCCGAACGTTTACATTTACAGAAGTCACTTTCACACCGGTCATAGATTCCACCGCATTGGCGATGGCGGCCTGAACGCTATCAGCCACCTCTACCACGCTGTAGCCATAACGGATAACGATATCGGCATCAATGGACACGGTATTGTCCTCAGAAATGTAGATCTTCAGGCCCTTACCCCAATTTCTCACGCCGATAAAGTCCGCAACCTCGTTGCCAGGCTTCACACTGAGACCGGCGGCACCCTCTACCTCTGCCAAAGCGTGTTCCGCAATTGCTTCTACCACATCTTCCGAAATCAAAACATTGCCGTTTTCCTGAGCCTGGCTAATGTACTGCTTATATTCAGCCATATAGAAACCTCCTAAATCATCGCGCTGCCACTATGGCTTCGCATACTTTTGTTTATTGTATCACAAATCCAGAAAAATACAACGTTTTTTTATGAACAAAGAAAATCCGGCGGCTTATGGGCTCCGCCGGAATAAATCACAGTTTTTTCTGTTCTTTCTGTTTTTCAATCATCCGGTGCAGGGCCGCGAGGGCGTCATTCAGGCCACCGAGATGATCGATGAGCCCGGAGGACACCGCCTCTTTGCCATAGAGAATGGTGCCTACATCCGTAGCCATCTCTCCGGTAGCCATCATATACTTTTCGAAGTCCTTCCGGCTGATGCGGGAGTTGGCGGTAACAAAGTCCGCAATTTGCTCCTGGATGCGCTGGAAATAGCGAAAAGTCTGGGGTGCCCCTACCACAAGCCCCGTCATCCGCACCGGATGGACTGTCATACTGGCTGTTGGGGTGATGAAGGACTTCTTGGTACACACTGCCAGAGGAATGCCGATGGAGTGGCCGCCACCCAGCACCAGAGAGACGGTTGGCTTTTTCATCCCGGCGATCATCTCCGCAATGGCAAGTCCCGCCTCGATATCTCCGCCTACGGTGTTCAGCAGCAGCAACAGCCCATCCACATCGTCACTTTCCTCGATGCCTGCCAGCAGAGGCAATACATGCTCATATTTTGTGGTCTTTACCGTATCCGGAGCAACCTGGTGGCCTTCCACTTGGCCGATGATGGTCAGCGTATAAATATTTCCTTTGCTGGAGCGGGTCATATCTGAGCCAAGTTCCAGCACCTGTTCCCGCTCTTCCTTTTTCATCTCTGCGTTTTTCTCCGTTTCCATGGTTTTTCGCGCCTCCTTTTCCACTCTATCGTGCCCAAAAGACACAAATCCATTCCGGAAACATAATTTTGCACTTGCCTATTGCGAAAACGATCAAAATCGCTTATAATACAGCCGGTGATTCAATATGTCAGCAAAAACAAATGCGATCCGTCTTGTGGAAAAAGCAAACATTCCCTGCGAAGAAAAATTTTATGCCTACAGTGAGGACGATCTCAGCGGCGCCCATGCCGCTCAGGTTTTGGGTATCCCCGAGGAGCAGGTTTTTAAAACCCTGGTAGCCCGGGGTGTCAAAACTGGCATTAACGTGTTCTGTATCCCCGTGTGCTGCGAGCTGGACCTGAAAAAGGCCGCCAAAGCCGCCGGAGACAAAAACATGGAGCTGGTGGCGGTAAAGGAGCTCCTTGGCCTGACCGGCTATATTCGCGGCGGGTGCAGCCCCGTGGGTATGAAAAAGAAATACCCCACCTATATCGACGAGCTGTGCCTGCTGTGTGACCGAATTGCCCTCTCTGCAGGAGAGCGGGGCCATCAAATGCTTGTGCCCCCGGAGCCCGTTGCGGAGCTGGTAGGGGCATCCATAGTAGATTTGACTGTATAAAAGAAAGGAACGACATAATGCATTACGAATACGAAACCAAAGGGACCTGCTCCCGCACCATCTTCTTCGATGTGGAAAACGGCATCCTTCACAATGTCCAGTTCGTTGGCGGCTGCAACGGCAACCTGAAGGGCATTGGCGCTCTGGTGGAAGGCATGAAAGTTGAGGACGTTATTGACCGGGTGGAGGGCATCCGCTGCGGCATGAAGAGCACCTCCTGCCCCGACCAATTGGCCAAAGCGCTAAAGGAAACTTTGAAGTAAGTGAAAAACCGCGTCGCCCGGTATTTTAAGTGCTGGGTGACGCGGTTTTCTCTATTTCAAATATTCATCTAAGGCCGCAAATTGGGCACCGGATCGCTTTTTCAACTCGGCAATATCCAGTCTTCCCCGCTCACTTTTCACGTATTCCAGCAGCGTTTCCCCGGTCATGCCTGCGGCTTCCAGAGCATTCCACATGGGACCTTGGAATCCGCAATCCGCCAGAACCTGGGTCTGCTTGGTACTGTAGACAATTGGCACCACATTTTTTCCCAGGACCCAGCCCAGAATCATGGCATGGAAGCGGGTTGCTATGATGGTTTCGCATTCGCTCATTTCCGCTAAAAACGTCCCCGGATCTCCCCGGTAACAGCTGACAGCAATGGATGCCGGGTTCGAAACCCTGGCCAATACCGCTTCCACCATCTCCTCGTCCCCTTCTGTGGCGCAGAAGCTTAACAGGCGGAGAGGGATTTTCTCCTCCAGGCAACGCTGACACAAATCCGCAATGGCGTTGCAATAGATCTCCCGCAAACCGTCATCCCGGAAAGCACCCTTGCGGGACACCAGACTGATGCCAATGCCACGTCCCCTCTGGTATGGCAGAGCGGCATCATATCCAAACAGCACATCTGGTGCCCAGGTCACATTGGGAAGCTGCGAAAACTGTTCAAAGGAGGCCCGGTCCCGAAAACAGCAGCTCCGGACATTACGCAGCGCCTGCTCCAGACGCTGGCGGAATGCCGGAGAGTACTCCGTTTCGCAGTTGGGACCAATGAGAAAGCAGGGCGCTCCCGAAAAATCCAGGGATGCCCCTTCCCACAAAATAGAGCCGCCGATGACAACGGTTCCATCCAGGCCCTGGCCGTCGAAGGGTTCCGCACCCAGACCCAGCATATGTCTTCCCTTCCGCCGGAGCCGGTCCCAGGCCCTCGGCAGACGGAGATTCGATTGGCTCAGAAAGGCTTTTTGATTGTCTCCAACGGCGTAGAGGTAGAACGCTGTCTCCGGATATCTTCTGGCAAGATGCAGCACAAACAGGTCGTCTCCCAGGTTGCTCTGGCAGTAGGCCTGGACATACATACGTTTCATATTGGGTCCTCCCCTGTGATTTTTGTTATTTTATCACATTTTTTCGGCTGAGGCAAGGTCCCCTTGCGAATTGGGGCTCAATGTGATATGATTGTGTCAAACGTGAAAGGATGGATATTATGAAACAGAAAGCCGTGCTTTTTGACTTGGACGGAACCCTAACGGAATCCGGGGAAGGAATCATTAACTGCGCCCAATACGCCTTCCAGCAGATGGGCTATCCCGTGCCTCCGAGAGAGGAGATGGGCGTATTTGTAGGTCCACCTCTGTGGGGCACTTTTGAACAGTTCGGCATCCCTAAGGAGCGGACGGACGAGGCGGTACGCATCTTCCGGAGCCGTTACATCCCCATCGGAAAATTTGAAAACAAGCCCTACGATGGTATCCGTGAGCTGTTGGAGACCCTGGGCGAACAGGGCTGGACACGGTATGTGGCCACCTCCAAGCCAGAAACCACCGCCAGAGAAATTTTGGACCATTTTGACCTATCCCGGTATTTCGACTGCATTTGCGGAGCAAATATCGAGAAGAATCTCTATGAAAAAGACCAGGTCATCGCCTACCTGCTGAGCCAGACCCAGGCCGGAGATCTGAAGATCATGGTGGGCGACACCAAATACGATGTCATCGGCGCCAAGGCTCACGGCATCCCCACCATCGGTGCCTCCTGGGGATACGGAGATGTGGAGCAGATGCGTGCTGCCGGTGCAGCGGCAATTGTCGATAGGCCGGAGGAGTTGTTGGCGCAGCTGAATCAAATGGCAAATCAATAAACATTTACCCGTAGATATGGCCGCTGCGCCACACCTACGGGTCCTTTTTATTGCTCCTGCAATCGGCTGCGGAGGTACTGCAGCGCCTCCTGGTTGCCAATGCCAAGCACTGCCTCGATCTCCCCGGACAATACCTTTTCGGCATCGTGGAGAAAATTGTCATCACAGATATGGAGTTTCTTCCCTTGGGTCTGGAGGCTCTTTTTGCGCTCGTACAAAGTATGTACCGTCTGCATCAACTTCTCCCGGCTGGCGGACCCGGAAAGCTCCCGGTAGGATTGCTTCCGTCGGTTTTCCTCCGGGATCCAGCAATCCGTCTTTACGGATTCGGAGGATAAAAGGCCCTCCAGCTCCTGAGGGGTCATCAGCGGGGAAAGCTTACTCATAGCCGCCGGGTTGTGCATGGGCACCAGATATTGGCTGCCGCCTCGACCTATGGGCTCTAGCACCAGATACTGCTGCGTCATCCGGTCCACTCGCCGCTCTTGGATTTGGCTAACCCGGCAAACCCCGTGGACCCCGTACACGACAAACTCTCCCAACTGATACATTATCCTTTCCTCCTATTGACATTCTTTTGTTCTAGTGATATTATATTATATTTTTTCGAAAAATGCACGTTGGGATTTTGACGAATTTTCGTCCCGTTTCTTTGGCATTTTATACAGCATTTTTACAGATATGTCAAATCCACATGATAATGTCGAAGCCAAAAATCCATTTGCAGAAAATAGGCCAGTATCTGGGGCCGACGCATGAGCTGGCCATACCAGGGCCAGAGGCTCTCTCCATTCAGAAGCTCCCGCAATGCCTCTTTATTGACCAAAGAAAACAGCGGAGCATCCTTCTGCCCAAGGATCCGGTTCATTCTGGCCTGAAGGATGGCTTCGTACTTGGGATCGAAGGTCTTGGGATAGGGGCTCTTTTTCCGGTGCGCTACGCTTTGCGGCAGGATATCTCCCATAGCTGCCCGAAGGAGGCCCTTTTCTTCCCCCTGGTAGTCTTTGTATTCCCAGGGAACGGCATAGAGATACTCGGCGATCCGATAGTCACAAAAGGGTACCCGAACTTCCAAGCCCCAATACATGCTCATTCGGTCCTTTCGGTCCAACAAGGTCTGCATAAACCAGCGGAAATTCAGGTTGACCATTTCTTTCATCCGTCTTTCCTGAGGACTGGCTTCCGGAAGGATATCGCTTTCCAGGCAGGTTTTCCGGTAAGCATCCATGACAAATTCTTCCGGATCCAGTCTGTCTGAAAGGGCTGCTATCGGCAGGGCCGCCCGCTCTTGCGTGTTCTGCGCCCAGGGAAATCCGGACCGGCTGCGGACCTCCGGATCCCGATACCAGGGGTAGCCGCCAAAGATCTCATCGGCACACTCGCCGGAGAGCGCCACCGTCACATCCTCACGAATGCGTTTGCAGAACAGTAGCAAGGAAAAATCCACATCCGCCATTCCTGGCAGGTCTCTGGCAAGCGTAGCATCCTCCAGAGCCTCCACCAGCTCCTCCGGGGTCAGCTCCCACTTATGGCTCCGACTGCCCAAAAACTCCGCCATGAGCCGGATATAATCCCGGTCTGAGGTAGGTTGAAACTTCCCGGCTCTAAAGAATCGCTCTTCTCCCTGATAACCGATAGAGAAGGTGTCCAACGGTTTTCCTTCCCGGGCAAACTTCCTCGCTGCCACGGCGCTGATAATGCTGGAGTCCAGCCCACCGGACAAGAAGCAGCCCAGAGGAACATCGGATACCAGTTGCCGCCGGATAGCATCCGTCACCAGGAAACGGACTTTCTCCACCGTTTCTTCAAACGAGTCCGTATGTTCCCGGTCCCGAAGCCGCCAATACCGGTGTTCTGTCAGCCTCCCCTGCCGGTATTCCGCCCAGCACCCTGGTTCCAGTTCACGGATGCCTGAGAAGACGCCGCTGCCCGGCATCCGCCCTGGACCCAACAGCAGCAGCTGGGCCGCTCCCTCTTCATCCAACTCCGCTCTGACTCCGGGGTAGGCCAAAACAGTCTTGATTTCCGAACCGAAAAGAAGGCCGCCCCCATGCTCCTTCCAGAACAGAGGCTTCACCCCGATTCGGTCCCGGGCCAGAAACAGGCGCTGCTCCCCTTGCAGCCAGACAGCAAAGGCGTAGATGCCGTTGAGCTTTTCCAGGCAGCCTTCCTTCCACTGAACGAAGCTGTGGAGCAGCACCTCTGTGTCTGAGTATCCTTCAAACCGGTGTCCCAGACTCTGCAGCTCCTGCCGCAGCTCCTCTGTGTTGTAGAGCTCCCCATTGTAGACAATGGCATAAGTTTCCCCATTCTGGGTAAATAACATAGGCTGGCTCCCGCCTGCCGGGTCAATGACTGCCAGGCGGGTATGCAGCAAAACGCCTCCATTTCCCCGATAGATCCCTGAGCCATCCGGCCCCCGGCGGTCCATGGTGGCAAGCATCCGTTGGATGCCTTCCTCTCCAGCCTCCAGCCCGATGATCCCCGATATGGCGCACATACGCATCACGCTCCTTCTTCTCACAATATGCCGGTGCCCTTCTTCCGATGCATGATTTTTCCGTTTCCGCAAATACTCGTTCTGGAGGGATGCACCATGAAAACAAGCCAACAAATATTGTCTTCTGTCCTGAAAACCACCCAGATGGGACAAATTGGAATTCGAAGTGTTCTGGATACCCGGATGCGGCCCGGACTGAAAGATGCATTGACCAGTCAGCTGAAAGAATACGACGCACTGGAAAGCGAGGCCCACACACTAGCCACTCAGCGGGGCTGGGAGCTGCCGGAACTGGACCCAGCCGCCCGGGCAATGGCCAGTATGATGACCCGGGTGAAGCTGCAAATGGGCGGAAACGACTCGAAAATCGCCGACATGATGATTCAGGGCAACACCAAGGGAATGATCAAAAGCCTGAAGCTGATGCACCGGCTTCCCCGGGAGGACAGCCAGATCTCCGCCCTGTCTCAAAAGCTGTTGGACACGGAAAACGCCAATATCCGACAGATGCAGGCGTTTTTGTAGAGTTCATTTTCCATTGCACCTCTTTGAATGTTCGGGCATAGACTTTTGAGAGATTGGGCCGCTACCCAGTCTCCCATCAGGAAGGAGGAACATCTATGTCCGAACAAGGCTACATAACCGCCAGGGCTTATATGAGCAACGCCCAAATCCCCCTGGAAAATGTCGCCGTGACCATTCTCTCTCAGGACGGCACTGCCATTGCCATGCGGCTGACGGGCCGCAGCGGTCTGACAGAGCCGGTGGCCATCCCCGCCCCGGACCGGATCGACAGCGAGGCTCCGGAGACGAAGGTACGGCCATTTACGGACCTAACTGTCCACGCTTGGAAAAGCGGCTTTGAGCAGGTTACCGCCCGGAATGTCCAGGTTTTTTCTGGGGTCACCACTGTTCAGAACCTGGAAATGGTACCCCTGTCCGAACTGCCAGACCGGTGGGACGAGAATGTGCTCTACGACACGCCACCCCAAAATCTGTAGGAGGACCCCATGCCCACTGTTATTCCTTACGTACCCCAGCAGATCACCGTACACCTGGGTGCTCCCAGCAGCGATGCGGAAAATGTCACCGTCAGCTTTTCGGACTATGTAAAGAATGTGGCCTCCTCGGAAATCTACCCCACTTGGGAAGAAAGCGCCCTCCGGGCCAACATTCTGGCTATCGTATCCTTTGCTCTGAACCGGGTGTATACTGAATTTTACCGGAGCCGGGGCTATGATTTCGACATCACCAGCTCCACTGCCTACGACCAGTTCTTTGTAAAGGGCCGCAGCTTTTTCTCCAATGTGGCGAAACTGGCTGACGAGCTCTTTAACAGCTATCTCCGCCGCCCCGGATTTGTAGAGCCCTTGGCGGCCAAATTCTGCAACGGCACTACCGTCACCTGCGAAGGCCTCAGCCAATGGGGCAGCCAAAGGCTCGCGCAACAGGGCTACAACACTGTACAGATTTTGCGGAGCTACTATGGAGAGGTGGAGATCGTAGCCAACGCTCCCATCCAGAACTACGCTGCTTCTTCACCCGAAATACCTCTGCGCAGGGGCAGCATTGGCCCCAATGTGGTGGTGATCCAAACGGAGCTGAACCGCATCTCTCAGAATTACCCAGCCATACCAAAGGTCCCTGTGGTGGACGGCATTTTGGGAGAAAAGACAGAGGCTTCTCTCATCGCCTTCCAGCGGATATTCAACCTGGACCCGGATGGCATCGTAGGTCCAGCCACCTGGTACGCTCTGGTGCGGCTGTACACCGCCGTCACCTCCCTGTCTGAGCTTCGCAGCCAGGGGCAGCGATTTTATACCATCGCTTGGACTTCCAGCCGCCCCATCCAGGAGGGAGACCGGGGCATCCGGGTAGAACACCTCCAATATATGCTTCGTGTTATCGGCGCCTACATCTCTGCCATCCCCCAGATCGAGGTAGACGGCATCTTCGGACCCGCCACCCGGAATGCGGTTCTGGCAGCTCAGCGATACTTCGGCCTTCCCCAAACCGGCAGCGTAGACCTGACCACCTGGGACGAAATCTACGACCAATTCGTCGGCATCGAAAATGCCAGCTTCCGGGACCTGGAGTCCTTCCCCTATACCTCAGCCATCATAGGTGGCACCGCCCCCAGAAACCGTTACAGCCGTACCACCACTATGACTCAGTTCCCAGGGTACGATCTGGCTATAACGAATCAGGATCCTATCAGGCAGGAGGTCACGCGATGAAACCCAAAGAAACCTTTCTTGGTCAGCCCATCCGCAGTCTGCAAACCATGCTCCGGGTATTGGCAGAAAACGATGACGCCTATAAACCCCTGATTCCCGACGGGATCTACGGCACGGATACCATGGAGGCTGTGCGAATCTTCCAGCGCCTACACCGTCTGCCCATTACCGGAGTCACAGATCAGCTGACCTGGGAAGCGGTGGTGGAAGCTTATCAATTGGCCCTGGTGGAGATCACCATGCCGGAGACGGTCCAGGTCCTTTTGAATCCCGGTCAAACCGTTGTCTTCGGGGAAAAGGACCACGCCGTCAGTCTGGCCCAGGTAATTTTAACGGCCATCGCTGAAAACTACTGCTGCCTCCATGCCCCGACAATCACCGGGATTCTGGATATCCCTACCAAAGATGCCCTGGAGAGCTTCCAGCAGCTCTGCGGCCTGCCCGTCACCGGGCATCTGGACCGACGCACCTGGAAGCACCTGGCGTTGCAGTATCCCATGGCCTCCAATCACCCAGTAAATGAAGGAACCCGGGAGGTGTATGGCGAGCTGGAGGAGTAGACGCACAAAGGCAGCGACCGAAACTGGGCCGCTGCCGGTTTTATAGTTCGTTGATGGTGGCTGTGATGGGCATGTTCCGGATGCGCTTGGCGGGAGCATAAACGGCAAGGCAGACGGACAGCAGGGTCATTGCGCAGCAAATCGCGAGACACGGCCATGGGGTTTTGCACGGAATTCCAAAATAGTGGGTGATCAACAAGTCGTATAGTCGGTTGTACAGAGGCAATCCAATCAGGCAGCCCAAGAGGATGCCGCCAAGACCATAGAGCGCCGCCTCTGCCCCAATGACCCGGGTGATCTGGGTCCCATCCATGCCGATGGCGCGCATAATGCCATACTGACGAATTCTAGCGGTCACACTCAAAGATATACTGTTTGCGATATTGAGTATGGCGATCAGAGAAATAATCAGCAGAAACGCGTACACAAAGAGCGTGAAGGCCCAGTAGGTGCTGGTGACCATCTGGTTGGTTTCTCTGCGGTCCTGAAAGGAATAGTCCATGGATACCGTCCGGTCCAGCATGGCGCGAAGAGCGGATATGTCTTCATCGGTAGCGTTTTTTGCCAGCTGGATGTCTATGACACGGTAAGCAGTCCTGTTGAGCAGGTATTGGAATACCGCCTCGGAGCAAATGATTATTGGGGTATCGTTGCTGTCAAATGGGCTATCGTCCAATACCCCGCAGATGGTGAGCTCGGCACCGTCCAACCGGACGCGGTCCCCGACCGTCAGAGAATTGCTTTTGTCGAAGACAGACAGGACGCATAGCCCCTCTTCCAGCCCCTCCGGGGGTAAGTTCCCAAGGACCAGTTCCCGCTTGGCCCACTGGAATTGGACAGCGTCGTAGGAAATAAGGTCGATTTTCCCGGCCTTTCCCTGATAGGTGGCGGGAAGCTGCCGATACATCCGCCCATAGGCGCGCTTGACCACGGGATGCTCCTTCAGAGCGTTCAAAACCTCTTGTCGGAAGCTCTCTTCCTCGCTGCCACAGACAAGGGAAATGTCCGGAGTGTAGGGCTTCAAGGGATTCAGCGCTTGGTTGACCCAATTGAGCAGGGCAAAAAAGCAGAGAAACAGGACCATGCTCAAAGCAAAGGAGCCCATCATGAGCAGCATGGTTTTCTTGGAGCCCAGGGCATGGGATACACCCAGAGAGATATCCACCAGTTTCCCCCGGCCTAACAGGGCTCCGGATGTCTGCTGATTGAAACTACCGGATACGGCTTCCACAGGGGTGACACTGGAAGCCCGTTTTGCAGGCGCAGAGGAGGCCAGCCAGACGGTGGCGATGCCGATCATCCCGCCGGCGGCAATGCCCACGGGACTGATTTCCCACAGCGGAAGGCTATTGAACTCTGAACTCACCCACGCCCGCAGGAAGAAGCACAGGCCCCACGTAGCGGCAATGCCCATGAGCGAGCCAAGAGGCACTGCCGTCTTGCACCAATTGAGGGCCTCCAGCCGTACCAGCTGCCGCACCTGCCCCTTCCCCGCCCCCAAGCAGCGCAGCATCCCATAAAAGCGGGTACGCTGGGAAACGGTGCTGTTCAGGCTGGCCGTGATCATAATGATCCCCGCCAGCAGCACCATCCCGGCCAGCACAGCGGCCACAGCGTAAAGGCCCAGGATATAGCTGTTTTCACTGCTGAGGCTCAGGGCCAGAAGGTAGGTGTTTTCGGACAAGCTGCTGTCCGGAAGGTCATACTGCTCTTTCAGTTGATCCGTAGCTTTTCGGAGATTGGTATGGGCCTTAAATTGGAGATAGTATCGGGTCTCTCCTTCTGCGCCGCTTACATTCTGGATCTCTTCAAAAGTTGGAAGGTTCGTATAAAGGATCACGGCGTCATATTGCGCCGCCAACGCCGTATCCTGGTTAAAGCCAACCACCGTCAAGTTCTTTGTCTTGCCACCCGGCATGGTGAGCGTAACGATACTGCCCAGGTCTACATCCATACTACTTTGGACATTGGCGGTGAGGATGACCTCGTCCTTGCCTGGGTACGCCTCGCTCTGAAAGCCAGGCAGGAGCTTGGTAATGCCGCTTCCAGCCCCGCAGATAGCCGCTGGCTTTCCGTTTACAAAATAGTCCTGGTCAATGCCGCTGTTTAGATCCCTATAGGGTGTAAAAACGGCAATGTCCCCTCTTCGGGATATCTCCTCCGCTGTCTCTTCCGAGATATCCGACAGCATCAGATGCCAGCTTCCGTCTTTTTCCAGACGTGACCGGCTCTCCATACGGATCGCCATATCCGCCATGCTGAATATGGCCGTAACCAGAAAAACCGCGATGACGATACACAGTACCGTCATCCGGCTCTGCCGTCTGCGCACCCTGGCCGAAATCGGGATCAAACTCAAATAGCTTTTCACTCCCGGCACCTCCCCAGGTCCATCAGCTGTCCATCGGAGACATGGAGCACCCGGTCCGCACTTTGGGCGATGGCCCGGTTATGGGTGATCATCAAAATGGTCTGCTCATATTTCTTCGAGGCGGATTTGAGTAGGGCGATGACCTCCCGGCTATTTTGGCTGTCCAGGTTGCCGGTGGGCTCATCGGCCAGGATAAGCGAGGGCCTGGTGATCAGGGCTCGACCGATGGCGACCCGCTGCTGCTGGCCACCGGAAAGCTGGCTGGGCAGGTGGTTCCGGCGCTCCCGGAGGTTCAGCACAGTCAATAGCTCCTCCAGGTAGGCCATGTCCGGCTTTTTGTAGTCCAGCAGAACGGGGAAAATCATGTTCTGTTCCACGGTGAGTTCCGGGATCAGGTTGAAGGCCTGGAAGATAAAGCCGATATTCCGCCGCCGGAAGATGGTCAGGCTTCCCTCGTTCATGGAGAAGATGTCCTTTCCGTCAATCAGCACCTTGCCGGAGGTAGGGCTGTCCAGGGCCCCAATCATATTCAACAGGGTGCTTTTGCCGGAGCCGGATTCTCCAACGATGGCAACATATTCCCCTTTGGGGACGGAAAAGCTCACGTCCTTCAGGGCTTTGACGGCAGTTTCTCCGGTGCCGTAGATTTTGCAAATGTGTTTGACTTCCAATTGATCCATTATTTTTGTCATCCTTTCTTTGGTGTCGCCCAAAAGGATAGCACCGGAATCCTACAGCTATCTTACAGCCAGCCTACAATTTTGTAGGAATCGGAAAACTCATGGTAAACACAGTGCCCTTACCGAAGTCGCTCTCCACCTCGATAGTACCGCCGTTGGCCTCCACAATGGCTTTCGCCAGAGGGAGTCCCAAGCCGAGGCCCTGGGTGTCCTGGGAAAAGCGGCTGCGGTAGAAGCGCTTGAAGATGTGATACAGATCCTCCGGATGGATACCGGCGCCGTTGTCCCGGACGCAAATCTGGACCGCTCCGGGGAGGATCTTCCACTCCAAACAGACGGCATCCCCGGCCTTTGTATGGTCTAAGGCATTTTTGATCAGATTGTCTATGGCCTCCCGCAGCCAGCCCCGGTCACAAAGAAGCATCGCCTCCTCCGGGCCGGAGAGGAAGATTTCCTTTTCTTCCTCACTCGCTCGGTAGGCAAAGCGGGACTGGGAGTCCCGGAGCATATCCGCCACATTTTCCGGGTTCTTTTCCGGTACGATGGTCCCGGCATCCAGCTTGGTGATTTTTAGAAGATTTTTCACCAGGGTCTCGATACGGTCCAGCTCCTGCTCGGAAAGAGTGGCAAATTCTTTCACGGAGGCGGGGTCTATGTCTGCCTCCTGAATCAGGCCATTGTAGATGTTCAGAGCTGCCAGAGGCGTTTTTAACTGGTGGGAGATATCGGAGATGGTATTTTTCAGGAATTCTTTTTCTCGCAGCTCGTTGTCGGCGTGGGCATTCAGCACCGCCGCCAGGGCGTTTATGGAGTGGAAAAGCCGATAAAGGGTCCCCTCCCGGTCGCAGTCGATCCGGGCCGTAGTGTTGCCGCCTAAGTAGGCGTTGATCTGGGTGATTGCCCCTTCGATCAGGGCATTCTGCTTCTCAATGCAGCGGCCGCAGAGGGCCAGCGTCACCACCCAGGCCAGGAGGAAAAGGAGGAGCACCGGAATTGAGCCGCTCCCATAGCTGAAAATGAGCCACCCTTCCGTCAGTAGCAAGACCACGCCCCACACGATTGTCAGGGCGCAAAATAAATTCTTTATCTTTTTATCCGCCAATGGCTTCATGGTCTCACCTCAGGCAAGTACATTCCACTTGTAGCCCATGCCCCTTACCGTCAGGAGCATCTTTGGGTTGCTGGGATCGTCCTCTATTTTCATACGCAGCCGCCGGATATACACCGTCAGGGTACTGCTGTCGATGTAGTTTTCATTCCGGTCCCATAGTTTTTCCAGAATCAGCTCCTTGGTCAGCACCGTGTTGGGGTTGTGCAGAAACAGGCACAGCAGCTTATATTCCGCCGCAGTCAGGTCCAAAAGCTGTCCATTCTTGAAGGCCTGGCCCTGAAGCAGCCGGACCTGGAGGCCGTTGGAAGAGAGCTCCGTTTCCGAACCGCCGAAGGCCTTCGCCCGGCGGAGCAAGGCGTTGATCCGGGAAAAAAGGACCCCCAATTTAAAGGGCTTCGTGATATAATCGTCCCCGCCTATGTCCAGGCCCATGATGATGCTGGTCTCCTCGTCAGTGGCGGTAAGGAAGATGATGGGCACCTTGGAGGTAAGCCGCACCTTCTGACAGAAGGTGAAGCCAGAGCCATCCGGCAGGGATACGTCCAGCACCAGAAGGTCATATTTCCCCTCTGCCCAGGCGGCATCCGCCTCCCTCAGGGTACGGGCCACAGTCAAGTCAAAACCCTGCTTGTGAAACGCAAAGGTCAGCCCATTCACCAGGCTCAGATCATCCTCCAGGAGTAGTATTTTGTTCATGCGCTTTTTCCTTCCTTGTCCGCTTCTTATTTTTCGACCATTATAGTTTGTTTTCTTCCCCAATGCAAGAAAAAACGGCAGCAGCCCAAGAAAGGCCGCTGCCATTGCGTATCATTTTTCTTCTCCAATGGGTCCGATGTGTCACAAGTCCGCCGTCGGCTTATCCGCGAATATTTCCGCGGCATCGGCTTCCTTCATCGCCCCTGCTGTGTGACTTTAGTATACCACATCCCCGGGACGATTGGTGAAGAAACCTTGAACGAAGGGGAAATAATTTATGCCGGGTAGATATTACTGACAAGCAGCAGAATCGGCAGTGCCAGAGAAAACACACTGACGGCCCAGGCGTACATAGCTTTTCGGGAAAGGAACATCATCGCAATACATCCACCGGTAAGGGCCAAGGGTCCCACCACCGCCACATAACGGGAGATGTGAATGGCAAATTCTCCGGTGGCCTGGAGGTTCAGCCCCACGCTCTCCGGCAGGTGGGAACTATTGTAAGCGGCAAATTTCAGGGCGTAATACACCACAGGAGCGGCCATAACAGGCTTTCTCAGCCGGTATAACCAAGTCACGATGATACCGACCACCCGCTTGAAGCTGTTATATCCTTTTACGAATCCATTCTGACCCTGATCCTGGGCCACTTGTTCTGTTTTTTTCATAGTTCCTCCTGAAATCTATCGGACATTCTCCCGATAAATGGCGGCCAGGCCCTGGAGCACCAGGTCCCGTTCATAACGAATGGGCGTCTTGCACAGAGGCACCACATACTGGCCAATGCGCCCGGTGGCAATGGCCTTGGCGGGAGCGCCCAGTTCCTCCTCCATCCGGGATACCAATCCATCGATCATAGCAGCGGCACCTACCATAATACCGCTGCGCATACACTCGATGGTATTCCTGCCAATGGTACGCTTGGGCTGGTCCAGCTGCAAACCGGGAAGCAGTGCCGCCCGGTCCGTCAGGGCCTCCATGGAGATGCGGATACCGGGGCAGATACTGCCGCCGATCATAGCGCCATTGCCGTCCAAAACCATCAGCGTGGTAGCAGTGCCCATATTGATGACGATCAACGGCGGAGCCTCCAGCTTTAAAGCTGCCACACAACCCACCACCAGGTCTGCTCCGGTCTGGGCCGGATTGTCAATGCGAATATTGAGCCCCGTTTTGATGCCAGGGCCAACCACCAAGATATTCTTGAAGGAGAGCTTCCGCAGAGCTGTCTTCATGGCATTGAGCACCTGGGGCACTACGGAAGAAACAATGGCCCCATCGATCTCGGATGTAGGAATATCCCGGATGGACAGGAGCATTTTCAGATCAATGGCGTATTCGTCAGAGGTTTTGGTTGGGTCCGTCCGGAGCCTGGCCTGAAAGACGATGGTTTTCCCCTTGATGGCACCAATGGTGATGTTCGTATTACCGATGTTCAGCGCCAGGATCATGCCAATCCCTCCAAGTCCGAATCCGTCAGAATTTTTGCCTGTATCACCTTGCCGTTTTCAATTTCCAGCAGTCCCGCCGTGCGCCCATAGCCCGCGCTGCCGGGATTCATGACCCAGAGCCCATCCTTCTCCTGATAGCACTCCGGGATGTGGGTGTGGCCGTAGAGCACGATATCCGCCCCGCAGTTCCGGGCATCCCGGAGAAGCAGGGCCGTGGTCAACTTCACATTGTGGCGGTGGCCATGGGTCATATAAATATTCAGTCCGCCGATTTTAGGCATCAGGATCAGGGGCTTGTCCGGTGAGCAGCCGTAAGCGTCGCAATTTCCCGGCACCTGATAGAATTCTGCCTTGGGAAATTCCTGCTTCAGGTCAAAGCCATCCGCGTAATAGTCCCCTAAGTGAAGAATGCAGTCCGGCTTCAGCCGAAAAGCGCACTCCTCCATAAAATTCATCCCATGGTGAGAATCCGACAAAATCAAAATCCGCATAGCTCTTTGTCCTCTTTATCCGCCTCTATTTTTTACGTCAAATTATTATAGCATACCTTTTTAAAGAATTCTACCGTAGGAAAGATTTTTCTTTTTGAATGAAATTTTCGCCGTCCTCACGCATATCCTTATAAAAACGGGCAAGGAGGTTTTGTCTATGGAAGATCCCATTTCCAATCCGGAGGCCATTGCAGAAGCCAAGCGGATCGCCAACGCCCCGGAGGCGGCCCAACTGAAAGCCCTACTGCAGCAGCAAAACGCCAAGGGGCTCCGTCGGGCCATGGAGCAAGCCGCCCAGGGGGACCTATCCGGGGCTCGAAACACCATCAACGCCTTTCTCGCCACCCCAGAGGCGAAAGAGTTGCTGGAGCAACTGAGGAAAAACCCATGAGTGAAATAGAGGATCAGCTGGGGGCCATTCTGGGAAATCCCAAAATGATGGCGGATATTATGGCCCTGGCTCAGTCCATGGGCCAGGAGGAATCCCCGCAGGTGCCGGAAAAGCCCTCTGAGTCTCCCCCTCTGCCGTCTTCTTTGGGGGACGGCGGAATGGACATGGCTATGGTGAAGGCTCTGACGAGCTTCACCCGGAGTACCCGCATTGAAAAGGAACAGCAGGCCCTTTTGAATGCCCTCTGCCCCTTCATCAGCCGGGAGAAAATTCAGAAATTGGAAAAAGCCATGCGGGCCGCAAAAATCGCCCAGCAAGCCTCAGGACTGCTGGAATCCGGAGCTTTGAAGCTTCCATAAGGAGGAACGGACATGTATAACCGCTACATTCCGGCCCCCGACGGAACCTATAAAAAACACAGCATATCGGACCCGCCGTGCCCCCCAACGCCGCCACCGGAACCGCCAAAAATCCATAAACCTTCCGGCAGCGGAAATATCGGGCACTTCCTGGGAAATCTTCTCCCTGCCGGGCTGGACACAGAGGACCTGATCGTGGTGCTGCTGCTTCTGCTCATCTCCGGGGATTGCAAAGACGGCAGCAATACGGCCCTGACCACCATGCTTATCTATCTGTTTTTATGAGAACCCAAACGCTCCCCCACGGCAGCATTTTCTGACCGTGGGGTCATGCTATTTATCAGGGCTTCCTTCTGGGACCTGGTCAGCTTTTTCACTTCCAGCTCCCGCCGCAAAGCCTGGCTGTGATCCTGGCAGCGTTCCCGGTAGACCAGCCGCAGGGGGCCACGGCCCCGGGTATACTTGGCACCTTTGCCGCCCATGTGCATTTCCAGCCGTCTATCCGCATCCCGGGCAATACCGGTATAGTAGGTTCCGTCTCCGCAGAGCAGGATATATAATTCCCATTCAGCGCCCATACCGCCCCAGCTTTCGAAAAAAGGGCTTTTCAAGGACCTTATCCAAGAGGAAAAAACTCACATTTCCCAATATCAGCAGCAACGCCATGAGGGACAGGCTCATTGTCTCCCATTCCTGGGCCAAGTCTGCCAAGCCGAAAATCCGAATCAGCAGCCAGTAAAGCAGTGCCACCAGGCCGTTGAAGAGCATGGCCTTCCACAAATATTTCATCCGCCTTCGGTCCAACCAGGGCTTGATGATGGGATAGTAACCCAGAAACACAAATACCCAGGCCGCCTCCCGATCCGTTACCAGCAGCAGCGACAGCACAGCCACTGCCCCATACCACGCCCAGGCCATCCGAGCTCCGCATATATTCAGCACTGCCTCCAATAGAAGCGCACAGAACATAGGCGACACGTAGGTTGCGATCCCCGTTACGCTGCCCAGGCACATGACGCACAGCCCAAGAGCGGCCAGTACACCGCCCAAAGCCACTGGACGGGCAGAATTACTTTGATACCCCAATGGAATTCCTCCTATCTGAGGATCATTATACGGAAAATTCCTGACAAGCGCAAGCCCTTTCCATTGACATTTTCCCCGGGCTGCGCTATATTGAAGAAAACAGAAACAGGAGGATTTCCCCATGGATATTACCGTTGGAATGAAGGGTGAAGCCGTCACCCAGGTTGAGAAAGAAGACACCGCCCAGGAGGTGGGCTCCGGTGAGCTGCTGGTCTACGCCACACCCTGCATGGCTGCCCTGATGGAGGGCGCCGCATGCAACGCCATTGCCGCCTGCATCCCTGAGGGACAGACAACCGTGGGCACCGAGCTGAATATTGCCCACACCAGCGCAACTCCTGTCGGCCTGGAGGTCCGGGCCAATGCAGAAGTCACTGCCGTAGAGGGCAAGAAAATCACCTTCTCCCTGCGTGTCACCGACGAGGCTGGTGAAATTGGCCACGGCACCCATACCCGAGTCATTGTGAACAGCCAGAAATTTCTGGATAAAACCTATCAAAAGCTGTAAGGAGGTACCTTTATGGAAGATTACGGTGCAATGATACGCAATACCTTTGAGCTTGGCAGCGTGCGGGATGCGGAGGCTCTGTTTGAAGCCTGCATCCAGAACGCCTTCCCCACTTTCCACTTCCGCAAACTGGAATTGATCCGCTTCACAAGGGAAACGCCCTATATGGAGGGCCGGAGCTGGAACCACGTATTTGAAATCAAGGCAGCCACCTTCGAAGGCTCCCCTGTCTGGCAAGTCACCTGCCACCGTGTCACCATGGGCAGGACTCCTGACAAGCAGGTGTACCTGGATTATATGACCTTGGGCTTTGTATCCTATTTTGAAGAACCTTAAAAGGAGACGCTGTGCGTAGGAAAACCTGACGCACAGCGTTTTTCTATTCCGGCTTACAGCTCCCACAGCGGGTATATCCCTGGTCCTCCAAATCGGAAAGGGAGCCAGAGTAGTCTTCCTTGTTCGTATTCTTGATTTTCGCCACACTCCCACAGCCGGGAAGATGGATCTTCTTGGAAGCGGTGTTCAGGATGTAGGTAGGTGCTTCGGCCTGCGCAACCGTTTCTGTCTGGGAAGTGGGTGGGTCTGGCTCCGTAGTCGAAAGATGGACAGTGGTCTGCTTTGCGCAGGCAGTCAGCAGGAGTGACAGCAAAATAGCCCATATCGCTCTTTTGGAATACATATTCATAATGATCTACTCCCCTACAGCGAAGAATATAGCAAAAACACCGCATAGCCAAAAGCCTTGCGGTGTTCTTACGTGGCGGAGTGAGAGGGATTTGAACCCTCGCGCGCTTTTTAGACGCCTACTCCCTTAGCAGGGGAGCCCCTTCGGCCTCTTGGGTATCACTCCGAATGAAAAGTCAATATTCAGCTGACTGCCCGGATATACTATCATATCCGGGCGGGTTTGTCAAGCATCTTTTCCCTTTGGATGAAATATTTCCTTTTCGGCCCTATTTCTTCCGGAACACCAGGAGCTTGCTGCCTACGTAATTGATGACAATCACCAGGACCTGGGTCACCAGTTTCCAGATATTGCCATTGCCTCCCAGGGTGTCCACGGACACGAAAAGGATCAGAGTCTCCAGTACGCCGGAGGAAATGCGGGTGGCGATGAACTTTGTGAACTCTGGAATCACAGTTTTCATGGACCAGTCGTGGCTGCAAAAAACAAAAGGCTTATTGGTGACAAAGGCAAAGGCCACAGCCACCACCCAGGCGATACAGTTGCTGACAGCAGCGGAAAGGCCAAGAATGTTCAGGCAGGGCAGGTAGACAGCATAATTGACCACTGTGGTCAGAACGCCGAAGATCAGGTATGTCACCACATCCCAATGGGCTTTGACCAGACGCTTGCATTTTTCAAACATGATTTTCTCCTGTCTATTTTCAAATGATGGGCCTAGTATACCACTATTTTTCCAATTTCGCAACGGTATTTTTCTGTCACAGAAGGTTTACGAAAAAAATTGTATACTTTCTGGTGGAACTGTGCTATAATACTCCCGACTTGTGCGGGTAGGCAAACCCGGCAGATCTGAAATGAGATGCAGCGCACGGCTTTTCGTGTGAGATAAGGAACGGTACCCCTCCCTTTTTGTTTTCCGCGCGGCTTTCACAGCGCACAGGCGGAGAAGGCAGGCGAGGTCAGTCCTTCCATATATTACGCAGGCGTTCTTTTGGAGAAAAATGGCGGAACAGGGCCGGATTTTCCAAGGCGGCTGCCTGTTTGCTGTGTACTTTTTTACCATTTTTTGCAATTTTGAAAGGAGTATTCAATACATTGGCTGAAAAACTGAAAATTATCCCCTTAGGTGGACTGGACGAAATCGGCAAGAACATTACCGTACTGGAATACGGCAAGGACATGATCGTGGTGGACTGCGGTGTCGGTTTCCCCGATGACGATATGTACGGCGTGGATCTGGTGATCCCAGACTTTTCTTATCTGGTGGCCAACCAGAAGAAGCTGCGGGGCATGTTCATTACCCACGGCCATGAGGACCACATCGGTTCCATTCCCTACTGCATGAAGCAGGTCAACTGTCCCATCCACGGCACTGCCATGACCAACGGCCTCATCAAGCTGAAGCTGGAAGAGCACCACCTGGCCGATTCTGTGAAACTCATTACCCACAAGCCCGGCGACGTAGTGAAGGCCGGATGCTTCACCGTGGAATTCATCCATGTGAACCACTCCATTGCCGATGCCGTAGCTTTCGCCATTAAGACCCCTGTGGGCACTGTCATTATGACCGGTGACTTCAAGATCGACCCCACCTCCGCTGATGGCATGATGGACCTGGCCCGGCTGGGGCAGCTGGGCAACGAAGGCGTTTTGGCTCTGCTGGCGGATTCCACCAACGTGGAGCGCCAGGGCTACACCCCCAGCGAAAATGTTGTGGCCGAATCCCTGGACCGGCAGTTCAGAAACTGCGACCAGCGGATCATCATCACCACCTTCGCTTCCAATATGCACCGGATCCAGAGCGTGATCTCCACCGCCCAGCGGTATGGCCGGAAGGTGGCTGTCACCGGCCGGAGCATGGAAAATATGCTGAAGGTTGCCCAGGAGCTGGGCTATCTGAAGGTGAAGCAGGGCACCATTGTGGACCTGAATACCATCAAATCCATTCCTAAAAATAAGCTGGTCATCGTGTCCACCGGCTCCCAGGGCGAGAATATGTCTGCCCTGTATCGGATGGCATTCTCCACCCACAAGCAGGTAGACGTGACCTCCGGCGACCGGATCATCATCTCCGCCTCCGCCATTCCCGGCAACGAAAAAGCCATCTCCCGGATCATCAATGAGCTGTACCGGAAGGGTGCCGATGTGGTTTACGAGAAGAGCGAAGGTCTTCATGTTTCCGGCCACGCCTGCCAGGAGGAGTTGAAGATCGTCCATGCCCTGGTCAAGCCGCGGTTCTTCATTCCCGTCCACGGCGAGCAGCGGCATCTGCAGATTCACAGCAAGCTGGCTCAGTCCATGGGAATGCATCCCCGGAACATCCACATTGGGGAGATCGGCACCGTGTTTGAGTTTACCGGCAAATCCTGCAAGGAAAACGGCACCGTTCCCGCCGGTAAGGTCTTTGTAGACGGCACCGGTGTAGGCGATGTAGGCAGTGTGGTCCTGCGGGACCGGAAGCACCTGGCTCAAGACGGTATGATCGTGGTCTGCGTCAACCTGAGCAGCCAGGACGGCACCGTGGTCTCCGGGCCGGACATCATCACCAGAGGATTTATCTATGTGAAGGAATCCGAAGATCTGATGGAGAGCCTGCGTCAGGTAGCTCTGGAAGCCATCGATCGTTGCCAGCGCAAGCGGGTAAGAGACTGGTCCGCCATCAAGTCCGCCATCAAGAATGACATGAGCGGATACCTCTTTAAGGCCACCAAGCGCAACCCCATGATCCTGCCTGTGATCATGGAAATCTGATGAATATCCCCCAGGTTTCGGCCTGGGGGTTTTGAGGTTCTATATGGAAATATATTTTGCTCCCATGGAGGGGCTTACCGACAGCATCTATAGATCGTTGCACCATAAATACTTCGGTGGTGTCGATAAATATTATATGCCCTTCCTGTCCCCCACGGTCCACCGTTCTCTGACACCCAGGGAAGCCAGGGAACTGCCCATGGCGGACACTGTGGACTTTGAGGCGGTGCCTCAGCTGCTGACGAAATCCGTAGAGGATTTTCTCTGGGCGGCGGAGCAGTGCCGAGACCGAGGCTACCGGGAGATCAATCTGAACCTGGGCTGCCCCTCCGGCACAGTGTTTTCCAAAGGAAAAGGCTCCGGGCTGCTCCGGGACCCGGATGGATTGGAGCGGTTTCTGGATGGTATTTTTGCGGATTCTCCCCTGCCCATCTCCCTGAAAACCCGGCTGGGTGTGGCAGAGGCAGCGGAGTTTCCCAGGCTGCTGGAAATTTACAATCGATATCCCGTGAAGCTGCTGATTATCCATCCCCGGGTCCGGAAGGCCTTCTATGACGGCCCGGTGGATATGGATGCCTTTGCATATGCTCTGGAAAACAGCAAAAACTCCCTCTGCTTTAATGGCAACCTGTGCTCCAGGGAGGATGTCCAGCGCTTTTCGGAACGGTATCAAAGTGCGAGTTCCGCCATGCTGGGGCGGGGGCTCATCGGTGCCCCCGGGATGTTTGCCCCAAACGGTACGACTCCGGCTGCCCTGGAGGCTTTCTGCGATGAGCTGCTGGACAGCTATACTTCTCTCTTCGGCGGGGCCCGGAATGCCATGTTCCGACTGAAGGAAAACTGGCGGTATCTCATCCGTCTCTTTGAGGGTGCAGAACGGCCAGGCAAGCAGCTGCGGAAAACCACAGATGCAGCACAGTACCGGAGCCTGACCCATGAGATCATCCGAAATTGCCCTATGCGGGAAAATCTTGCCCCAGATTGGTAAAAAAATTTGCAGCTTGCTCCCGAACAGGCAGGAGCAAGCTGCTTTGCGTAGATCAATACTCTCCTGCTGCGTACATGACGGCAGACAGGGCACACAGAGGGGCTGTTTCGCAGCGGAGGATCCGCTTGCCCAGGGTGCAGACGGTGAGTCCGGCAGCCAAAGCCTGGGAGACTTCCCGCTCCTCCAGCCCTCCTTCCGGGCCAGTGAGCAGACTGACGGTCTGATAGGTGCCGGACTCCAGGGCAGAGCGAAGGGTCACCCTATCCTCATGCTCGTAGAAAAGGATGGCCTTGTCTGCTTTGGAGGCCCGCTCCAGAGCCTTTTCATAGGACTCCACCACCAGGACCTCCGGGACCATCCCTCGGCCGGACTGCTCAGCAGCGGAGGCGGCGATTTTCTGCCAGCGCTCCAGCTTCTTGCGGATGCTCTTCTCATCCGGCCGGGAGACGCACCGGGCGGAAGGGAAGGCCACGATCTCTGCCGCCCCCAGCTCCGTAGCCTTCTGGATCACGTGCTCCAGCTTATCTGCCTTGGGAAAGGCCATATACACGCTGGCCCGGACCTTTGCCTCCGAGGCGCTGGGGCGGCACTCTCCCAGGGTCAAAGTCAGGCCCTCCGGGTCTGCCACGGTACACAGGCACTCCTGCCCCGCTCCGTCACAGAGCAGGACCTCCTCCCCCGCTTTCAGCCGGAGAACCTTAGCGTGCTTGGCGTTTTCGCCGGTGAGGGTATGGGAAGGACCGGAAAGCTCCCGAGGAGTGACAAAAAAACGAATCATATCATAAACCTCAACTGTTTTTCTTTCAGTATAGCATAGGGACGGAGGTTTCGCAATATCCGTTATTTTGTGGCTTCTTCAAAGGCCGCCTGGATCCGGGCAGAAACGGCCTGGGCATCGGTGGACACCACGGATTCCGTCAGGGTGTAGCTGTTGTCCCGGACCGGGTTGATCTGCAAGAACACATCCGTAAAATTATCCTCCGGGTCGAAGTCAAAGCAGGCGAAATAGTTGGGAGCAGCGTCCGGAGAGGCGTCAAAGGGGGCGTTCACCCGGAACATATAGCCTGTGCCCTCCTGCAGATCAATGGCCGCATCATAGGTCACATAGTGTTTGACAAAGTAGAAGTCCCCCAGCCAGGGGCCGGTCATTACCTCCGGAGCCTGGGTTTCTGTCCAGGTGCCGCCCTGGTAGGTAAAGTATTGTTCCCCCATTTCGAGTTCCCCACGGGTCTCCCCCTGGGCCGTGGTCGTCAGGCGCAGGAATCCAACTTCGGAGGCATAATAGAAGTCCTCAGTATAGTCCTCTTCCGGAGTATTGCCGGAGTGCCGAAGGGTCCTGATCTGGATGCCGCCGTCCTGGGCCTCCTGAATTCCGTTCATGACGGTCTTGCACTTGCGGTAGGCCAACTCTTCCTCGGGTAAGTCCTCGCTGAGCTCCAGGGTGGGCTGGACATACCGCACAGCATCCTTCAGTGCGTCTTGTTCCTCCCTGCTCAGCTGAAGCTTATCCCACCAGAAGTCGTAGACCGTATCACTGGTCACATGGAAGATATGGGTGCGCTCCACCGTAGGAGGCTCACTGTCGTCGGCAAAGGTAACGTTGCAGCTGTCACCGCCGAAGCTAAACATAGCAACGTCTAACAAGTTCTCATCCTCATAATCCGGGATGCCTACGTCCTGGAGCCACTGGAACATCTCGTCCATAGGATCGTAGACCCCCTGGGGGATCGCGTAGTCGGTGATGCCGCCGACAATGGCTTCCCCCTTCTGGAACCAGATGCTCCCGTCTCCGTCCATAAAAGAGGACAGGCCCTGGGGCAAATCCCCGATCTCGTAGGGAATCACCCCGGAGCTGTATGTCAGCTGGCCCCCCAGGCTGACGGAATTCAGCAAGGACTCCATGATGTCCTGGGGCATGGCCTGTTCGTCTAACCACAGGTCATAGATCAGGTCTCCCCAGTAATAGAGGTTGTGCTGATGCTGTACCAAGCGGGGCTGCCCCTCGGGGACATCGCTGAATATGGAAATGGTAACATCCTTCCCGGCGCTGCCGCCGGACATATAGCCCAGAGGCTCCTCCTCCGGCACACCCAGGGCCCTGTACAGGGCTGTGATATTCTCCTGGATAGCCCCCTGCTCAAAGTGAAGCACACCGCCGAGGACATCTGTGCCGTCGGTAATGACCTGCATAATGCCGTCCCCGGTTTTTACCTGCACCAGTTCCCGGGCTTCCATGGTATAGCCCTCCGGGAGGGTGCAATAGAAGTCCCCGACACCGATACCCGCCGGGCCGGATATGCGGGTCAACTCTTCCAGAGGCTTGCCCTGCCTGGGATTCATGGCACAGACCGCCACAGTCACCAGCAGCACCGCCCCACACAGAGCACTGACCCAGACTTTTGGGCGCTTCCACCGGGCCATATTACGAATCCGCCCCTTGGTGTCTCCCTCACCGAAGGCCAAAGGCATACCGGAGAAAACACGCTTATGGGTCGCCAGCCGCAGCAGGGCCTGGGCATAATCTGCCCGGACCTCTACCCCCAGTCCTTTTAGCACCGCTTCATCGCAGCTCAGCTCCATGTCCTTTCCGGCCAAGCAGAAGGCCAGCCAGGCAAGGGGGTTGAACCAGTGGATGCACAGAGCCAGATACGCCAGGGCTTTCCATACCGGATCCACCCGGCGGATATGGCAGCGCTCATGGGCCAGGATAAAAGAGCGCTCTTCTTCCGGCGTTTCCGAGGGAAGATAGATGTTCGGGCGAAAGAGCCCCATCACGAAGGGCGAGGCGATCCGATCACATAGGTATAGGTTTCCACCCAGCGGTACCGCCTCTGCCAGTCTTCGCCGGAGAAGGGCGTACTGAGCAAGGCTGAAGCTCCCCATACCCACAGCGCCCAAAAGCCAAACCCAAGCCGCAATGTCCATAGGGGGTACTTTCCCATTCGGCTGCTCTGTCTTCTGATGCTCCAGCCGTTCCGGAGTCGCTTCTGCCTGGGGCCGGGTTTCAATCTGAACCGCCTGCCGGAGGGGCTGGTAGGAGACCGTCCACCCGGAGTCTGCCGAACGCCCCGGCACTGGTTCCAGAACGGAGACATCGGAAGAAAAGGATACAGGGCACAGCAGCCGGAACAGCACCACAGACCAGAGCAGATAGGAATAGATCTTCGGTGCCCGCTTCAAGCACAGCCGGGCCAGCAGCACCACGGCAATGACAATACTGCCGGTAATGCTCATGTTGAGCAGCCGTTCAAACACGCTTGTCATCTGATTCACCCCGCATTCCATCGATGATCCTTTGCAGCTCGTCAATTTCCGCGTCTGGCAGCCTTTTCCCGCTGCCAAAGGCCGCCAAAAAAGCGGGCAAGGACCCCTTGAAAGCATCCTCTACAAACTGTCGGCTCTGGCCGGTATAAAAAGCATCCCGGCTGACAAGAGACGACACCGTCCCTCCCTGGTTCTGGAACAAGCCCCGGTCGCACAGCCGCTTCAGCACTGTGTAGGTGGTGGTTCGCTTCCAATTCAGGCTGTCCAGGGCCAGTTCCGCCAAACGTCGGGAGGTCAGGGGCTCATTTTCCCAGATCAGGTCCGCAAACTTCGATTCGATTTCTCCAAGACGGTAGTCCGCCATAAAATTTCCCTCCTTTATTCTACTTGCTGTAGACAACTATATTCTACTGTATGTAGACAGAAAAGTCAAGCCCCGAAATGCTGGCCAAAGGGCCCGGCATTTCGGGGCAAATCTTTATTTCACATCACAGGTATATTTGCATTTGGGATAATTGGAGCAGCCAAGAAAAGGACCGTACCGCCCCTTTCGCAATAGCAAAGGGTTCCCGCACTCCGGACACCTTTCCCGGATGGCATTGACATGCCGTTCCCTTTCTGTTTCGCTGACTTTGGTCAGGGGCTCCAGTCTTTCTTTTAGTGAAGCAATTTCTTCTCTCGACAAAGAATCCTGCGATGCAGACAAAGCCTCTCGGAGCTTTTGCAGCATGGCAGGCCGCTGGACGATACAAAGGCGCTCTGTGTCCTCCGGGACCCGTTGCAGCTCACAGCGCTCGGAAAAAACGATATAAGAGCGAAAGGCCTCTTCCGGAACACCCAGGTAGGCGGACAGGGCCCGAATATGGGTCTGATTCTGCCAAACGGGGTTATAAAAGTAGTATTTTCTCCAGTCTTTCATGGTCTGCTTCCACTTTTGGCAGTCTATCGTGCCGGTAATGGTGCCGCTGTAGTTCTTGCTTTCAAAGACAAACAGCCCCTTTTCGTGGAGCATGATCAAATCTATTTCAGCAGTCCTGCCCTGATAGGGAACATAGAGATTCTTTAGAACCGTGTAGTTCCCCTCAATGTTGTGGTTCGTCAACGCATATTCCGTGGAGTATTCGCCAAATTGGCCTAGATTTTGGAAATTGGCAATGGCTTCGAAAACGGTTGGCTGCTCGCCTTTCAGCATCTCACGGATGCCCATGGCTCACACATCCCCTTCTGTAAAAGTTGTGGGCGCAGATGGTCAGGCTGATTTCTCCGGTGCTGCCATTGCCTGCCTCAGGTCCTGGCACAGCGCATCCACATTCTCCTTCACCGTGGCCCAGCTGGTGCAGATCCGGACTGCCCGGTGGGTATCATCCACAGGGCACTGCTCGCAGAAAACATATTTCCCGGAGAGCTTTTCCAGGACCGCATTCGGTAAAATCGGGAAAATCTGGTTGGTGGTATTTTCCACCAGCATGGGAACATGAAGACTTGCAAGGCAGTCCCGGATCTGGTCTGCCAGGGCAATGGCCTGGGCGGCAATGGTGGTATACAGGTCATTTTCCATCAGGATCTCAAACTGGAGCCCCAAGAGCCTGCCCTTGGCCAGCATACCGCCGTGCTGCTTGATGAGGTAACGGAAGTCCTCCTTCAGAGCGCTATTGTAAATGACCACCGCCTCTCCGAAAAGCGCACCGACCTTGGTACCGCCAATATAGAACACATCGCAGAGCCTGGCCAGATCCGGCAGGGTAACGTCGTTGCCCTTAGCCGCCAGGCCATAGCCCAGCCGGGCCCCGTCCACAAACAGGTACAGCCCCAGCTCCCGGCAAATGCTGCTGATGGCCTCCAGCTCATCCAGGGTATACAGGGTGCCCAGCTCCGTAGGGGTGGAAAGATAGACCAGCTTAGGCTGAACCGTATGCTCGAAGCTCTCGTCCGCCCGGTGGGCCAGAACCAGGTCCTTGATCTGCCGGGCAGTGATTTTGCCGTCCTTCCCGGGAATTGCCAGAACCTTGTGGCCGGTTGCCTCGATGGAGCCGGTCTCGTGGCAGTTGATATGGGCGGTATCCGCACCGATGGCACCCTGATGGGGCCGCAGCGCGGCGGCAATCACCGTCAGGTTGGCCTGGGTGCCCCCCACCAGGAAATGGACCGCCAGAGTATCGTCCTGGCAGATGGCCCGTATTTTCGCCGCAGCAGCGGCGCAGTGGCCATCTGTGCCATAACCGCTGGACTGCTCCAAATTGGTCTGGGCCAGAGCCTTCAGGATCTCCGGATGGCAGCCCTCTGAATAGTCGTTGTTGAAATAGATCATGGAATAATCCCCTTCATTGTATTTTCTCTCCTATTTTATTCCCTGACTCTCCGCCTGTCAAGGGTATAGATTGGGCCGGAACGGCATAGGATGCAGCAAACCGCATCGGGAGGGAGAGAACGTGAAGGAAGACATGGAGCGCCGGGCCGTCCTTCTGGCCCGATACATGATCGAAACCGATGCCACCGTCCGGTCCGCCGGGACCCATTTCGGCATTTCAAAATCTACCGTTCATAAGGATCTGACCCAACGGCTCAGGCGGGTAGACCAAACCCTTTACCGGCAGGTTCGGGAGGTACTGAACCGAAACAAAGAGGAGCGGCACATCCGGGGCGGGCTGGCCACCAGACGGAAATACAAAGGGAACTGACCGGCTATTTGCCCCGTTGCATTCCCCGGGAAACCGTGGTATCATAGAGAAAATCCATTTTTGGAGGCACATATGTTTGAGGTCACCCTGATCACCATGGGAAAGCTAAAGGAAAAATTCTATATTTCCGCCGCGGCGGAGTACGCCAAGCGGCTGTCCGGCTATTGCAGATTTCACCTTCTGGAGCTGCCGGAGTGCCGTCTTCCGGAGGATCCCAGCCCGGCGGAAATTGCGGCAGGGCTGGAAAAGGAGGCAGAGGATATCCTCTCCCGCATCCCCAAGGGGGCCTGGTTCTGCGTCTTCACCCCAGAGGGGAAGGAGCTCAGCAGCGAGGCCTTCGCCAAAAAAATGGGAGACGTAAAGCTCTCCGGCAAGAGCAGCGCCTGCTTTCTCATCGGCTCCTCCTTCGGCATGGCCCCCAGAGTCAAGGAAAAGGCGGATTTCAGGCTCTCCATGGGCCCCATGACCTTCCCCCACCATCTGGCCAGGATCATGGTGCTGGAGCAGCTCTACCGGGCAGAGGCCATCCAGGCCGGCAGCCGGTACCATAAGTAAGGCAAAAGCCCTCTCTACGGAGAGGGTCTTTGCGTATATTCAGTAGCCAAAAGCCCTATGGATGACGCTGCCGTCTACGGCATTCAGGGTCAGCAGGACCTGGTCAAAACCCTCATCGGCGCTGCCCCAGAAATCCCAGACAGGGACTACCCGGCCGGTGGTGGTTCCTTTGTCCCGGATGCGCATCAGGGTCAGGTCTGCCCGGTGGATGGTAACGGTCTGCTTGGAGAGGGACCCGTTGAGGGTTTCCGGCAGCATGAGGCCCACAATTCCAGCAATTTCGTCAAAAGGCATCAGGCTGGCGTTGTCCGTAATGATCTCCGTGACCTGGCAGGGCATTTCCCAGCGGAAGGAAAGAATACCATCGGTACCAATTTCCATCTGGATTTTTTCATTGCTCCAGACAATATCGTCCGGATTGCCGGTCTCGTCAGCGGTAGCATCCAGATAATTCACCGTGGGCCAGAAGGTGCCATCATCCTTCCTTCTGGGCACCGGGATGCAGGACAGACGTACCCCCTGGACCGTGGGAACATAGTATAGGAGCTGAGCTCCGTTGAGGCCTTGACGGATGTCATCGCAGACCATGTACCCAAGATTCAGCTGCTCCATAAGAGTGTCCCCAATGGTCTGGGCCTCCTCCGCTGTAATGTGCTGCTCCGGCTGGTCGATACCATCGATAGAGGCTACCCCCTCCAACTCAAGGCGGCTCATACCGAAGGAACCGTAGGCCTTTCGGTAAACATTCACAGAAGCCATGGTGGTACCGTTGTCTTTGATATCAAATTCCCAGTCCATTCCGCCAGCCTTGGTCTGGGCATAAAACACAGGGCACTGCATCCCTTCATCGATCCAATAGCTATCCACCACGGGCCGCTCCTCCGGGGCAGCCCGCATTTCCTTTTCCAGGTTTTTGATATCGGATTTTTCCGTTTCATCCATGCCATTTTCTTCGTAATACTGGCGCATTCTGTCAATGTGTTCCTGATAATCCTGCTTTGTGAAGATATCGTCCCGATAGCAGGGATTTCCCTTGGCAAAGGCAGCCAGCAGCAGATCCAGGTCCTCCTGGGTCAGGCGGCGGCGCTGGACCAGGGCCGCCGGGAGGCTGGTCCCCTGGTTGGTGGTGATTTCAGCATCGGCCAGGACGGTTATCCGCCCGTCCTGGGACTGCCAGGAGCCTGCGAACCGGTCCGGCAGGTTCAGGTCCTCCGCCGGGGCCCTGGCCGCCTGGATAAACTGGGTCTGCTGCAAAGTAGCTGTATCGGTCTCCGGCTGGGTCTGGCCGCAGCCGCTGAGCAGCAGCACAGTGGCGAAACAAAGCATCATCCGTTTCATTGGGTTTCCTCCTTTTCCGGCAGCCGCAGCCGCACCAGTGTTCCCATTCCCAGGGTACTTTCGACTTCCAGTATTCCCCCGTGGGCATCGGCAATGGCCTTGACCAAAGACAGCCCCAGGCCGAAGCCGCCCCGCTGCTTGCTGCGGGAGGGGTCCGCCGTGTAGAAGGGCTCTGTCAGCTTGGAAATGGCTTCCGCCGGGATACCCACGCCTTGGTCCTCCACCTCCAATGTGCTTCCCAGCAGCCGCAGATGTACGGTGCTCCCAGCCTGGGAGGCCTTTGCCGCATTCTCCACCAGGTTGCACAGAGCCGAGCACAGCAGATCCTCATCCCCCACTAGCAGTGCGTCATCCCTCTCAATTTCCAGACCGATGCCCCACTTTTCCAGGACTCCCCGGCACAGGCTCCGGGTGCGTTCTGTCAGCGCCTCCTTGTCTATGGGCCCTTGGTCCGGGGTCTCCTTCAGAGTCAGCAGCTTCAAAAGCTTCTGCACCAGCTTTTCTAAAAATTGAAGCTGATCGTCCACATCTGCCAGGATTTCCGCCTGGCGGTCTTCCGGCAAGCGGACCGTGCGCATGGTCTCTGCATTTAGCTGTAAGGAGGTCATAGGGGTTTTGAATTCGTGAGTCACCGCCCGGAGGAAGCGCTGCTGGGCTTCGTTCTGCTCCGTCAGCTGGTCGATGTGGGTCTGCACTGCCTGAGCCATACGGTTGAAGTCCGCGGCCAGCAGCCCCACCTCGTCTTTCCGCTTCACCGGTGCCCGTTCCCCGTAGGCACCGTCGGCGATATGGGCAGCGGTTTTTTGAAGAGTACCCAGAGGTTTTAGGGCTCTGAAAAGGATCCAGGCCAGGAGCAGGACCCCCACAACCAGCGTGATGGCAGCGTTTTTGAGGAAGCCGCGGTAAAGCTGGGCCATCTGCTCCGCCTCCTGGGTCAGGTCTTCCGTGAGGTAGATTTGGTACTTCCCATCTCTCCCGTCAATGGACAGCGTGCCTGCGCACAGCGCGTAGGTCCGGGAACCGCCATACCCTGCGTTGCGGACACCAGAAGGAGGATCATAGGACAAGTCGATGAGCAACTCGCTGGCAGAACCGTAAATCAGCGCTCCGTCCAGCCGCAGATATGCTTCTCCGGAAACCTGCTGCTGGAAAAGTCTGCGCAAAAGGACCTCTCGCTGCTCCGGCGTTTGCGCATCGGGCAGCTTCCGTTCCGCCTGTTCCGTAAAAGCCGTCTCTACCCGCTGGAGCTCCGCTTTCAGGGCCTCCATGTGTACCTGATAGGTTTGGTCCCGCAGTCGGTCATACATTACCTGAGAAAGAGCCAATACCAGCAGAGCCAGCAGCAGCCCGCAAAGGATCGTGATCTTCCACCTTAATTTCATAGCTCCTCCAATCTGTAGCCGGTGCGGGGAATGGTGCGAATCTCCTCCGCTAAGTTCAGCTTTTTCCGCAGGTTGGCGATCCGCACATCCACCGTCCGCAGGTCCCCAAAATACTCATAGCCCCATATTTCACTGAGGATCTGCTGCCGGGAGACGGTGCGGTTTTTGTTCTTCATGAGGACCATGAGCACATCGAATTCCATAGGCGGCAGGACAATGGTTTCCCCTCCCCGCCGCAGGACCCGGTTCTCCCCGTCCAGCTCCAGGTCCTTGAAGCGGTAGAGCTTATGGAGCTTTCCGCCGCGTTCCAGCACCTTCTCGATCCGCACCAGCAGGGCCGCCATACGGAAGGGCTTGGTGACGTAGTCCTCTGCCCCTTCCCGGAGACCCTGGATTTCGGACTGGGTGTCCGTCAGAGCCGTCAGGCAGATAACGGGGATGCCGTAGGACCGCAAAATAGGCAGCAAACCAAACCCATCCACCCCGGGGAGCATCATGTCAAGCAGGGCCAGGTCGAAACTGTGGTCCTGTTTCAGGCCATCCAATGCCTTGGCCCCATCATCGTAGTGGATAACAACATATCCGGCAAGCTCCAGATTCAGCGTCAGCGCCTTGGCGATAGCCTTGTCGTCCTCAACGATCAGGAGTCTGTTTTCTGCCATATCCTCGCCTCCTTTTGTGTCTTCATTATAACACGGATTTTGCAAAAGGGGGTTACGGCTTTGTTACCGCCTGGACCACGCAAAACAGGCGGCACTCGCAAATGGAGTACCGCCTGTTGTAACTTAGTGGTGCTTGCCGCAGCTCATCCGTCACGGCTGGGCCGCGGCACCTTCCCCGGCGGGGAAGGCTTGGGGTGGCAAAGGTTTATTCGTGGTTATGCAGCAGCTCGTGGGCCTTGCCCTTGAAATAGCCGTTGTAGAAGACATCCATCAAGGGATTCTCGTCGGACTTGCGAATGATCCGATCCTTGTCGGCCTTGTAGAGGCCGGCGGCTCTTGCCGCCTTGTGTCTGGGACCGGCGGGGATGGGCTGACCGCCGCCCATGATACAGCCGCGGCGGCAGGCCATGACCTCGATCAGGTGGTATTCCTTTTCGCCGGACTTTACCTGCTCCATGACCTTCCGTGCGTTGGCAAGACCGGAAACCACGCAAATCTTCACATCCATGCCGTGATAGGGAATGGTAGCTTCCTTGATGCCCTCTTCGCCGCGGATACCGCACTCGGCAATGGCGTTCATGGTGGCGGGGTCGTGGTCCTCGGCCAGGCGGCGGAGCACGGCCTCCGTCACGCCGCCGGTGACGCCGAAAATGACGCCGCCGCCGGAGCTCAGGCCGAAGGGCATATCGCAGGCTTCCGGCTCGATCTTATCAAAGGCAATGCCGAAGTTCTTGATCATCCGGGTCAGCTCGGTGGTGGTAAGGACAATGTCCGTATCCTGCTCGCCCTTGGTGAAGGAGTTGGGCCGCTTGGCCTCCATCTTCTTGGCAGTACAGGGCATAATGGACACCACAAAGGTCTTCTTCCCCTTTGCATGGGCGGGGTCCCGGTAATACTCTTTGATGACGGCGGAGAACATACCCTGAGGAGAGCGGCAGGTGGATACATTCTCCTTCATCTCCGGGAACTCGTTGTCCACGAACTTCACCCACGCGGGGCAGCAGGAGGTCAGCAGAGGCAGCTTACCGCCGTTTTTCACCCGGTCCAGGAACTCCGCGGACTCCTCCATGACTGTCAGGTCGGCGGTGTAGCTGGTGTCGAAAACCTCGTCGAAGCCCATGCTGTGCAGGGCTGCCACCACCTTGCCCATGGCGTTGGTACCGTTGGGCAGGCCAAAGGCATCGCCTACCGCCACCCGGACGGCGGGAGCGATCTGGGCCACGACCCGGACATTGGGATCGCCCAGAGCCTCGTACACCTCATCCAGGTGGGTGCGAATGGTCAGTGCACCGGTGGGACAGTACACCCGGCACTGGCCGCAGCTGACGCATTGCGTCTGGCTCAGCTTTTTATTGAAGGCGGGGATCACCTCCGCATCGGTGCCACGGTGGGCAAAGCCCAGCACACCTACGCCCTGGATCTCGCTGCAAACACGGACGCAATTGCCGCAAAGGATACACTTGTTGGGATCCCGGACAATGGAGGGAGAGGAATAATCAATGGGCCTGAATTCCTTATAGTCCTCAAACCGGACCTCCCGGACACCCATCTTGTGGGCCAGATCCTGGAGGACGCACTCGCCGGACTTCATGCAGGTGGTGCAGTCCCGGCAGTGGGCAGCCAGCAGGAGCTCAATAATGAGCTTGCGGTGACGGCGCAGCCGCTCGGTATGGGTATAGATGACCATACCGTCTCTTGGCTCTTCCGAGCAGGAGGCAAAGCACTGGCCCCGGTCGTTTTCCACCGTACACAGGCGGCAGGCACCGAAGGTTGACAGGTCGGAATGGTAGCACAGGGTGGGCAGATCGATACCCGCCTTGCGAATGATGGTCAGGACGTTTTTCTCGTCGGTAAAGGTATATTTCTTTCCGTTAATCGTAATGGTTCCCATGATTGCCCCTCCTTACGCTTCTACATAAATGGCATCGAAGGCACAATTCTCCCTACAGGAGCCGCACTTGATGCAGACGGTGGGATCGATATGATAGGGATTTTTCACCTTGCCGGAAATGGCGTTCACGGGGCAGTTCCGGGCGCACTTGCCGCAGCCCTTACAGAAGTCCGGATTGATGACGTACCGACGCAGGGCCGTACAGACCTTGGCCCGGCACTTCTTGTCCACAATGTGCTCGATATACTCATCCCGGAAGGTATTCAGGGTAGAGATCACAGGCAGGGGGGCGGACTTGCCCAGGCCGCACAGGGCCATGGTCTTGACCATGGTGGCCAGCTCCTCCAGCTTATCCAGATCTTCCAGTTCACCCTTGCCGGCTACGATCTTCTCCAGGATCTCCAGCATCCGCTTGGTGCCCTCCCGGCAGGGAACGCACTTGCCGCAGGACTCCCGCTGGGTGAAGGACATGAAGAACCGAGCGACCTCCACCATGCAGGTGTGCTCGTCCATGACCACCATGCCGCCGGAACCCACAATGGCATTGAATTTCTTCACGGAGTCAAAATCCAGAGGCTCATCCAAGTGCTTTTCCGTCAGGCAGCCGCCGGAGGGGCCGCCGATCTGGACCGCCTTAAAGGTGGAGCCGTTTTTCAGGCCGCCGCCGATGTCGAAAATAATTTCTCGCAGCGTGGAGCCCATAGGCACTTCGATCAGGCCCGTATTCTCGATGGCACCGGTGAGGGAGAAGGTCTTGGTGCCGGGGCTTCCGGCGGTACCAATGGAGCGATACCAGTCTGCACCCTGGAGAATGATCTTAGGAACATTGGCATAGGTTTCTACGTTATTGAGGACGGTGGGACGCTCCCACAGGCCCTTTTCTACGGTTCTCGGGGGCTTCACACGGGGCATACCGCGGTTGCCCTCAATAGAGGCGGTAAGAGCGGAGCCTTCACCGCACACGAAAGCACCGGCACCCCGGTTGATGTGCATATGGAAGGAAAAATCGCTGCCCAGGATGTGATCACCCAGCAGCCCCCGCTCCTCCAACAGGGCAATGGCATGGCGCAGACGGGCAACAGACATGGGATACTCCGCACGGACGTAAATGTAGCCGTCGGAGGACCGGACGGCGTAGGCGGCGATCATCATGCCCTCGATCAGCTTAAAGGGATCGCCCTCCATAACGGAGCCGTCCATAAAGGCACCGGGATCGCCCTCGTCGCCGTTGCAGACCACATAGCGGATGGGATCCTTCTGCCGGGCTACCTGCTTCCACTTCTTACCGGCGGGGAAACCGCCGCCGCCACGGCCACGAAGGCCCGACTTGTCGATCTCTTCAATGATCTGGTCCCGGTCCATCTGGAACATGGCCTTCTCCAGGGCCTTGAAGCCGCCGGAGGCCAGATACTCATCCAGGGACTCCGCATCCAGCTTGCCGCAGTTCTCCAGAACGATGCGGGTCTGCTTGGCAATGAAGGGAATCTCCTCAGGCTGGACATACTTCTTTTCACCCTTGTGGTAGAGAAGCCGCTCAAGGACATTGTCGCCAAGGATGGTTTCTTCGTAGATATCCTTGCAGTCGTCGGGCTGGACCTTGACATACTGGACAGTTTTGCCGCCCTTCTGGATCCGGACCAGGGGGCCCAGCTCACAGAAGCCCTGGCAGCCGGTCTTGTGGACCCCCACCTTGGAGTCGTGGGCATCCTCGTCGTGAGGGGCAAACTCCAGCTGGACGGAAGGATCGTCGCCAATCAGATCCTTGAACAGCTGATAGATCTTATTGGAACCGGTAGCAATACAGCCGGTACCGGAGCAGACCAGCACCCGGCAATCATAGCCGTTCATTTCCGCAACGGCCTTTTCCCGCTCACGGGACAGATCTTCTATATTCTGGATCATCAGCCTTTACCTCTCAATTCCGCAATCAGGGCCAGAGCCTTTTCAGGGGTCATGGCCGGATGGACCTGCTCGTTTACCATCATGGTGGGGGCCAATCCGCAGGCACCCAAGCAGGATACGGTCTCCACGGTGAACATCATATCATCGGTGGTATGCTTCTTTTTGCTCAGGCCCAGCTCTTTCCAGAGGGCCTCCAGCACAGGGGTAGAGTGGCGCACATGGCAGGCCGTACCGTCGCAGACTTTGATAACGTATTTTCCCTTTGCCTCAAAGGAAAAGTTCTCGTAGAAGGTGGCAACGCTGTAGGCCTTGGTTTCGGTAATACCGATCTGTTTCGCAATGTAGGAGAGGAGCTCACCGGGCAGGTAGCGGTATTCCGCCTGAACGTCCTGCATGACGGGAATCAGTGCCTTGGGCTCTTTTCCGTAGCGGGCAATGATCTCGTCTGTCTTCCGGTAGTAGGATTCATCCAACATATCAAATTCCTCCTTTTATGTAGGCATTTGAGATTATAACAAACTTTACATTATTTCGCAACAACTGCATATTCGTTTTGTCTAACATGTATAATCGAGTATTCTGCTTTTTGTATATTTCGTCCTATTTTTTATGGAGTTAGTGTATGCTAATTGCTTTTTCTCGGAGAATTCCGTATTTTTTGAGAGAATTTCACTTCTTTCCTCAAATTACGTCCAAGAATGGAAAAAGTACTTGATTCTGTAAACCAGTTATGGTAAACTTATCCAAGATTAATTAAGAAGGGTGATCCCCCATGAAACGAATCCTGTGTTTTCTGTTGGCTTGCAGCCTGCTGCTGGCTTGTCTTGCGGGCTGCTCGGAAAAAAAGGCAGACACCGCTGCTGAAACCTCTTCCCCCACCGAGGTCACAGCTTTTACCGCCCCGGACGGGAACCCGGAGGATGTGACCTGCAAGGGCGACTATTCCGGCGAGCCGGATGCCAAGCAGGTGGTGGCCCGCTGCGGCTCCGGAGCACTGACCTTAGGGACGCTGCAATCCCTCTATGCCCTGGAAGTGCTGGGATACCTGGGCGGAGACAACAGCGTTCTGCCGGATCCTTCCATCCCCTTCTCTCAGCAAAAATGCGATATTGACAACTCCGCAGCCACCTGGCAGCAATATTTCCTGGGCAAAGCCCTGTCCACCTGGCACAGGGCCCAGGCTCTGTCCGTGGCTGCCGAAGTGGAGGGGCTGCCGGTAGAGGAAGCCTTCCAGCCGAATCTGGACAACTACGCGGAATACATGACCGGTATGCCAGCCACCAAGTATATGTACCGCTATGAAAGCGGCTACAGCCCCAACACCATGCACCAGGCCTTTCTGGACAATTTGGAGGATCTGCTTTCCCAGCTGGCAAAAACCGCCGGTTTTGCCGACGCCGAGGCTCTGGCTGCCCAGGGGCTGCACACTACCATGGACGGCCTGCTGGAGGCCGCCAAGCTCTACAACTTCGGTTATATGTACCTGACCACCATGGAGGACTACCTGGTCCCCACTGAGGAAGAAGTGGACAGCTACTATCAGACATATCAAAGCCGCCTCTCTGTAACCGGCCGGTACGCCGATATCCGCCACATTCTCTCCGTTGTAAATTCCGGTGCCGACGAGGATAGCTGGAATGCGGCGGAAGAGGCCGCCAAAAAGGAGTTGTCTAAGTGGGCCGCCGCCTACAAGTCCGGCGAAGGAAGCTTCGGCCAGTTGGCCCACGACATCTCCCAGGATAAGGCATCTAACTTACAGGGTGGCCTTTATTGGCACGTAAGGCAGGGAGAACTGATCTCCCCACTGGACGAATGGGTTTTTGACGAAGCACGGCAGCCGGGGGATACCACCGTCATCCGTTCGAATCTGGGAGTCCATATTCTCTACTACGTGGATGGAAATACCGAGACCTATGCCGCTGCCAAGAATGCGCTTACTCTTGGAAAGCTCCAGGAATTCGTGGACAAGTGCCTGGATCAGTATCCCATGGATGTATCCTACACCGACATCACTCTGGCGGAAGAGCCGGAAAGTGGCCTGGGTCTTTCCTATTCCGACATTCTTTATCCGGATATCGCCCATGAGCGGTTCCCGGAGGTGCCCCTCTACTTACAGCAGGACTACGGTGTCACCCGCTACGGCAACTACCCCCTGCGGACCTATGGCTGCGGCATTACCAGTCTCGCCATGCTCTCCAGCTACATGACGGATACGGAGCTGACACCGCCCATTCTGTGTGAGCGCTACGGCTCCTATTGCAGCGACTGGGGAACGGATTACACGATCTTCCGCAGAGAACCCCCCAATATGGGCTACTACCTCCGGGACCAGGTCTTCGACCCGGATGTGGCCCTGGCCGCCTTGGAAGATGGGTATCCCCTGATCTCCTGTCAGATGAAAGGCTACTGGACCTCCAAGGGGCACTACATCGTGGTAGAAAAGATCGACGAGAAGGGTGTCCAGGTCCGGGACTCCAATATCTACAATTACCGCCGTGTACCGGCCCACATCACCGACCGACACACCTGGGACGCCGTGAAGGGTGCCAGCGTCTCTTACTGGATCTTTGAAAAAAAGCAGGTCCGTTCTGAGCTGTGCCAGCGCTGCGGCAATCCGGAGAACTATTCCGGTACCATTCTGACCGGCGACTACCTGTGTGAGCGCTGCTCCAAGGCGCTGGTGAGACGGAACTTCTATCTGAGCTTGTAAAAGGGTATGCCCCTGTGCGAAATGCTTGTTCGCACAGGGGCATTTTTCAGTCCTCGATTTCTTCCGTCTCATACAGGAAGGATACATTTCCTTTTTTTCCCTCAGCCAGGCCGGAGAAGCTGGTGTAGTCCTCCCCTGCCCGCTTCATGGCTTTCAGGGTATCCATTATGCTCTGGAGCTTGTCCGCGTCCCGGGCCAGCTTTTTCAGCTCCCCGGAGCCGTTGTCCCGAAACTCCGTGATGCCGTCCCGGAACTCTTCCACGCCCTCAAGCATCTTCTTCATGGCGCTTTTCAGCTTGTCCGCCCCCTCCATGGCACCGGAAACATAGGCGGAGGACACTGCGTTCTCTTCCATAATCTTGGCAAGCAGGCCGTCTGACGTGTCCGTCAGCTCCTCGATCATTTTCTGGGCCTCCTCCAAGTGCTTCTGGGCCTCCACATCATTGACCTTGACGGCTTCCTGTCTGGCCCCCTCGATTTGTCCGGCCAGGGTGGTCAGGGATTCATCGATGTCCGGAGTCTGCGGATCATCCTTGGGAATCTGGAACTGGGCGAAAAGGCGGCCCAGATTTTTGTTCTGGGCGGAGAGGGTCTCCACACCGGTTTTCAGTGCGGTAACGATGGCCCCCAATCCGTTCTCGACCTGTTCTACAGCGTCCTTCAGGTCGTCAGCCCCTTCGTACATAGTATCCATGGCGCTGTCGATGTCCCCGGCGGTGCCGTCAAAATCGTTGTCGGCATCCAGATCCTCCTCGTCCATATCGTCCAGCAATCCGGGAGAAACCACGGTAGCCGTAAAATCCAGGGAGAAGTCTGTTACATCCGCGGATATCTCAAAGTATTCCGGGATGTCCACGTCTTCCGTATAGCTGAGGGACTGAAGGTTCAGGACCTTGCTGAAGCCGGGCAGCACCATGCCCACGGCCAGGCCGCTGTCGTCCATGCTGATGACCTTTCCGTTTGTGACCTTCACATTGGAAAACACATCCTCGTCCAGGGGCACCAGGGTCATAGCCATCAAAGGCACCGGCACCGTATAGCTCTTTTTCCCCACCTCTACAGTCCGCTCCAACTTGTTTTTGTAATCAAAGCGGATCACAAGGTGGCCGGATTTTCCCGCTAGGGCCTGAGGGGTGGAGATGACACCGTCCATCGTATAGCTTACATCGATTTCCATGGGCACAGATGCGGGATCCGCGTTTCCCTTATAGTGGATATCCTCCCCCTGATTCTGCCAGGACAAGGTGCCGTCGGACAGGAGGGTATATTCCTCATCCCCTTCCGTATTCCGGATGTCCGTCAGAATGGACTTGTCCTGGATGGGGCCGGTACCTTTCTGCCGGAGGATCACCTCCACCTCTACTTCCTTAGCCTTTCCCGAAGGGGCTGCCGTCACATGGACAGTCTCCTGCTTGTCCCAGTTTTCCTCCGACACCGTGGCCGCCTGGGCGGGGAAAGTCAGGCTCCCCAATAGGGCCGCTGCCGTCAACGCGGCGGCCAGTTTCCGTTTTCTCATTCTACGCATTTCAGTGCCTCCGATTCCGGTATCTTTGTGATTCGCCGCAGCTCCATCAGGGCCACTACGGCATAGGCGGCAATGCCATAAATCGCCATTTTTTCGTACAGTTCCGGCGCAACATACATGGGGATCCAGCCGCTCATAGAGGTGAGCATGACCTCCCGGAACAGAACATCCATGATTTTTCCCTCAATAGGAAGACTCAGCAGGATGAAGGCCACCGTCACAAAGGTCGTCGGCAGGACATACAGCAGGAAAATCTCCCACCGGGTGTAGCCCAGGACCTTCACCATGGAGATAGACAGGGCGTTTTTCTCGATGATCATTTTGCTGAGCAGATACACCAGCACAAAAAAGAGGCCCACGGAGAAGAGATTTACCAGGTCCATCATGCCTCCCATGGAGCGCATAAGCTGGCGGCTGACCTTGGTCATGGCCGTCACATCCAGCACGGTACCAATGTATTTTTCATCGATATCCTGAATGGGGGCATCGGAGAAATAGCCGCAGAAATAGCTTTTTCCCAAATCAAAGATCTCGTTCAGTTCCTGCCTGGGCAGGAACAGGGCCAGAGCCCCCATATAATCGTACTCTCCCGTAACCGTGAAGGAATAGGTGGTGTCCTCATACTCCTCCTTCAATGTCACGGTGTCCCCCACCTGAATGCCGAACTTCTCTTTATATGCCGAGGAAATCAGCACGGTGCCCTTTTGAAAATCCCCATGGATATACTGGCTGTCCGGCTCCACACCGTAGAGGGTGACGCTTTCGCTTTTGTATTTCCCGGGGAGCGTCATGAGGCTATAGGCGCTGAATTTTTCCGCCCCGGCCTGCTCCGTCTCTACATCGCTGCGGAAAATAAGCATATTCACCAGGCTCTGGAGCTTCCGCTTCTCGTTGGCGGCGTTGGCAGGAACGGTAAGCATGGTGGTGTATTGAGAGAGCATATTGTCTGGCATAGTGTCCTGATAGTGCTGCATGGCGCTTGGGAACAGCAGACCGAACATCAGAAGCAGATTGGCAAAAAGGATGCCAACAAACAAAATCACATAGCTGCCCAGATTCTGGAAAATCACCCGCAAACGGAATCGGGACAGGAAGGGCAGAAACCCAGGCAGTGGGAACACCCTGGCACTGCGGTGCTTCCGCAGATCCCGGCGGAGAAATTTTAAGGGCGACAGGCTCAGCTTTTTCTGTAGGGTCCACCAGGTAATGACCGTCATCATGAGCACCGGCACCACGGTGGTCAGCAGGAAGGCCTCAGCATTCCATACTGTTTCATAGGTTGGCAGACTGTAGCTGCCATAGTACATACCGGCACAGACATCCTTCAGCACCGTATAGCCCAGAACATTTCCGATCAAAGCGCTGACAAGGCACACCAACACCGGGCAGGTCATATAGTGGCGGATCAGTTCGTTTTTCGTATAGCCGCTGGCAAGGAGGGTGCCGATAACATTGGCCTCCTTGACGATGGTAGCCCCAATGGTCACGGAAAAGACAAAGGCCATAATGGCGATGATGATATACAGCAGCATAATGATCATGGCCCGGTCGCCGCCCATGTCATCCCCTGTAAAGCGGATCGCCTGGTTGAGATACCGGGGAACGAAGCTCTCAAGAGAGGCCTCCTGGTTTACTGCCGTCATCACATCCTCGGCCATATTCTTTTCCTGCTCCTCATCCTTAGGCGGTGTATCATAGAGCCAGCTGTAGCTGTAGAGGAGCCTGTCCTCCGAAAACTGGGCAAAGCTCTCCTCCGGTACAATAGCCACGCCGAATTGGAGGGAATCAAACATGGTGTCGTTGTTATCCTGAAACAAAGCGCTGTAGTCCGGCAGGGCGATGAGGCCGGAAACGGTCCAGTTCTTGCCCTTGGAGGTAAGGATATCCCCCACCGTCAGGCCGTTGTTATCGGCGTACATCCGGTCGATGGCGATCTGGTCCGTCCCGATTGGGAGGCTGCCGGACATGAGGCAGGGGGTATTTACCTGCTGCCGGGTCTGGAAGATGCGCAGTGTTGTCCCATTGTCAAAGGGTTCTTCAACGTAAAAGTTATCGTAAAGGCTGATGCCCACCTTGCTGATATATTTCTTCTGGGCCTTATTCAGCTTCTTTTCCACCCGGAAGTTGCCGTACTCCACGTTGTATTTTTCAAAGCTCTCATTGTAGGCGATGAGCATGCTGCCGTCCGCCACCAGAAAACCGGAAACCAGGGCAATGGTCATGGCAAGAAGCAGAAAAATCACGATATACTTCCCTGCCTCGCTCCTGAGTTCCCGGAATACCCGCTTGCCAAGAGGATTCTTTACCATTCCAGCTCCTCCGCATCCAAAGGCGTTTCATTGCGGTAGGCCTTGCGGACCACGCCGTCCCGAAACTTGACGACCAACGTTGCCATCAGGCGAATGGCATCATTATGGGTCACCATGATCACGGTGTTGCCATATTTCCGGTTCACCGTCTCGATGAGCTTCAATATCTCTTTACCGGTCTGGTAGTCCAGAGCCCCGGTGGGCTCATCACAGAGGAGAATATCCGGGTTTTTGACAATGGCCCGGCCAATGGCGGTCCGTTGCTGCTGGCCGCCGGAGAGCTGATTGGGCAGCTTGTTCCGGTGGTCCCACAGGCCCAGGGTATGCAGGAGCTCATCCACATTCAGCGGCTTTTTGCTGAGGTAGGCCCCTACCTCAATGTTCTCCCGGACTGTCAGATTGGGGATCAGATTGTACATCTGAAACACATAGCCCAGGTGATTCCGCCGATAAGCCGTCAGCTTCTTCGGGTTCATCTTCCCCAGGGTGATATTGCCGATGGTGATCTGCCCCGCATCCGCCATGTCAATACCGCCGATGATGTTCAGCAGGGTGCTTTTTCCGCTGCCGCTGGGTCCCAGCAGCACGCAGAAATCCCCCTGCTCCACCCGCATATTGACGCCCTTGAGAACCTGGACCCGGCTGTCATTCTGGCCAAAGCTCTTCTGGATATCCCGTATCTCCAAAAACATGATGCCGCCTCTTCTCTTTTGAGTGGAACCAGTATACATCATTCTTCGGTTAGCGTCAACTAACTTTTGCAATTTTTGTGAATTGTATGTAAAAAACACCCGAAGGACATACATCCTTCGGGCAATCAGGTACTTTATCACATGCCGCTCTTCATGGCGCGTTTTCTTGCGATATTAATGGGGCCTTCATTCATATTATTGATCCAGGCCAGGCTCTTGCCGCAACCGTAGGCGGTGCAGGAATCCGGATCGTCCGCCAGGATACAGGGAATGCCGGTACGCTCCATCAGCAGTTCCGCAAAGCCCCACAGCTGGCTGCAGCCGCCTGTAAGAGTGATGCCGTTTTCCGCCACATCGCTGACCAGTTCCGGGCTGGTCTGCTCCAGGACCTCCATCACCTCATCGGCAATCATCCTTGCGGGACGGCGAAGCACATCGTATATTTCATGGGAGCTCAGCGTAACCATCTTCGGCATACCGGTTTTGGCATCCCGGCCCTTGATGTTCATGGTCAGCTCCTCGTTTCTGGGATAAACCTCACCGATCTGGATCTTGACCTCTTCTGCCGTGACCTGGCCGATGACCGTAGCATGCTGACGGCGGACATAGCGGGCAATGGCCTCATCGAAGGCATCTCCCGCCACCTTCAGCGAGGAGGATACGGCCACGCCGTTCATACTCAGCACAGCAATATCCGTGGTGCCGCCGCCAATATCCACCACCATATGGCCATTGGGCTCCTTGATATTCAAACCGGCACCCAAGGCCGCCGCCAAGGGCTCCTCGATCAGGAACACACGGCGAGCCCCGGCCTCAATGGCAGCGTTGATGACGCTGCGCTCCTCTACCTCGGTAACACCGCTGGGAACGCTGATGACCACACGGGGCTTCGGGGTGAACATAGATGCCTTGGTGGCGGTTTTGAACATCTCGCTGAGCATCTTCACGGTCATTTCGTGGTCGGAGATGATGCCGTCCTTCAATGGCTTCATAGCCACCACGTTGCCGGGGGTACGGTTCAACATATTCCGGGCGGCGGAGCCTACCTGGAGAATTTTGCCCGTATTCCGGTCCACCGCCACAACGGAGGGCTCCCGGACCACCAGGCCCTTGCCATCGGCATAAATAAGGACATTGGATGTACCCAGGTCTACGCCCAGGTCATTGGAAAACAGCTGCATAAGTAACCTCCATGGGAAAAGAAAATATCCGGGCAGGCAAGCCGATCCGAATCAATCGGCACCTCCCTGTTTTTGAGCCGCGGCTACCGCGGCGCAGTGTACCGCCCCGGCCCCTGCCTCCCGCAGGACCCGGGCGCACTCCTCCGCCGTAGAGCCGGTGGTAAATACATCATCGATCAGCAAAACGCGTTTTCCGGTCAGATCAATTTCTCCCACCGGTGCGTAAACGCCGGAAACATTGCCACGGCGTTTTTCCGGCGAAAGGCCCGACTGGGCAGGATTGTCCCGCACCTTCTTGAGAAGCGGTTTTGGCTCCATCCCCAGTTCCTCGCCCAGTGCCTTGGCCAAAAGCAACGATTGATCGTAGCCCCGCTTCCGCTTCCGTTTGCCGCTCACCGGCACCCAGGTCAGATAGTCAAAGCCCGCCGGATGGGTCACCAGGACCTTCATAGCCAGGCTTCTACCCAGAGGCACCGCCAGAAAGCGGGCTCCCTGGAACTTGAGACGCAGAATTGCCCTTCGCACGTTCCCCTTATAGTACCAGACAGCGGTGACGCTGTCAAGAAATCGGAGCTCTGTTTTTCCGGATGGGTGGACTTTTTCTTCCAAAACCGGAAAATAAGGGCTGTTTATCCGGCAGCCATGGCAGTAGTCCGTCTCATCTTTACTGAGCAGCTTCCCGCACAGGGCGCATTTCCGGGGAAATATCAAATCCAGCAGCCAATACAAGAGTCTCATTCCGCTCTCCCCTGAAGCCGGAGTTTCAGCCCGGAATAGCGTTTGTTCTTCTGGGCGTTGGCGGTCATAGCCATTACCGTCTCCTCCCGGCCCACCACGATCAAGAGCTCCTTTGCCCGGGTAATGGCCGTATAAAGAACACTCCTGGTTAGAAGATAGGGAGAGCCTCCCCAGGCCGTCAGGATCACTGCCCGGTATTCACTGCCCTGGCTTTTATGTACCGTAATGGCGAAAGCAGGCTCCAGCTCTCCCAGCTGGGTGAAATCGTAGTCCGCCGTCTTGTCGTCATAGAGCACCGTCAGGGTCTCCTTTTGCGGATCGATCGCCTTGACAACGCCTACGTCCCCGTTGAAGATGCCGGCTCCCGCGGCGGTGCCGTCCTCTTTCTTCCAGAGAATATCGTAATTGTTCCGGATCTGCATGACCCGGTCTCCCTCCCGGAAGGTATAGTCCCCGTAGGCGTGCTCCCTTTTATCCGGCGAAGCCGGATTCAGGGCCTGCTGGAGCATTTTATTCAGAGACCCGGTGCCCACACCCCCCTTGCGCGTAGGCGACAGGACCTGGATCTGCTCCGGTGGGATGCCCATATTCTTGGGAAGCCGAGTGGTACACAGGTCCCGGATCAGATTGGTCAGGTCCTGCTCGGTGTTTCTGCGCATAAAAAAGAAGTCGCTTTTCACGTTGCGCAGCTCCGGAGGCTCCCCGTGATTGATCCTGTGGGCGTTCATAACAATCAGGCTCTGCTGGGCTTGGCGGAAAATCTCCGTCAGCCGGGCCATAGGCAGCTCTTTACTCCGGAGCATATCACTGAAGGGGAAGCCCGGGCCCACCGGAGGCAGCTGATCCGGATCACCAACCAAAATCAGGCGCTTGCCCTTGGGGATGGCCTTCAACAGGTGGTACAGCAGCTGAATATCCACCATGGACATCTCGTCTACGATGATGGCATCGGCCTTCAGGGGATTGTCCTCGTCCTTGGCAAAGTACATCTTCCCTGTGTTCTGGTCGATCCCCGCTTCCAGAAGCCGATGGATGGTGGAAGCCTCCTCCCCGGTAACCTCGCTCATGCGCTTGGCAGCTCGGCCCGTGGGGGCCGCCACCAGACATTTCAGCTGCATATTGCCGTAGAGGTTCAGAATGCCATTCAGCAAAGTCGTCTTGCCGGTGCCGGGGCCGCCGGTGATGAGCAGCAACCCGGAGCCCGCCGCCTCCCGAATGGCCTGGGACTGCTCGGAGGAGTAATTGACACCGCTCTCCCGTTGGGCCTGGGCAATCCGCTCCTCCAGGTCATCCGGCTCCGGGAACACCTTGTGGGCCAGTTCCTTCAGCCGCTGCGTACAGTAGATTTCCGCCTCGTACAGTTCCGGCAAGTAGTCCACGGTGATATCCGCCAGAGTGGACCGGACCAGCTGCCCGGCCTCCAGAAGCCTGGCAATGCCGCTCGCTACCGTGTCCGGCTCCAAGGACAGCAGCTGGCAGGTGCTTTGCAGAAGCTTTTTTTCCGGCAGGAAGCTATGCCCCACCGTCAGGTTGTACTCCAGCTGGAATCGGACGCCTGCCTCCACCCGCCGGGGATCGTCTCCCGCCACGCCCAGCTCAATGGCGAACCGGTCTACAGCCCCGAAGGGGGCATCCAAGCCCTCCTCCACCAATAGATAAGGGTCGTCATATACCAGATCCACAGTGCTGTCGCCGTAGATTTTATAGGCCCGCAGAGCCAGCTCCGCCGGAAGCTGATGGGCAGTGAAGAACTCCATTAGCTGACGCATGCCTACCTGGACCCGGAACTCTTCTCCGATCTGCCTGGCCCGCTGGGGGGAAATGCCGGAAACCTCCGCCAGCCGTTCCGGCTCCCGCTCCATGATCTCCAGGGTCTTTTCTCCGAAATGTGCTACGATCCGGGCGGCGGATTTGGGGCCGATCCCCTTGATGATCCGGCCAGAGAGGTAGGCCTGGATCTGGCTGGCGGTCTGGGGCATAAGCCGCTCCAGAAATTCCGCCTCAAATTGCTTGCCGTAGCTGGAATGGGTGCTCCACTTCCCCGTTACCATAAGCCGCTCCCCCACCACGGGCAGGGGAATGGTCCCAACCACCGTCACCGGCTGGCTCTGTCCGATGTTCAACCGCAAAACGGAGTAGCCGTTATCGTAATTCTGGTATACCACTGCCTGGATGGTGCCCTGCAATATCTCTAAATCCTGTGTCAACCCAATTCCCTCTTTTATTCTTCTGCGGACCGGTGCCTGCCGCACCGCCGCATAATTCTTTTTCTGTCTGTCAAAAATGAAGCGTGTAAAAGCAGGATACGCCGCATTGCACTTTCTTTTCAGTTTACTATATTTTATTAGAATTGGGAAGTACTTTCAAGATATTTTTACATTTGTTCCCGAATGTCAGAAATCCCCTCCGAAAATTTTTTGACAGATTTTCGTTTTTGACTAATAATTTTACTTGAAAGAATTCTTTTCATGCTGTACAATAGGGTGGATAAGGAGGCGGCGCGCATGAAAGAATGGGGTTTGATCGTCTGGATCCCGCAGTTTGCCATCAGCATTGCCTCTCCCCTGGTGATTTTTCTCGCGTTGGCTGTCTGGCTGCACAACAGCTGCGGCTGGGGTGGCTGGGTCATTGCGGTCGGAATCGTCTTTGGGCTCATCACCGCCGTCATCGGCTTCCGGGACACGGCCAGAGCCATGCTGGCAGCCTCCGGACACAGCAAGAAATCCCGGGATCCGGGAGTCAGCTTCAATCATCATGAATAATCGTTAAGGAGTCCTTTTCTATGGTTTTGCAAAGCGCTTCCCGTAAAGAGGTTCGCCGGATCGCCATTGGCAGCAGTGTCTGCGCCGCTACCCAGATTGCGGCCTTTTTTCTGCTGAGCCTGGTGGGCATCGGCACCTTCTCCTATAAAATCATCATTGGCACTGTCGGCGGCACCTGCATGGGTATTCTGAATTTTGCTCTGATGTGTATTATGATCCAGAAGGCCACGGGCATTGCCGACGAAAAGCTGATGAAGGCCCAGATCCGCAACAGCTATTCCTTCCGCAAGCTCCTTCAGGTGCTCTGGGTGGTGGCCGCGTTTCTGATCCCGGGCATCCATGTTTTGGCCGCCGTCATCCCCCTGGTCTTTCCCAACGTAGTGATCTACTACCTGCAGTTTAAGGGAAAGCTCCTGTCGGCAGAGGACACCGCCCCCAAGGCACCCACCGTCCGTGCCGCGGAACCGAAAGAGCCTGAAAACGAAGATCTGGGACCCTTTGAAGCATAAAAAATACATCTGAACATACAAAAATACGGATGAGGTGATTCTTCCCTATGGAAATGTCAATCAACGGCGCTAAAATTCTTGCCACCTTTGAAAATGTTCCTCTGCTTGGAACGGTCCACATTACCCAAACCCTGATCGTCAGCTGGCTCGTCATGCTGATCATCTCCGCGGTCTGCATCTGGCTGGGTTCCGGGCTGAAGGTTACAGGCATCTCCCGAAAACAGGCTGCGGCGGAAATGATCGTAAACAGCCTCATTCACTTTGTGCATGGAAATATGGGCACGGAGTTTGACCGGTACATTCCGCTGGTAGGCACCATTTTCGTGACAAGTCTTGTCTCCAATCTGATCAGCCTGGTGGGCATCTGGAGCCCCACGGCAGACCTGATGACGGAATTGGGCTGGGCCCTGGTGGTATTCGTGATCATCACCTATCACAAGATCAAGGCCTCCGGCATCGGCGGCTACCTGAAAGGCTTTCTTGATCCTATCTTTGTCATGGCACCCATCAATGTCATGGCTGAGCTCTTTACCCCTGTCAGCATGGCTTGCCGTCACTTCGGCAACATTCTCTCCGGCACCGTCATCAGCGCACTGGTCTATGGCTCCCTGACGGTTGCCAGCCATGCCCTTCTGGGTGCTATCGGCTCCTCCAGAGTCGTTGCCCTGGCCCTGGCGGCCATTGGTATCGCCATGATTTTCTTCGGTAAGAAAAAGCCGAAAAAGGCCATGTTCGTTTTTGGCATTGTCTTTGCCGTGCTGGGTGTTCTTGGCTTCCTTAGCAGTCTTGGCGGTGTTCTGGCATCCTTCCCCTGGCTGACTGTGGGTCTGCCCGCAATCACCAGCTTCTACTTCGATTGGTTCACGGGCTGCATCCAGGCATTCATCTTCTGCACCCTGACCACCATGTTCATCAAACAGGCCGCAGGTTAAATCCGTCACACGGCCATTTGAATATAAAAACCAAAGCAAAATAAATAGGAGGAATTATTTTATGGATTTCACTGTTTTGGCAAAAGGCATTGCCCTGGCTGGCTGCGCCATCGGCGCTGGTCTGGCTCTGATTGCCGGTATCGGCCCTGGTATCGGCGAAGGTAACGCTGTGGCCCGGGCCTGTGAGGCCATCGGCCGCCAGCCCGAGTGCAAGGGCGATGTAACCAGCACCCTGATCCTGGGCGTTGCTCTGGCCGAGACCACCGGTATTTACGGCTTCGTCACCGGCCTGCTGCTGATCTTCTTCGCTCCCGGCCAGTTCATGAAGTTCCTGGGCTGATCTTCCGGACACAAAATTTAAATCACACCGGAAGGAGGCAAATCAATGGAGACACTTTATCAGTCCCTTGTGGCGGTGGAACCGGTCACCCTGATTGCCAACATCTGCAATCTGTTCATTCAGATGCTCATCATCAAAAAGTTTTTCCTGGATAAGGTATTGGCCATTCTTGACCAGCGCCGGTCTGCGGCGAATAAGGAAATCACCGAGGCCAAGGCGGCCAAGGATGAGGCTCTGACCATCAAGAAGACCTATGAGGACAATATGCTGCAGGCAACCGCCAAGGCAAATGAGATCCTCCAGACGGCTCAAAAGACCGCCGCCGAGCGCAGTGAGAAAATCATTGCCGAGGCCCAGACCTCTGCCGCCCAGATCAAGAGCAAGGCAAGCGCCGACATTGCCCAGGAAAAGAAAAAGGCGATCAACGATGCCAAAAACGAGATTTCCGGTCTGGCCATGGCCATTGCCGGAAAGGTCGTAGAGAAGGAACTGGGCGAAAGCGACCAGAGCCAGCTTATTGACCGCTTCATCAACGAATTGGGTGATCAGGTATGACCCAGGTCGGAAGCGTTTACGGAGAGGCTCTGTATGAGCTCGCCTGCAGTGAAGATCTGGAAAAAACCATTCTGGACGAAATGACCGCTCTGGACGAGGGCTTTCGCCAGGAGCCTGAATTTATCAAGCTTCTGGGCAGCCACTCCATTCCCAAGGCGGAACGCACCAAGGTCCTGGACGACAGTTTTCGTGGAAAAATCAACATCTATTTGCTGAATTTCCTGAAAATTCTGACAGAAAAGGGCTATATGCACCATTTCACCCACTGCTGCCAGGCTTATACCCGGCTCTACAATGAAAAGCACAATATTTTGAGTGTTCGCGCTGTCACTGCCGTGCCTCTGACGGACAGGCAGACGGAGGCGCTGACTCAGAAGCTGACCCGCATGACCGGCAAGACCATCTTGCTTGCCAACCGGGTCGATCCCACCTGTCTGGGCGGTGTTCGCCTGGATTATGATGGGCAGCGGCTGGACGATACAGTCTCCCACAGACTGGATTCCGTCCGGGAGCTGCTGAAAAACACCGTACTCTGACGAGAAAGCAGGGACTGTATGGAACTGAGACCCGAAGAAATAACCAAAATCATTCGTAGCCAGATCAAAAACTACGAAAACAAGATTGAAGTCAGTGAAACGGGCGTCGTCATCCTGGTTGGCGACGGCATCGCCAAGGCTTCCGGTTTGGACAAATGCATGGCAGGCGAGCTGGTGGAATTCCCCGACGGCTCCTACGGCATGGCCCAGAATCTGGAAGATGAAACCGTTTCCATCGTTATCCTTGGCTCTGACCAGGGCATCAAAGAGGGCGACATTGTCAAGCGTACCGGCAAGGTGGTTTCTGTGCCTGTCGGTAAGAATCTGATTGGCCGTGTTGTCAACGCCCTTGGTGAGCCCATTGACGGCAAGGGTGCCATTGAGGCAGAATCCTACAAGGCCATTGAATCCCCTGCCCCCGGCATCATCGAACGGAAGCATGTTTCCGTTCCTCTGCAGACCGGCATCAAGGCCATCGACTCCATGATCCCCATTGGCCGTGGCCAGCGGGAACTGATCATCGGCGACCGGCAGACCGGTAAGACCACCATCGCCACCGATACCATTCTGAACCAGAAGGGCAAGGATGTGATCTGCATCTATGTAGCCATCGGTCAGAAGCGTTCTACCGTAGCTCAGGTGGTGGAGAATCTGACCCTGGGCGGCGCTATGGACTACACCATCGTGGTATCTGCCACCGCTTCCGAGCTGGCGCCCATGCAGTACATCGCCCCCTACTCCGGCTGCACCATGGGCGAGTATTTCATGCACCAGGGGAAAGACGTGCTGGTCATCTACGATGACCTATCCAAGCACGCTGTGGCTTACCGTGCCATTTCCTTGCTGATCCGCCGTCCCCCCGGACGGGAAGCTTACCCCGGTGACGTGTTCTACCTCCACTCCAGACTTTTGGAGCGTGCGGCGCAGCTGTCTCCGGAGCTGGGCGGGGGCAGCCTGACGGCTCTGCCCATTATCGAGACCCAGGCAGGTGACGTTTCCGCCTATATCCCCACCAACGTCATTTCCATTACCGACGGCCAGATCTTCCTGGAGACGGAGCTCTTTAACTCCGGTATTATGCCCGCCGTGAACCCCGGTATCTCCGTGTCCCGTGTCGGCGGCGATGCCCAGATCAAGGCCATGAAGAAGGTGGCCGGCTCTTTGAAGCTGCTCTACTCCCAGTACCGGGAGCTGCAGAGCTTTGCTCAGTTCGGCTCCGACCTGGACGCCGATACCAAGCAGCGTTTGGCTCTGGGCGAACGGATCGTGGCTGTGCTGAAGCAGAAGAACAGCAGCCCCAAGGAAGTGGCACAGCAGGTGTGCATTATCTATGCGGTCACCAAGGGCTACCTTACCGACATCGCCGTAGACCAGGTGCCTGAATTTGAGAAGCGCCTGGAGGAGCACATGGAAAACCTGCACCCTGACGTGCTGGAGGCCATTCGCTCCACCGGCAAGCTGGAAACCGAAACCGAAGAAGCGCTGAAGAAGGCGCTGGACGAGCTGGTCGCGCAGTTCAATCCCGCATAAAGGAGGGAAAGCAGCATGGCTGGCGTTTCCACCAAGGAGATCAAAAACCGCATTCGCAGCATGGAGAGCACCAAGCAGATCACCAAAGCCATGGAAATGGTGGCTGCCTCCAAGCTTCGTCATGCCCAGGCCCAGGTGCAGTCTGCCCGGCCCTATTTTGAGATCCTCCACACCACCATTGAAGACATTGTCCGCACCAACCGGGATTTCTCCTCCCCCTTCTTTAGTCGGCGGGAAACGGGGAAAACCGTGCTCATCGTCATTGCCGGTGACCGGGGACTGGCCGGTGGCTACAATAGCAATGTTCTGAAAATGGCGCAGTCCAAGCTGGACCAGTATCCCAATGCTGTGGTGCTTCCCATCGGCAAGCGGGCGCTGGACCACTTTGTAAGTCACAAGGTGCCTGTTCTCACGGAAACCTATGCTGAGGCCGCCGGTGTTTCCATCGGTGACTGCTTCTCCATTGCCAAGCAATTGAGCAAGGGCTTTCTTTCCGGCGAATATAATGGCATCCAGATCGCTTATACCAATTTTGTATCCATGCTATCCCAGACACCGGCAACCATGCCTCTGCTGCCTCTGACCTGCTCCGAAGAGCTTCGGAAGAAGGGTGAAGCCAGCGGCATCAAGTATGAGCCATCCAGCGAAGAGGTGTTTGCCTCCATCGTTCCGGAGTATCTGGGCGGCATTCTCTACGGCACTCTCTGCGAAAGCCGAGCCTCTGAGCAGGCAGCCCGCCGCTCCGCAATGGACTCCGCTACCCAGAATGCCGAGGATATGATCGCGGACCTGAGCCTCAAGTTCAACCGCGCCCGGCAGGCCTCCATTACCCAGGAGATCACCGAGATCGTGGCCGGCTCCTAAGGCCGCCGAATCGAATACAAGGAGTTGAAATCCATGGCCAAAAACAAAGGAACTGTGGTCCAGATCATGGGCCCTGTTCTGGATATCCGCTTCGGGGAGGATCAGCTGCCCAGCCTGCTGAACGCCATCGAAGTGCCCAATGGGGACAAGACCATTGTCGCCGAGGTTGCCCAGCATATCGGTGACAATGTGGTCCGCTGCATCGCCATGTCTTCTACCGACGGCCTCCAGAGAGGCACCGAGGTAACGGATACCGGCGCCCCTATTTCCGTGCCCGTTGGCGAAGAGTGCCTGGGCCGGGTGTTTAACCTGCTGGGCCAGCCCATCGACAACAAGCCCGATGTAAAGAGCCAGGAGCGCTGGCCCATCCACCGTCCCGCCCCCTCCTATGAGGAGCAGCAGCCCGCTACTGAGATCCTGGAAACCGGCATTAAGGTCATCGACCTGATTTGCCCCTACGCCAAGGGCGGTAAGATTGGTCTGTTCGGCGGTGCCGGCGTGGGCAAGACCGTTCTGATCCAGGAGCTAATCTACAACATCGCAACGGCTCACAACGGCTACTCCGTCTTCACCGGCGTTGGCGAGCGGACCCGTGAAGGCAATGACCTTTACAATGAAATGAAGGAAAGCGGCGTTCTCAATAAGACCGCCTTGGTCTACGGCCAGATGAACGAACCCCCCGGGGCTCGTATGAGAGTTGGCCTCACCGGCCTTACCATGGCGGAGTACTTCCGGGATGTAAAGCACCAGGACGTGCTGCTGTTCATCGACAACATCTTCCGGTTCACTCAGGCCGGTTCCGAGGTTTCCGCACTGCTGGGCCGTATGCCCTCCGCTGTCGGTTACCAGCCCACTCTGGCAACGGAAATGGGCGCTCTGCAGGAGCGCATCACCTCCACCAAAGACGGCTCTATCACCTCCGTCCAGGCCGTTTACGTGCCCGCTGACGACCTGACAGACCCTGCCCCTGCCACCACCTTCGCCCACCTGGACGCCACCACCGTTCTGGACCGTGGTATTGCCAGCCTGGGCATCTACCCCGCCGTTGATCCTCTGGACTCTACTTCCCGGATCCTGTCCCCGGAAGTGGTTGGCAAGGAGCATTACGAGACCGCCCGTGCCGTTCAGAGCATCCTCCAGCGCTATAAAGAGCTGCAGGATATTATCGCCATTATGGGTATGGACGAGCTCAGTGACGAGGACAAGCTCACCGTCAACCGGGCCCGGAAGGTCCAGCGGTTCCTGAGCCAGCCCTTCCATGTTGCCGAGCAGTTCACCGGTTACAAGGGCAAGTATGTTCCTCTGAAGGAGACCATCCGGTCCTTCAAGGAGATCATCGAGGGCAAACACGACGATATTCCCGAGTCCTACTTCCTGTTCGCCGGCTCCATCGACGAGGTGGTTGAGAAGTACAGGGGCGGTGAGAAGGCATGAGCACCTTCCCCCTGAAGATCGTCACCCCCGACGGCCTGATTTACGACGGCCAGGCGGAGCGGCTGATTGTCCGCTCTACCACCGGTGATTTGGCTATCATGGCTCGACACATTAACTATGTGACCTCCCTGGGTATGGGTAAGGCCACGGTCATTTCCGACGGAAAGCGCCGGGAGGCCGCCTGTATCGGCGGTATGCTCAGCGTGGTCAATGGCGAGGTGACCCTGGTCCCCACCACCTTCGAGTGGGCAGACACAATCGATGTGGCCCGTGCCGAGGCCTCTCAGCACCGTGCGGAGGACATCCTTCACAACCGGAACGCCACGGATACCGATATCCGCCTGGCGGAAGCCAGACTCCACCGTGCATTGGTTCGGAAGAGCGTGGCCAGCCGCAAATAAGATTCACCGGGACCTGATTCGTTCAGGCCCCGGTTTTCGCTTCCTAAAAATGCTTTAGCCCGGCGGGTGAACCCGCCGGGCCTGTTACTGGATTGTACGCATCTGCATCCGCCCCCACAAGTTTTCTTTTAGATCAGCCCCTGCTCCTTGCAGTAGCGATAGATCCCGTCCTGGGCGCAGCTGGGGCAGACGCAGGTCGCAACGGCTTTCAGATCCTGGGAGGCGTTGCCCATGGCTATGCCGGTGCCTACGGTCTGGAGCATTTCCAGGTCGTTATTGCCGTCGCCAAAGGCGATGGCCTGGTCCGCGGTCAAGCCATAGTGGTCCAGAACGGCCTGGACACCCACGCCCTTGCCGGCGGCTGCGGGGATCACATCAACGGCCCGGTCCCACCAGGCGGCGATCTGCGCCCCGGTGACGCCCCGCATCAGTGGGGCATACTCTTCTTTCGGGGTACCTACCATAATCTGATAGACGGGCCCGGCGGCGAGGCGATCAAAGTCCGGAGAGGACTCCAGGACCAGGTTGCCGATGGCAAAATAGTCCGCCAGATTCTGCTCCCAGCCGTTGGCCCCCAGCTCTTTGTCGGTAGATACACAGACGGGCCTATGGAGGACAGCCGCGTTGCGAATAAGCCTCTCCACATCCTGCCCTGGGATGGTCCGGCTGAGAATCGTGCCCTGGGCATCGTAGCAGTAGGCCCCGTTGAAGGTCAGGTAGGCATCAAAGGCCACACCTTCAAACTTCGGCACCGTCATGGGGGTCCGTCCCGTGGCGATACATATCCGGATCCCATTGGCCCGCAGAGCGCACAGCGCCTGGCGGGTCTTTTCTGTCATATACTTCTTCTGGAAGTCCACCAGAGTTCCGTCAATATCAAAAAAAGCAATTTTGATGTCTTTCATGGTTATAGCTTCTCCTCTGCCGCGTCCCGATGGTCCACCGTCAGCAATATCACAATGAGGCCCGCCACTGCCATGCCGATACCTGCCAAAAGCATGGTATCCACCCCAAAATTCAGCAGCAGTCCACCGGCGTAATTCCCGGCGGAGACCCCCAGGGCGTAGGCCGCCGTGGCAAAGGCCTGACCCTTCACCATGTCCTGGCTTTCGATTCGGTCCCCGGCAAAATAGACCAGAGTTGGGATCAAAAAGCAGTAAGAGGACAGCTGCAGGAGCTGCAACAGGTAGACGGAGGTGATGCTGGGGGCAAAATACATACCCACAGACCGGACCACATAGGTAACTCCGGCGATTTTCATAAGCATTGCGTCCGAGAATAGCTGCCGGACCATACTAAAGCAGGTAATGACCACCGCGGCTACCATAGAGCAGATGAAGATGGCCACGCCTACGTGGCTGCTGTTGCCCCCCAGCCGGGTGAGGATGGCAATCAAATAGTTCTCCGTCATGGCGTGGTCCATACTCAGAAGCAGGGCCCCCACCAGCACCGCACAGAACCACTTATACCGGCCAAAGAAGGCACCAACGGAAATTCCGGTCTGCTTCTTCTCCGTCTCTTTCTGGGCTGTCTGGAGCTTGGGAAAGCCCGCCAGCAGGACCATATCGACGAGTCTGGCCCCAATCAGTACCGCCAGCAGCCACGCAGCCCCAAACCGATTCATCACATAGCCAAGAGCCAGGGCGGACAGCGCCGAGGCCACGGCGCCAATCCCCCGGGCCACACCGAAATTCACGGGATAGCCCGCCTGGGGATAGGCAATGCTCAGCGCGTTCAAAAGGGGCATCATGGCGTCACCGATCCAGATGGCTCCCACATAGATGATACCCAGAGCCAGCACCGGGATCCCCGGCACCAGCTGGGCTCCCAAAAAAGCGGCGCAGACCGCAGACAGCGCCAGCATCATGGTGATCAAGACGCTCCCTTTTGCCCGGTCCGCCATGGAGGCCAGAATGGGCTGGGTCAGGCAGGAGCCAAGGCCCGCCAGACCCAGCAAAAGGCCGATGGTACCGGCATTCATGCCCTTTTCCAGTAAGTAAGCCGCCGCAAAGCTGGTGGCCGAGTAGGCCGTCCAATAGAAGAAATGGGTCCCGCTGTAGCGGGCTGTCAGGTTTTTCATATGTTCTCTTCTCTCCTTAACGTATTCCGGGCCGGTACAAACCGGCCCGGAGAAGAACCGATGGAGGCGGAAGGTGGGCCCTCCCTTCCTCTTGGCTCATTATATGCGCTAATCAGTGAGAATGCTATCAGAAATCAGCCAAAAAATATCACGATCGTGCCATTTTTCGTCGGTATTCCGCCGGGGTACAGCCAAAACGCTGACGGAACACCTGACCAAAATAGCTGGCGGAACCCAGGCCGCAGGCATAGCCAACCTGGGTGATGGGCTCTGCGGTAGTGGCAAGCAGACGGCAGGCCTCCTGGAGCCTGAGAGAGCGGATATACTCTACAGGGCTGACATGGAGCTTCTCTTGAAAGAGCCGGAAGCAAACCCGCTTGCTCACATGGGCGGCAAGGGCCAAGTCCTCTACCCGCATTGCCTCCGTCAGATGGTCCTGGGCGTAGCGCATGATTTCCTTCAGCTTTTCGTCAGACTGCCGATTTCTCGGATCCGCCTCCAAAATGGGTCTGGCTTTTTCGAAAAGCCCAAGCCAAATCTCCGACAGGGCGGCACACAGCTGGAATTCGTAGCCAAACTGGGCTTCCTCCAATTGAAAGGAAAGCGCCAGTTTCTCCAGCAGCGGTCTGTCCTCCTCCCGATCCAGTGCCACCAACTCCGGGCCGTCGGCGGAAACAAAGGGCTGCACATACTGCCTATAGACCCGGCTATTCTCTCCGGCGGAAAGAATCACTGGGTCAAACAGATGCAGGAGCAATACCGTTTCCTCACCGCAGTCCAAATTTCGGGTGGCATGGAGCACATTCTGGTTGACGATCCCGCCGCTGCCCTTGTAAAGCTGGCAGGTTTCCCCGGGGGTGTGGTACTCGATACCGCCGCTTTGGACATAAAAGAGTTCCACGGCATTGTGCCAATGCCAGGGGGCGGCGCAGCCGAAATACCGGCTCATGTTGACCAGGGAGGCAATATATGGAAAATCCGGAGCATAATCCGGCAATATCTCCTCATTGCTTTGGGCTACCAGCCGAATGCTATTGAACTCCTTCATGCGACATTCCCCCCCTTTGCCCACTATGCTACACGATTTTTGCGGTGTTGTCAACAACGGGAGAGCAGGGAAAACCCTCTCCGGGCCGGAGAGGGTAAAGGGCAGCTATTTTCTGTGGGGGCTCTTTCTCCCCTGTTCCATGGCTTGGCGCTCCTGGGAGACGGCCCGGTACAGACTGGATACAGACCATGCAGCATTGTGCTCTGTAAGCACCGCTTTCATGGCCACCGGCACCTTCTGGCTCCGCAGCTGAGCAAGGAACTCATGAAAAGTTCCATCCTCCAGATTGCACAGAACCAGCATTTCCTCGGAGAATAGGGTCCCGTCCCCCTCTGGCAGGTCCTCCGCCGCTCCGGCGAGGACCCCTATGGGCTTGGAAAAGTCCTGGGAAGGTACCGTTTTTACGGAAAGCCCCAGCCGATTGGCAATGGCAGCAATTTTCAGCCGCTTGTCCAGCCGGGCAATGTTCACCATCAGAATACCCGCCATCAGTCACACTCCGTAATGGGCTCCAGAATGGCCTTGGCCTTATCGGAATTGAAGTGGAGAATGCTGTGCTCCATGCCATCGTGGAAGATATCAGCCAGCTCGCCCCACATCTCCATATCCTCTTTGTTGGGACACTGGATGGTGTCCATGGTCAGCTGAGGCAGGATGGGCAGCAGTTCCGTAATATAGTTGGTCATGTCGGTGTTGCTCATATCCGTCACCACATAGGGAAGCAGCTCATCTACCAGGGCATTGATCTCCAGCAGGCTCATATTCTTCACCTTCTCCAGCACCTGGGCCACCACCATCCGCTGCCGGTTGGTCCGGTTGAAGTCGTTGTCGCCGTTGTTGGAGTGGCGGGTCCGGACATAGACCTCTGCCGCCCAGCCGTCCACCAGATTGTCGCCCACCTCAAAGGTACGGTCGTCGTAGTCCTTGAAGTAGTCGTTCATATACTTCGCTTCGTCCTCATTCAGGGTGATGGTGACACCGTGGAGGGCATTGATGCAGGCATCAAAGGCCTCCATATTCACTTCGATGTTGTGATCCACCACAGGGCCGAAGTTCTTGGTGATGACATTGTCCATCAGGATCATAGCCCCCAGGTCGCCGCCCCAGCCGTAGCCCAGAGCGTAGGCCAGAGTCAGCTTGGTGGAGCCGCTGTGGGGCTTGCCGTCGGCGTCCTCCACGCCGTTCAGGGTCACGTAGGTGTCCCGGAGGAAGGAAGTCATAGTCAGCTTTTTGGTCTCCTTATTTACAGTCAGCAGGATCAGGGTGTCGGCGTTCTTGCTGTTCTCCCCCTCCCGGGCATCCTGACCGATCAGCAGCACATTGACGACCTTGCCTGTCTTCCCCCAGTCCGGAGAGGTCTCCTTGGGCACGGTGGTCTCCGTAGGCTCTGTAGCCTGGGCTTCTTCCGTGGGGTCCTCCACCAGCAGCTTGGAGATGTCGTCCTGGGTCAGCTTGTTTTCGCCCTGCTGGGCCTTCTGGATCTTATTCATTTTGGACACCACAAACCAGGCACCCAGACCGCCGATGACCAGCACCACAGCCAGGATGACCGCTAGGACCTTCACCCAGGTCTTGCCCTTGGGGGGCTCGTTATGCTCCAAAAAACGTCCGCCTTTTTCCATTGGTAACCTCTCTTTTCATCTGGAAGCTCAGTCCGCTTCCGTAATTTTCGTCACAATTTTTTTGGCCTTGTTCTCGTCGAAATACAGCACGCTGTGCTCGATGCCGTCACCGAACAGATCGATGACCTTGCCCCGGCGGTCCATATCCTCGTTGGGGCATTGAAGAGAATCCAGGGTCATGTCCGGAAGCAGGGGCAGCAGCTCCGCAATATAGCTGGCAATGTCCGCATTGGTCATGTCTGTCAGGACCTTGGGCAGCAGCTCGTCTACCAGAGCGTTGATCTGCACCAGGCTCATGGCCTTGACCTTGTCCAGCACCTGGGCAATGACGGCCCGCTGCCGGTCTGTCCGGTTGAAGTCGTTGTCCCCATTGCTGGAGTGCCGGGTCCGGACATATACCTCTGCCGCCCAGCCGTCTACCAGGTTGTCGCCTACCTCAAAGACCCGGTCGTCATAGTCCTTGAAGTAGTCGTTCATATACTTCACTTCATCCTCATCCAGGGTGATGGTCACGCCGCCGATGGCGTTGATGCAGGCATCGAAGGCATCCATATTCACCTCGATGTTCCGATCCACCTTGGCTCCGAAGTTCCGCTCGATGACCCCATCGATCATCCGCATGGCCCCCAGGTCTCCGCCCCACTTGTAGCCCAGGGCGTAGCACAGGGTCATCTTGGTCCGGCCGCTGTGGGTCACACCGTCCGAATCCACGAAGTTTTCAATATATACCAGGCTGTCCCGCAGGAAAGAAGTCATGGTGATCTTCTTTGTCTGCTTATTGACGGTGACCAGGATCATGGTGTCCGCGTTTTTGCTGTCCTCCCCTTCCCGGGCATCCTGGCCGATGAGCAGCACATTGATGACCTTGCCGGTGGTGCCGTAGTCCGGGGTAGTGGGCTTTGGCTCAGTGGTCTCGGTGGGTTCCGTCTCTGTCGCCTCGGTGGTCTCCTCCACCAGAAGGCCCGCCAGGTCACCGGCGGACAGGTTATTATCCCCCATCTGGGCCCGTTTGATTTTATTCAGTTTGGAAAAGGCAAAGCCGCCGATGATCAGCCCAAGCGCCAATATGACCGCCAGGATGATCAGCACTGTCCTGACCCAGCCCTTTCCTTTCTTTTCCGGTTGGGAAGCTAAAAAGCGTCCTCCTGTACTCATGGTTTTCCTCCATAATTGTCTTTGTGTCTTGCGTAAAAAAGGAGTTTTTATCATTTGCCGGACAGAAATCAGAAAACCGGGAAATCGCCACGCCGGTGACAATTTCCCGGTTCGAAATCATAGCGCCATTGGGGAACGATTACTTTTCCACAATTTCCAGCACGCCCATGGGGCAGGCCTTGACGCAGGCGCCGCAGGAGATGCACTTGGAAGCAGGATTCTCGGGCTTCAGCACCATGACCTTCATGGGGCAGACCTCCACGCACTTGCCGCAGCTGACGCACTTCTTCCGGTTGATCATGTACACGCCGGTCTTGGGATTCTGAGTAATGGCCTCGTTTTCGCAGACCTTGGCGCACTTGCCGCACTGAATGCAGACGTTGGGCTTGGCCCCGCCTTCCTTGGCCACAATGCGGATACAGCTGTAGTCCTCATTGAATTCCTTGTAGAAGGTAACGGAGCAGGCACGGACGCACTCCAGGCAGGCCATGCAGGGGACATCCTTCTTGACAGTAAGCTTCTTCATGGCAAAATACTCCTTTTTTCTTCGGCCCCAAAAGAAAGCAGACCAACGTATCCGGTCAATTGCCGTCGCCGGATACGAAACCGCGCTCCCCATTGAACGCCTTATATTTCCACGCAGAGACATTATACAAGCAAAGCGGGAAAATAGCAACAGAAAATAAAAAAACTTTTTGAAACATTTTCTCCCGGCTAACAACCGAAAAGTTGGAAATAATAAGGCCTGATACTTGTATTTTGCCCCGGCTCCACCTGGGACGCCGGGACAGGAGAGAAAGTATGGATACCAAATTGGAGGAATGAAACATGAAAAAGATCTTTGCGCTCCTGTTTGCCCTTTTGGCCCTGACGGCCCTGCTGACCGGCTGCCGGGGCGGCAATACCCCTGCTGTCACCGTAACGACTGCCGCCACAACTCAGCCAACCACCGTGGCCACTACAGAGGCGACCACCGCAGCTACCACCCAGAACACCACCGATCCCACCGTGGACAGTGGAAACGGGCCCCTGGAAACCACCCGGAGCACAGATAACACCACCGCCCCGGGCAGCGCCGGAACGACAGGTGTGAATCCGTAAGGAAAAATGGCCCTCTCCCGTCGGAAAGGGCCACCTTACTTACAAAAATGTCACATATCGCTGGAGCGCTGCCTTCTGGCGCTCCACTTCCTTCTGGACCGCGGCCCCGAGCTCCGTCCCCTCCCGCTTCCAGCTGAGGGTGACCATAGGGCCGGCGCAATAGGCGGCGCCACGGCCCAGCTTGTCAAAGGCAAAGGATATGTTTTTAAAGTTGGCTCCGGTGGTGTCCATGCCGTCTGCCAGGAGAAACAGATTGGGATACTTTGCCCGGAGGTTTTTGACGCTGGCAGGGGTTCCCGCCGCGGCAGTGAGGCAGATTCTGGAGTAGCCGAACTTTCCCATATAATTTCCGGCAAATCTGGCCGCCTGGTCCGCCACCGCCGTATAGGCAAGGCGTGTGCCGCAGAGCAGGTCCTGCAACTCCGCCGCAGACCTGTTGGATGTGCGGCACAGGGCAAAAATATCCAGCCCCTGCTTCTCGCAGGGCTCCAGCCAGGGCTGGAGTACATCGAACCCGGCATACATCGGCAGAACCACGCCGTCGCAGGCCCAGCCGCTTCCCTCTCCGGTGATCTGCCCGGCGGCAAAGGCGGCCAGCTCCCCACTGTCGGCCTCCGGCACATCCAGCAGAACGTAGAAGCCCAGTCCTTGGGCCTCCTGAGTCAATCTCTTCCCCAGGTCCAGCGCCTCCGGGCCCATAAGAGCCAGAGCGGACAGCCGAAACCGGACCCCGGGGACCCGGCCCCGGAGGGCCCGCAGCAGCTCCTTCGACAGCTGCTCCATTTCCCCTATGGAGCCTTCCCCAGGCAGGTCCTTGGGGAGCACCGTCATATCCACGATCAATGGGCACTTGCGCTTTCTGATTTTCTCCTGCAGTGCGTCAATGGACATTTTGCCTGCCTCCTGTACCTCTTTTTTCTCTATTATACCATACAAAGTGGGAAAAGGTAAAGAGAAAAATCATGGTTTTTCTCTCTTTGGGCATACTATCCCCATTCTGAAAAGCGAAAGGAGGGACCAATATGGGAGCAAAAGGATGGGCCATATCCGCTGGGCTCGGTGCCGCCGCAGGCATGGTTGCCGTGCTGATGATGCCCCGGACGAATCCTACACGGCGCCTGGCTGCCAAAGCCGCCGACAAAATGGAGGATGTGGCCTGGAAGGTATCCGACACTCTGAACGAAAAATTTGAGGATCTGTAGCTTACAGATTCCGCACCGCCGCCACGCACCGGCGGACCTCCTGTTCGTCGGTGCGAAGCAACGTGTATTCCGATAATCCGGGCAAGCCCATATTCACATTGGGATTCCGATAGCGCATGGCGCTGTCAAGGGAGCCAACCCGGCAGGAGCCATGGTAGGCGGTGATTCCGGTGGCCCTGTAAAGCTCCGGGATGTTGGCGGCGTTTACCCCTGCCCCGGCCATAAGCCGGATCTGATCCCCGGCCAGAGCGTTCAGCTCTGCAAGGTTTTCTCTGCCCTTCAGGGCGCTTCCCTGGCCGCCGGAGGTAAGAATGGTGGTAAAGCCCAGATGGATGGCCTGCTCCAGGGCTCTCTTCTGGTCTTTTACCATGTCGAAGGCCCGGTGGAGGGTCACGTCCATAGCCCCCGCTGCCTGTTTCAGCCTGACCAAGCTGGGCATGTCCAGCTCCCCGTCCGCCGTCAGGACCCCGATGACCACACCGTTTGCTCCCAGATCCCGGAACCGGGCGATCTCTTCTTCCATCTGGGCAAGCTCCTGCCGGGTGTACAGAAAGTCCCCGAACCGGGGGCGGATGAGCACATTCACAGGAACCGTCAGATCCCGATGGATCTGAGAAAACAGAAATTCCGATGGGGTGGTGCCCCCAATGACCAGGTTGGCACAGAGCTCCAGCCGGTCCGCCCCGCCATTTTGGGCGGCCTTGGCAGATTCGTAGCAATCCACGCAGACTTCAAAAAGAGGCTTCGGCATATATATCCTCCTTTGGAAGGGTCCCGCAGCAGGATCCTTCCTTTTTTTGATTTTATTATAGTCTTCCCTTCCCCAGGTGTCAAGAAAATCCCTGGAAGGCCTCACCTCTCATTCTTTTTTCCCGCACTTTCACATCATTTCATGACTTATGATAATTTTCTCTTTACAGGCTGCAAATCTGTGCTACAATATACCAATACACGTTTCATGAGCAGCAAAGGAGGTGCGGTGCCACGAACCATTTGAGGAAGTACTGGCAAAAACGATTCTGGATCCCCATTGGGGTATTCTTTTTGGGGCTGCTGCTTTTGGCAGCAACCGTAAAATACACAGAGCATGCTAACGAGGAACGGGTACTGGCTCTGGCCAAGCTGAACGCCGTCACCTACGCCAACCAGATGAAGGATCAGCTGCAGCAGGCAGTCGCCATTACCGAGTCCCTGGAGCAGATCATCATCAGTGAAGACGGTCGCCTGGACCAATTCGAGACCATTGCCAAAAAGCAAATGAACAGCTATATCCACAGCATTCAACTGGCTCCCGGCGGCATCGTCAACCAGGTCTACCCCTCTGCAGGAAACGACTGGACCAAGCTGGACCTGATGACCGGCGGCCTCAGCACCAAGATCTGCCAATACGGCATTGACAACGACACAGTCACCTTCCAAGGGCCCACTGCGCTGCCCCAGGGGGACCAGGGGATCGCGGTGCGCAACCCTGTCTTCCTGGAAAACGGCACCGGCGAGAAAGTTTTTTGGGGCTTCACCATTGCCCTGATCCGGGTACCGGACATTTTCCGGGACACCATCGATACACTGACCAATTTCGGCTACTATCACCGGCTGTCCGTGGCGACTCTGCCTGTGTCGGAGTCCTATACCCCGGTGAACAGCTCCGGCGTAGCCTTTACGGAAAGTGTGTCCTGCACCGTCGAACTGGGCAACTGCTGCTGGAAGCTGGAGGTAGCCCCCATCGCCGGCTGGAACGCAGATAGCGCCCGCAATGTGGTCCTGGTCGGCGGTCTGGTGATCGTGCTGCTGCTGACGGCTCTCGTTTCCTCCCTTCTGTTTTTGGATCAAAGGCGGCTGCAATTCCGGGATTTGGCCGTAACCGATGCTCTCACAGGTCTTCTGAATCGTCAGGGCTTCAGTCAGGCTATGGAGGACTATTTCCGGCGGCACGAAGCAAGCCCCTGCGTGGTGGGTGTTCTGGACATTGACGACTTTAAGTTGATCAACGATGTTTACGGCCACGCCGTCGGTGACCAGGTGCTGAAGGACATTGCCCGGAACCTGCTGGCTGCTTTTCCAGAAGATTCCATCATCGGTCGGAACGGCGGTGACGAGTTCTCCTTCCTGCTGCCCGATACAACAATGGCTGCCGCCCAGGAGCAGATTGACCGGTTCGTCACCCAGGACCGGTTCTATGTGCATCGCGGTGTTGCTCAGGCCTACAGCATCTCTTTGGGCTATGCCGGTGCACCCCAGGACAATAGGGATATGGACCTTTTGAGCAAGGCAGATATGGCCCTTTACGCGGTGAAGCTCCAGGGCAAGCACCGGGCCCAGGCCTTCCAGGAGGATATGCCCACCGCCCGGCGGACACAGTTGGGCTTCAACCTATCGGATATCACCACCAATTCTCCCACCGCCTTCCTGGTCTGTCAGGCAGACCTGAACGCAAAGCTCTACTATGCCAGCCGTTCCTTGGTCAGGACCCTCGGCTGCAGCGACTACTGGGATCTGACCACACTATGCGGCGGCACCTTTGCAGGACTCCTCGCCCCGGAGGAACGAGCTCCCATGACAGAGCATATCCGCCTCTTTCTTGAGACCGCACAGCCGGGAGCGGAGGACTTCCGTCGACTGCGCTACACCAAAAAAGACGGCAGCACCATCTGGCTGCTCAGCCGGGCCCGTGTGGTAGCAAACTCCAATTACGGACGTCTCCTTTATATGGGACTGATTCCGGAAGAGATCCTCATCCGGGAATTTGGAATGCGCTTTGACAGCTGACTTCTTTGGCCGCTCCATACCGGAGCGGCCAAATGTTTTGATGATATAGCCAGACAAATGGCAATTGCAAAACTATTTTTTCGTGGTATAATGGAGGGAAACAGATATCAAAGGAAGAATTTGCCATGATTGCCAACTACCATACCCATACCCCCCGCTGCAACCACGCAGTGGGCTCCGAAGAAGAATACGTTCAACAGGCTCTGAAAGCCGGAATGAAAATTCTGGGCTTTTCGGACCACACTCCCTACCTGTTCCCCGGGGACTACTACTCTACCTTCCGGATGCATCCGGAGGAGCTGCCAGGATACGTTGCGACCGTCAACGGACTGAAGGAAACATATAAGGGTCAATTGGAGCTCCATGTGGGCCTTGAAGCGGAATACTATCCCGCCTACTTTCCCCAGACACTGGACTATCTCCGGGAGCAAGGCGTGGAATACCTGCTGCTGGGGCAGCACTTTGTGGGCAACGAGCCCGTGGGTTCCTACAGCACTCGGCAGACCGATGACCCGGCACTTCTGGAGCGCTACTGCCGCCAGTGCATCGCCGCCATGGAGACAGGGATGTACACCTATATTGCCCACCCGGACATTCTGAACTTTACAGGAAGCCCAGATATCTACCGCCAGTGGATGCTCACTCTGATCCGGGAGGCCCGGAACTGCGGAGTCTACCTGGAATTCAACCAACTGGGCTACTTTGAAAAACGGAACTATCCCAATCCCAAGTTCCTGGAGCTTGCCGCCGAAGAGAACATGCCTATGATCCTTGGCTGCGATGCCCACCAGCCGGAGGCCTTGGGTAGGAAAGAGCTCCAGGCCGAGATCCTGGAGCTGCTGAAAAAATACGGTATCCAGGTTCTGGACACCGTACCGCTGAGACACATATAAAATTCGCCGCCTGGGAATTTTCCCAGGACCGGTAACATCAAGCCGACAAATCCTCCTGCCCTCAGAAATGAGAAGGCGGGAGGATTTTTATCCGCTTCGCTGTCGTATCCTGATAACAGAAAAAAGCAGCGCCCAGCCTTTTTGCTGTACGCTGCTATCATGGAGCGGGTGACGAGGCTCGAACTCGCTACCTCCACCTTGGCAAGGTGGCGCTCTACCGGATGAGCTACACCCGCGGAACATGAATTATTATAGCAGATTTTCCGGATTTGTCAAGAAGTTTTTTTGCAGCTCCCCCAATGGGGGAGCCAAGCAGGGGCCCTCAGTCCGGATAGGCCGAGTAGTCCCACACGTAGCCGGTCATATCTCCCCCGGGCTTCTCCTGGAAGCCGCCCTCTTCCTTGCAGCGGGTCAGGTCTACGTGGTAATAGATGCCGTCGTCGCAGATCAGGTTCCAGGTCCAGGGCTCCGCATCCCGGGTGCCTGTGACGATTTGGCAGTCCAGGCCCGCGGCACGGCACATTGCGGCGTAGACCGTGGCAAAAGCCCGGCTGTCCCCGACTCCGTGGCGCAGAAGGCTGTAGGCCGGAGTGATAGAGGTCTCCAGGGTATAGTGAAACCGGTCCATGAGGAAGGAATAGAGCTGGCCAAACTTCTGGCTGTCGGCTCCGTCGCCGCTGACATAGAGGCTGGAGGAATCGAAGACGGCTCCCACCTGGGTGCGCATCTGGCGCAAAGCATCGTTGCTGTTTTCATAGGTGAAGGTCAGCTCCACCACCCGGCTGGAGCCTGCTCCGTAGGTATCCATCGCCGTCTGTGGGCACTCCATAATGGACTGGGGATAGGTCTGGCTCAGGTTTTGGACCAGCTGCTGGATATCCAGGGTCTCGTAATTCGCCACCAGCAGGACCTTCCGGGCATCCAGATTCTCCAGGGCCTTCAAAACCGTTCCCTCTACCTCCTCGGGAGAGCCCAGCTTGACAATGCCGCGGATATCCGACCGGCTATGACAGTAAGTCAGCTCCACCGCCACCGCCGGGGTGCCGTTCTTTTTCCCGATTTCGTAGCTCATCTCATCCAGAGCGTAGGAACCAATGGGGTCAAAATTGCACACATGCCGCCGGGCAATGGCCAGCCCGTCAGGCAGGTCCTCCTCGGGATAGTCAGGGACAAGAATGACGCCGCTCTCCGTGCCGGATGCGGCCATACGGATCAGGATGTCCCGCAGCTGCGTATAGTTCTCCGCCTGGTTCGTCTCCGTCTGGCCTTTGCTGGGCTGCATAGTGTGAGGGGTCACCCGGACATACTGGCCATCGAAGGCATCGCAGCCCGTCAGCAGCGCGGCGCAGAGGAAGAGACTTACAAGTCGTGCCCGCTTCATGGGCAAGGCCTCCTTTCAGAGAGAATCGGGGGAATAGTGGGCAAAGCCGTCGCCCAACACCTGGTGGGCCTCCTGGACGATGACAAAGGCATTTTCGTCGATGTCCATGACCAGCTCCTTTAATTCCGCCAGCTGGCCCTTGCGGACCACCGCCAGCACCACCTCTATGTTCTGGTGGGTATAGGACCCGGATCCGTGGAGATAGGTAGCTCCCCGGTCCAATTGGTCGGAAATGGCTTTCGCGATTTTTTCATGCTCCTTGGAGATGATCAGCGCCACCCGGGAGTAGTCGAAACGATAGACCACCGCGTCGATGACCTGACCGCAGACAAAAACCACTACGCCGCTGTAGAGGGCCTTGCTGATGTCACGGAAAACCAAGCCCGTCAGCAGCACCACCATAGCATCAAACATTATGGAAATGCTGCCAATAGGCAGATTCCGATATTTCTTCTTCAGCAGCCGCACCAGAATATCGGAACCGCCGGTAGAGGCCCCCGCCATAAACACCATGCCCAGCCCCGCCCCGCAGAGGACGCCGCCATAGAGCCCACCGATGAGCGGCTCCGGAGTGGCAAAGGGAATCAGCGCGAACAGATCCATAAGCACAGAGCTCACCACCATGCCGATGAGGGAACCGGCAAAGAAGCGCTTGCCGATCTTCAAGCCGCCGATGAGAAACAGGGGGATATTCATCAGCAGCGTCAGTGTGCCGATGCTGCCAAAGCCCAGGAGCTCCCGCAGGATCATGGCAAGTCCGGAGATGCCACCGGTATTGATGTCATTGGGAATCAGAAACATAGCAAAGCCCAGGGCAAACAGGGCACTGCCAATGGCGGTAGTCCCTGCCCACAGGATTTCCTTCCAGATTCGTTTTTTCATAAGCCCCTCCCCTCACACGTCAAAGGCTGCCTGTTTTTCCAGGCTGTCCTCAGGCCTCAGCAAAGCCCCGGCGGCGGGGATGGACTTCATCCGGTAGCGGCTCACGTTCTCAATGCCGCTTTCCTCCAGCAGCAGGGCATTTTGCAGCAGAGCCTTTTTCTTCAGGCTCATCACCGCCACGCCGATGGTGTTCCGGGTGGTCTTTGGCAGCAGATCCGCTGTAGAGAAGATCATGGCCCGGCCATCGGTGGAATAGAGGGCGATCTGTGCGTCACTCTCCAAGGACAGGATCTTCACCACCCGGCTCTTGTCGGAGAAGGCCCCCGTCAGCTTCTTCCGGTTGGTTTTGGTCTCGTAGGCGCTTAGGGGCACCTTGGCCACCTTGCCGTTTTCAAAGAAGAAAAGTACAAAGCCCTTGCTGTCCCCCGGGAAGATGACCTGCAGCAGGTTCTCACCCTGGTCGAAGCCCAGCTTGCTGGGGAGATAATCCCCCAAAAGCGATGCCTTGCCATCGTCAAAGTCTGAAAGTCTTGTTTTATAGCACTGGAACTGATCCGTAAAGACCAGCAGCTCCGCCCGATTTGTGGTCTCTCTGGTATAGTCCAGGCTGTCCCCTTCTTTGAATTTCTGCTCGCCACTCATCCGCAGAGACTGGGCGGTGATTTTTTTGAGGTAACCTTCCTTGGAGACAAAGACCGTCACCGGGTAGTCCGGCACCTGATCCTCCTCGTTTTCCGGCTCAGCGTCCTCAACATTGTAGAGGATCTCCGTCTTCCTGGGCTGACCGAACTTATCGCTGACCTGCTGAAGCTCCTTGATGATCACATTTTTCAGCTTCCGGGCACTGTTCAGGGTGTCCTCCAAGTCGGCGATCTCCTGCTCCAGCTGGGAGGTCGCTTTGGTCTGTTTCAGGATATATTCTTTATTGATGTTGCGCAGCTTGATCTCCGCAACGAATCCCGCCTGGATCTCGTCGATGCCGAAGCCGATCATCAGATTGGGCACCACTTCGTTCTCCAGCTCCGTCTCCCGAATGATGGCGATGGCCCGGTCGATATCCAGCAGGATCTTTTCCAGACCCTTTAATAGGTGCAGCCGCTCCTGCTTCTTCTGGATCTGGAAATAAATGCGGCGCTTGACGCAGTCCGTCCGCCAGGCGGTCCACTCCGCCAGAATTTCCCCCACGCCCATGACCCGGGGCATACCGGCGATGAGGATATTGAAGTTGCAGGCGAAGCTGTCTTGCAGAGGGGTCATGCGGAAAAGCTTCTGCATCAGCTTCTCCGGGTCCACGCCCCGCTTCAGGTCGATGGTCAGCTTCAGGCCCCCCAGGTCCGTCTCGTCCCGCATATCGGAGATCTCCCGGATCTTTCCGGCCTTGATGAGCTCCGCCACCTTGTCCATAATGACCTCGGTAGCGGTGGAATAGGGAATTTCCGTGATTTCAATCAGGTTCCCTTCCTTGACATAGCGCCACTTGGACCGGAGACGGAAGCTGCCCCGGCCGGTGGCGTAAATTTCTCTGGTAGCCGCCTCGTCAAACAGCAGCTCGCCGCCGGTGGAGAAATCCGGCCCCGGCAGAGTCTCCAGAATGTCATGATCCGGATTTTTCATCAGGGCGATGGTGGTATCGCAGACCTCTTTCAAATTGAAAGAGCAAATGTTGCTGGCCATGCCCACGGCGATGCCCTGATTGGCAGACACCAGCACATTGGGGAAGGTGGTGGGAAGCAAACTGGGCTCCTTCATGGTGGCATCGTAGTTGTCCACCATGTCCACAGTGTCGGAGTCGATGTCCCGGAATAATTCCCCACAGATGCTGTCCAGCTTGGCCTCGGTATACCGTGAAGCGGCGTAGGCCATATCCCGGGAGTAGACCTTGCCGAAGTTGCCCTTGGAGTCTACAAAGGGGTGCAGCAGCGTCTCGTTGCCCTTGGCCAGACGGACCATGGTCTCGTAGATAGCCGCATCGCCGTGGGGGTTCAGACGCATGGTCTGGCCCACAATGTTGGCGGACTTGGTGCGCCCTCCTGTCAGCAGACCCATCTTGTACATGGTGTACAGGAGCTTCCGGTGAGAGGGCTTGAAGCCGTCGATCTCCGGGATTGCCCGGGAGACAATGACGGACATGGCATAGGGCATATAGTTAACCTCTAGGGTCTCGGACACCGCCTGCTCCGTAGTGGAGCCCACAAGGCCCACCACACCGTCCAGATTTACTTTCTTTTCTTCCTTGTCTTGTTGTTTCTTCTTCGCCATTTTGGACTCCTATCAGGAAATATCCGCAAGCTCCAGATATTTGGAGCCGTTTTCCGCAATAAAATTCTTCCGCTCCTGGAGGCCGTCTCCCAGCAGCACATTGAAGTAGTGGGCAGTCCGCTCCGCGTCCTCCGGCATAACCTTGATGAGCCGCCGGGTCTCCGGATTCATGGTGGTCATCCACATCATGGCCGGGTCATTTTCGCCAAGGCCCTTGGACCGCTGGATGGTGACCTTCTTTCCCTCCAGGTCCTTGAGAATTCGGACCTTTTCCTGCTCATTGTAGGCAAACCAGGTCTTGTCCTTAAAGGTGATCTCAAAGAGGGGGGATTCGGCAATATACACATAGCCGTCCCTGATGAGCGTAGGGCAGAGCCTGTAGAGCATGGTCAGGATCAGGGTGCGGATCTGGAAGCCGTCTACGTCCGCATCGGTGCAGATGACCACTTTGTTCCAGCGCAGCTGGGAAATATCGAAGCTCGAAAGCTCCTTGGCCCGCTTGCCCTGGACCTCTACCCCGCAGCCCAGGACCTTGATCAGGTCCGTAATAATGGGAGATCCAAAGATCTTGGCGTAGTCCGCCTTCAGGCAATTGAGGATCTTGCCCCGGACGGGCATAATGCCCTGGAATTCCGCGTCCCGGCCCATTTTTACGGAGCCCAAAGCGGAATCGCCCTCTACGATATAGAGCTCCCGGGCAGCCGGGTCCTTGCTGCGGCAGTCCACAAACTTCTGGACTCGGTTGGAAATATCTACCGAGCCGGAGAGCTTCTTTTTTACGTTGCTCTTGGTCTTTTCGGCGGACTCCCGGGCCCGCTTGTTGACCAGGATCTGGTCCGCCGCCCGGTCCGCGTCCTGCTTGTTCTCAATAAACCAGACCTGGAGCTGCTCTTTGAAAAAGGCGGTCATAGCGTCCTGAGTAAACTTGGAATTCACGGACTTCTTGGTCTGGTTTTCGAAGCAGCCGATGGTGGAGAAGCAATTGGTGACCATCACCAGGCTGTCCTGAATGTCCTGAAAAATGATCTTGCTCTCACTCTTGGTATACTTATTGCTGTCCCGGAGATATTTGTCGAAGGCGGCGGTAAATCCGCTGCGCAGAGCCTTGTCCGGGCTGCCGCCGTACTCCAGCCAGGAAGAGTTGTGATAAAACTCAATGTGGGACACCTGCTTGCTGAAACAGAAGGAAGCCGTGATCTTCAGCTTCATTTCCGGCCGGTTCTCCGCGTCCCGGCCCCGGCGCTCCGTCTCCCAGTACACAGGCATGGTGAACGCGTTGTCCCCCACCAGCTCCTCCACGTACTGACGGATGCCGTCGGGATAGCAGAATTCCTCGGTCTCGAACTTTCCTCCCACCTGGTTGCGGAACCGGAAGGTGATACCCTTGTTGACCACGGCCTGACGGCGCAGCACATCCCGAAAATACTCTACGGGGATGTTGATGTCCGTGAAGACCTCCTTATCCGGCTTCCAGTGGAAGGTGGATCCGGTTTTCTTCCGGTCCGCAGGCTCTTTGTGAAGGCCTCCTACATTCCGACCCTTTTCAAAATGGAGATCATACCGGAATCCGTCCCGGCGGATGGTGGCGTCGAAATACTCGGAGGCGTACTGGGTGGCGCAGGAGCCCAGTCCGTTGAGGCCCAGGGAATACTCGTAGTTTTCTCCGTTCTCCCCGTATTTGCCGCCGGCGTACATCTCGCAGAACACCAGCTCCCAGTTATAACGCTTCTCTTTCTCGTTATAGTCTACAGGGCAGCCTCGGCCGAAGTCCTCTACCTCCACGCTCAGGTCCTGATAGCGGGTGACGATGATGGTATCGCCGTAGCCCTCCCGGGCCTCGTCGATGGCGTTGGAGAGGATCTCAAAAACCGCGTGCTTGCAGCCCTCCAGATCGTCAGAGCCAAAAATAACCGCCGGACGCTTCCGCACCCGGTCCTCACCCTTCAGCATGGAAATGCTGGAGTTACCGTATTGTTCCTGTTGTTTTCTTGCCATAATTGATTACCTGCCATAATTAGCCTATTTTATTTCGTTTATTATATCCGGTTTTCGGGAGAAAGTCAACATCCCCTTGCCTCCCCTGGGGGAAGGCGGCCCCCAGGCCGGATAAGGGGCAATACCGAGTCAGACTCTGTGCCGCCCCACACCCGTCACGCCGAAGGCGTGACACCCTCTCCTGGGAGAGGGTAAAAAATCCCCTCTTGTTTTTTTCTGACATACCGGTTATAATAAGGCGTAAAAAGAAAAAAGCAGGAGGTCATTACAATGGCTGTTAAAATTGAAAAGGAAACCATCATCGGCGATATTCTGGACGTGGCCCCTCAGGCTGCCCCTTTGTTCTTCGCCATCGGCATGCACTGCCTGGGCTGCCCCTCTTCCCGGGGCGAGACCGTTGAGGAAGCCTGCATGGTCCACGGTGTGGACTGCGAGCCCTTCCTGGCCCAGCTGAACCACTTCCTGGAGGCCTACGAGGCCGAAAACGGCTGATTTTTTGTTCATTCGCGTAGGGGTCGATGCCTGCATCGGCCCGAACCCCTCTCCTGCAGGAGAGGGGTTTTATGTACAAGGAGGCTGTACCCTATGAAACTCCCCATCTCTGCCCGGCTTCTGGCCTGCTGCGACTATATCGCCCCCGGGGACCGGGTAGCGGATATCGGCTGCGATCACGGGTATCTGGGCATTTATCTGCTGCTGAGTGGCATCTCCCCCCACACCATTGAGGCGGACATCCGGCCCGGGCCTCTGTCCGCTGCCGTAAAAAACGGAGAAAAATACGGCGTCGAGGACAACATAACCTTCTGCCTCTCCAATGGAGCCCAGGATATCCCCCGAAATTTCGACACTCTGGTCTGCGCCGGCATGGGAGCGGACGTGATGATCTCCATTCTCTCCGCCGCTCCCTGGCTGCAAAGTGACCGGTACCGGCTGGTGCTCCAATGCCAGTCGAAGGCCCCCGTTCTGCGAAAATATCTCAGTGAAACCGGCTGGCGCATTCGGCGGGAGCAGGTGCTGAGGGACGGACGGTTCCTCTACACCGTCATGGACTGTGTCTGGGAGCCGGGACAGGTCCTGACCCCCGGGCAGTGTTACCTCTCCCCTGCCCTCCTGGCAAGCGGCTGCCCCCTGCTGCCGGAATACATCGCCTGGGTCCGGGACCATCTGGCTCTCAGTGTCCGGAGTCAGGGAGTCGGGGCGGATCCCTTTGAAATGGACGCATGGAAGGAGCTGAATCCCTTATGACCACCGTTTCTGACATTCTTACTTACCTGGAGACTTTGGCCCCCCTGGACCTTGCCATGGACTGGGACAATCCGGGCCTCCAGCTTGGGGACCGGTCCTCCTCTGTTACCAAGGTTCTTGTGGCCCTGGACCCCTTCGAGGACGCGGCCCGGGAAGCCATTTCCCTTGGGGCAGAGCTGATCGTCACTCACCATCCCCTGTTTTTCAGCCCCATCAAAAGCCTCACCGAGGATACTGCTGTGGGCCGCACCGCCCGGCTCCTGATCCAGAACAACATCAGCCTATGGAGCGGTCACACCAATCTGGATATCGCCCCCGGCGGCGTAAATGACATTCTGGCGAAAAAACTTGGCCTTTCCCAGGTCCGCCCCATTCCTCCAGAGAACCTGCTGCGGGTGGGCTCCGTTCCGGAGATGCCTCTCGCCGCCTTCCTGGATACCGTGAAATCCAGCTTAGGCTGCCCGGTCCTGCGCTATGTGGATGCCGGTCGCCCCTGCCGCCGGATCGCCGTAGGCGGCGGGGCCTGCGGGTCGGAACTGAAGCTGGCACAAGAAGCGCTCTGCGACACCTTTGTGACCTCGGACCTGAAATACAATCAGTTCTGGGACGCTCAGGACCTTGGGATGAACCTCATCGACTCCGGCCACTTCTATACGGAAAACCCGGTGTGCGAAATGCTGGCCGCAGGGCTGGGTGCTGAATTTCCCGGCATCACAGTCAAAATTTCCGAAAGCCACGGGGACTGCATGAAATTCTTCTGATTACCCGTTGATTTTTCTTGCGTAAAGTGCTAGAATAGGTTGAACATTTTTTGAAAACATTCCAAGAAAGGGAAGATTTAGATATGTCCGGACATTCCAAATGGCATAACATTCAGAAAACCAAGGGCGCACAGGACGCCAAGCGTGCCGCCTCCTTCACCAAGATCGCGAAGGAAATGATCGTGGCCGTAAAGGAGGGCGGCGGCTCTGCTGATCCCGCCTACAACTCCCGCCTGGCTACCGTAATCACCAAGGCCAAGGCCGCCAACATGCCCAACGACAACATCAAGCGGGTCCTGGAGAAGGCCGGCTCCGCCGGTTCCGGCGACAACTATGAGTCCATCACCTACGAAGGCTACGGCCCCGGCGGTGTGGCCGTCATTGTTGAGACCATGACCGACAACCGGAACCGGACCGCCGGTTCCGTCCGCCACCACTTCGACAAGTACGGCGGAAACCTGGGCGCCAACGGCTGCGTCAGCTGGAGCTTCGACAAGAAGGGCGTTCTTGTCATCGACAACGAGGACGGCGACTACGAGGAAGACCAGGTCATGATGGACGCCATGGACTGCGGCGCCGATGACTTTGAGGCCGACGGCGATGTGTTCACCGTCTACACCACCCCCGACGACTTCAACGCCGTGGCCGATGCCATGAGCGCCAAGAACTACAAGTTCGTCTCCGCCCAGATCGAAATGGTCCCTCAGAACTATGTGAAGCTCTCCCCTGAGGATGCCGACAAGATGGAAAAGATGCTGGACCTGTTCGACGACGATGACGATGTCCAGAACACCTGGCACAACTGGGATCAGGAATAATTGGTATATACCTCACCGCGGAAAGGTTTTCCCCTTTCCGCGGTTTTTTGGGCCTCGTCGGATGAAAGCATCCTCCCCGTTCGCACAGGAGATACACAAATCGCCGGAAGCCTGATAGGGGCTTCCGGCGATAGAAATTGCACGCTTAGGACCGCAGAGCACTGAGGTCGCAGGTGCGGGTGTCGGTATTGCGGATCTCCTGACGCAGGGGCAGGACGGCAGTTGGGGTAACGGAGAGCTCATCAATGCCCATAGCCATGAAGGTGGACAGCAGGCTCAGGTCCGCGCCCAGCTCGCCGCAGATGCCGATCCAGATGCCGGCCTTGTGGGCGGCATCCGCGGCCATCTTCAGCGCCCGCAGAACGGCAGGGTGATGGGGATCGTAGAACCGGCCCAGGTCGTTGCACTGACGGTCACAGGCCAGGGTGTACTGGGTCAGGTCGTTGGTGCCGACGGAGAAGAAGTCCACCAGCTTGGCCAGATCCTCCGCCACAAATACAGAGGCAGGGGTCTCGATCATGATGCCCAGCTCCGTCTCGGGGTCGTAGGGAACGCCCTCCAGGGTCAGCTCCTTCATGACGCTTTCGCAGGCGCGCTTACACTCCTCCACTTCCCAGACAGAGGTGATCATGGGGAACATAATGGCAACCTTGCCGTAAGCAGAGGCCCGGTACAGGGCCCGGAGCTGGGTCCGGAACACTTCGGGGCGGTTCAGGGAGATCCGGATGGCCCGGATGCCCATAGCAGGGTTCTCCTCCTTGGGCATATTGAAGTAGGCAACCTGCTTGTCAGCGCCGATGTCCAGGGTGCGGATGATGACCCGCTTGCCGTCCATGGCCTCGGCTACCTTCTTGTAGGCCTGGAACTGCTCCTCCTCGGTGGGGTAGTAGTCCGCAGCCAGGTAGAGGAACTCGGACCGGAACAGGCCGATGCCCTGGCCGTCGTTGGCAAGAACGGAATTTACATCCTCGGGAGAGCCGATATTGCAATAGAGCTTAATGTGCTTGCCGTCCAGGGTCACATCCTCCTGACCCTTCATGGTCTGCAGCAGCGCCTTGCGCTTCTGCTGGGCATCGTACTTGGCCTTCAGATTGGTCAGGGTGATTTCGTCCGGGTCCAGGATCAGCAGACCGGTCTCCCCATCGATGTAGGCCATCCGTCCCTCATACTCGCTCTTCAGAGCTTCGCCAAAGCCGCAGATGGCGGGGATGCCCATGGTCCGGGCCAGGATGGCAGTGTGGCTATTGCTGGAGCCTCCCTGGGTAACAAAGCCCAGGATCTTGCTCTTGTCCATCTGCAAGGTCTCAGAGGGAGCCAGGTCGTCAGCGGCCAGGACAATGGGCTCATTGGAGTTGATGCCGCCCTCAGAAACACCCATCAGATTGTTGATGATCCGGCGGCTCACATCCAGGATATCGGCGGATCGGGCCTGCATGTAAGCGTCCTCCATAGCGGCAAACATCTCAGCAAACTGGTTGCCAGCGGTCTGGACGGCGTACTCGGCACAGCAGGACTCGCTTTCCATGGTGTCCATGACACAGGCCACATAGTCCTCGTCCTCAACGAACATGGCGTGGGTCTCAAAGAGAACGGCGGACTCTTCTCCCGCTTCCTCCCGGCATTTGTCGGCCAGCTCCTCCAGCTGGGCGATGGACTGCTGCTGTGCCTCGGCAAACCGGGCCTTCTCCGCCTCCAGATCCTCTACCTTCCGGTTGGTGACAGCCGTATCCTCTCGCTTATAGAAATACAGCTTGCCCTTGATCACACCGGCGGAAACGCCTTTTCCTTGAATCGTAATCATGACTTGCTCCCCTTTGTGCTTATTTGCTTATGCTTACAGATTATCCTGGAAGAACTTCTCCATGGCGGCAATGGCCTCATCCTCGGCAGGGCCCTCAGCCTTGACGGTGACCTCATCGCCGTTCTTCACAGCCAGACCCATGATCATCATCAGCTGGGTAGCCTTGATGGTCTTGGCACCCTTGGTGATGGTGATGGTGGTATCGGGGTAAGCCTTGGCAGCCTTGGCCAGCATACCGGCGGGACGGGCGTGGAGACCCAGAGGATCGTTAACGGTATAATTGAATTCTTTCATGGTGGAGACCTCTTTCTAAATTATAAGGATAATAATGATTATATTATATTTTCGAGAAAAAGCAAGCCTTATTTAATTTTTCTGCCCGTAATAGGCGTTGGGGCCATGCTTGCGCATATAGTGCTTGTCCTGGATCCGCTGGGGAGCGGGGGCAGCGCTGGGATCTACCTGCCGGGTCAGGATAGCCATCTTGGCCACTTCCTCCAGCACCACGGCGTGGTAGACAGCCTGAGCGGGATCCTTGCCCCAGGTGAAGGGGCCGTGGCTGTGGCAGATAACAGCGGGGACGGCGGTGGGGTCCAGGCCCCGGTCCTTGAATGTCTCGATAATGACGGTGCCGGTGCCCTTTTCATAGTCCTCATCCAGCTCAGCCTGAGTCAGGTGCCGGGCACAGGGAATGGCTCCGTAGAAATAGTCCGCGTGGGTGGTGCCGTAGCAGGGAATGTCCCGGCCCGCCTGGGCCCAGGCTACGGCATAGGGGCTATGGGTATGGACGATACCCCCCACCTTCGGGAAGGCTTTGTAGAGCTCGATGTGGGTCTTGGTGTCGGAGCTGGGATTCAGGTCTCCTTCCACCACATGGCCCTCCAGGTCCAGAACCACCAGCATATCGGGGGTCAGCTCTTCGTACTCCACGCCGCTGGGCTTGATCACGATCAGTCCCTTCTCCCGGTCAATGCCGGAGACGTTGCCCCAGGTATAGGTGACCAGATTCCGGCGGGGAAGCTCCATATTGGCCTCATAAACCTTTTGTTTCAGTTCTTCCAGCATGCTTCAGTCCTCCTCAATGATGTACATGGCGACCTCGTCGATCTCCCGGTTGGTGCCTACAACTACGTCCTGGCCCTTGGCATTGACAAAGTGCATGGCATTGGCGCAGCCGGTGTTGCGGTCGATATAGTCTACATGGTAATCGCCGGTCTCGCCGTCCCAGGTAATGGCGATGGTGTCCTTGGTGCCCTTCCGCCAGCCTACGATCCAGGTGGGCTTACCAAGAAGCTGGCAGGCCCAGGTGGCGTGGATCATGTCGGTTTCCTTCTCCGGCTTGCCGAACTTCCACTGGGGCACGTAGTTGCCGTGGGCATCCAGGTGATAGATCACGAGAGAAGCGCCATGGAAGGGGCTGATGGCACCCAGCTCCGGCTTGCCGTCCCCATCGAAATCCATAAGCACCGCGTCGGAGGTGGGCACGCTCAGGACCTGCTTGACGGTCCAGGGCTCACCGACAGCAACAGGGGGGGCAAACACAAACACGCCCTCCTCGCAGCCCACAACGGCAGCATCATAGCCGTCAACCTTGATCTGGCTGTAGCCGTGGTTCTTCAGCATACCGATCTTGATGGGGGTCAGCTTCAGCTGATTGGCCTCGTTGTAAGAGGACAGATCCTCCGGCAGAATGGCCCCGTAGCAGGCGCCGGGCATACGCCAGTCGTCTTTATACTCGTGGCCGGATTTCAGGCAGCAGACGATCAGGTAGTTGACGCCGTTCCGGTTGAGAATGCCAAACCGGTGGACAAAGGGAGCATCGCACAGTGTGCGGATGCTCCAGCCCTGGCCCTCCTTCTTGGCGATGACGATCTTGGCCTCCTTGGAGTCGTTGGGGGAATAGAACTTGTGGGTAGCCAGGAACATATCCTCGGTGCCGGGAACGGGGGTCATGGTCATGACGCCGCCGGGCTCGGTCCATACGGTATCCAGCATCTCCCCTTCTTCGCTGAAGAGGTAGCAGGGGTCATGCTTTTCCGCCGCCACCAGGAAGGCGGGCTGGCCCTCGTGGGTCAGGCGGCTCATAGCGTAGCACTTGTTGAGGTTTGAAATAACACGCTTTTGGACTTTCATGAAAAGAACCTCCAGGTCGATTTTCAGAATGTGCTCTTTTGAAACGAACATAAAGCAGAGGCTTTTTTCGCCACAAATCGAACACATCGAACATATACTTACCGGTTTGTCCGGTGATTACGCCTCATATTATAGCCTATACCATAGGAAATCGCAATAGGGTTTTTTGATTTTTTTCATTTTCCCTGTCAAATTTTACGGTCGGTTTTTGGTTAATTTGCTGATTTTTACATTCTGGTCATAATTGCACCGTCATTTTTTCGTTATACAATTATTGTATTTTACAGATATTTTCCAATTATTGCATTGTAAAAAGTTCTATTTTTTAATTCATCACTTTTTCGCATCTCCTAAATGGAACATTCAAATATGTAAAACGAACATATAATTTACTTGAATTTTTGATTGTTTTGATATATGATGGCATCAGCGAACAGTGATATACGCTTACCCATTATACAGGAGGAACCGATATGAGCAAAGTTTCCGAAATGACCCGTGACAAGTGGATCCAGAATACCTTCCCCGAGTGGGGCACCTGGCTGGTGGAAGACATTGAGAATGAGGTCGTAGCCCCCGGCAATGTGGCCATGTGGTGGCTGGGCTGCACCGGCGTGTGGTTCAAGACCCCCGGCGGTGCCAACGTCTCCATCGACCTGTGGTGCGGCAACGGCAAGCGGACCCACGGCAACGGCAAGATGGCGGTTGGCCACCAGATGGCCAATATGTGCGGCGCCCGGGCCATGCAGCCCAACCTGCGCAACGTCCCCTTTGTCTTTGATCCCTTCGCCTTCAAGCAGGTAGACGCGGTGCTGGCCACCCACTACCATCAGGACCATATGTCCGCCGAGTGGGCTGCCCACGTTCTGCACAGCGGCATGACCACCACCGACGACAAGGGCAACGTGATCCCCGTCCCCTTCATCGGCCCCAAGAAGTCCGTTGAGACCTGGGTCAAGTGGGGCGTGCCCGAGGACCGCTGCATTACCGTCAAGCCCGGCGACACCATCAAGATCAAGGACCTGGAGATCATTGCTCTGGATTCCTTCGACCGGACCTGCATCGTCACCACCGACTCCACCGGCCCCGACCGGGAGGAGCTCACCGGCAAGTGCCCCACCGACATGGACGAGAAGGCCGTCAACTACCTGATCAAGACCCCCGGCGGCAACATCTACCACTCCGGCGACTCTCACTTCTCCATCTACTTTGCCAAGCACGGCAAGGATTACGACATCGATGTGGCCTTCGGCTCCTTCGGTGAGAACCCCATCGGCATGCAGGACAAGATGACCTCCGTGGATATCCTCCGGATGGCCGAGAACCTGCGCTGCAAGGTGGTGGTGCCCATCCACTGGGATGTTTGGACCAACTTCCAGGCCGACTGCGAAGAGATCAAGCTCCTCTACGACTTCAAGAAGGACCGCAACGAGTACAAGTTCCATCCCTTCTTCTGGCAGGTTGGCGGCAAGTACGTTTACCCCCAGGACAAGGACAAGATCTACTACCATCACCGCCGGGGCTTCGAGGACTGCTTCGAGGCACCCCAGAACATCCCCTACCGCTCCTGCCTGTAACACAAGGAGGAGACGGATATGGCAAGTGTTCTGCAGACCATCGTGGAGAAGAAGCACTACGCCTTTGTTGACAAGCTGGACAGCTGGCAACAGGGCGTGGAGCTCAGCGCCAAGAGCCTGGTGGCCGACGGCAGCGTAGACGAGGACTATTACAAGCAGATCGTAGACTGCATCGAAAAATACGGCCCCTATGTGGTCTTCGACCACTACGTGGCCATGCCCCACTCCCAGGAGAACGCCAAAGGCGTTCACAAGACCGGTATCGGCTTCATGCGTGTGAAGGAGCCTGTCAGCTTCGGCAAGGACGAGGACGGCGAAGAGAAGCTCGCCAAGCTCTTCTTTACCCTGGCTGCCTGCAACCCCGACGAACACCTGAACAATATCCAACAGCTGGCCTCCCTCTTCTGCAACGAAGAGTTGCTGGACGCCCTCATGGCGGCAAACACGCCGGAGGATATTCTGGCGGCAGAGGCGGCCCACCCCATCGAAGAGATGTAACCACGGCACAAAAATTAAGCAAAAGGAGATCGTAACATGCAAGTATTAACATCGATTTGGGAATTCTTTGCAAACAACATTCTGAAAAACGCTCCCCACATGATCGGCTTCATTGTCCTGCTTGGCTACCTGCTGAAAGGCGAAAAGTGGTACACCACCCTGGGCGGCACCCTGAAGGCCATCATCGGCATGCTGATCCTGAACGTAGGCTCCGGCGGACTGGTTTCCAACTTCCGTCCCATCCTGGTAGGCCTGAAGGACCGCTTCAATCTGGACGCTACCGTTATCGACCCCTATTTCGGCCAGAATGCCGTTACCGACGGCGTTATGGAAGTCTTCGGCAAGGCCTTTGACTCCGTCATGATCCTGCTGCTGATCGCTTTCATCGTCAACATCCTGCTGGTCCGCTTCAACAAGTATACCAAGTGCCGCACCCTGTTCACCACCGGCCATGTGCAGGTGCAGCAGGCCTCCACCGCCTACTGGCTGATCATGTTTGCCATGCCCGCTCTGCTGAAGAACGATACTCTGATGCTGGTCGTCATGGCTGTGGTTCTGGGCGCTTACTGGGCCGTTGGCTCCAACCTGACCGTCAAGCCCATGCAGGAGCTGACCGACGGCGCCGGCTTCGCCATTGCCCATCAGCAGATGTTCGGCATCCGTCTGGGCTACTGGGCCGCTGACAAGTTCTTCGGCAAGGACGGCGGCAAGAAGAAGGACAAGGAAATCAAGAAGGTGGGCGACATGGAGCTGCCCGGCTTCTTCCAGATCTTCAACGAGAACATGGTCTGCACCGCCATCCTGATGACCGTCTTCTTCGGCATCATCATGAGCATCATCGGCAAGGACTTCTTCATCGGCGCCGGCAACCTGAAGGAAACCGACAGCTTCCTGGTGTTCGTCTTCGACAAGTGCCTGAACTTCGCCGTTTACCTCGCCATCCTGCAGCTGGGCGTCCGTACCTTCGTCTCCGAGCTGACCGTTTCCTTCCAGGGCATCTCCGAGAAGCTGCTGCCCTCCTCCATCCCCGGTGTGGACTGCGCCGTGTGCTACGGCTTCGGTGATGCCAATGCCGTGACCTTCGGCTTCCTGGCCGGTCTTGCCGGTCAGCTGGTAGCCATCGTGGCTCTGATCCTGATGAAGTCCCCTGTTCTCATCATCTGCGGCTTCGTTCCCGTGTTCTTCGACAACGCTACCATCGGCCTGGTTGCCAACGAAAAGGGCGGCCTGAAGGCTTGCCTGGTGATCCCCTTCATCTCCGGTCTCATTCAGGTGTTCGGTTCCGCGCTCATCGCCGGTTGGGTCGGCATGGCTGCCTACGGCGGCTACCTGGGCATGTTCGACTGGGCGACCGTGTGGCCCATCATGACCGTCCTGATGAAGTACCTGAGCTGGGCCGGTGTGATCATCTGCGTGGCTGCCCTGCTGGTTCTGCCCCAGATCGAGTACCTGAAGGACAAGAAGGGCTACTTCCTCATCACCGAGGACTACGAGGCCTACAAGGAGTACAAGCAGAGCAAGTAATGGCTTGACCTTTTCCTACTCCTGCCCTATAATGATTCCAGAAACCCGGAAGGGGGAGCTTCTCCCCCCTTTCCTACCAAAATTCACTGATAAGGAGATCATGCACAATGGCAAAACTTGACAATGCCAGCTTTATGGTCTGCTGCGCCAATGGCGCCGGTTCTTCTCTGATGATGAAGTTGACCTTGGAGAAGGTCCTGAAGAAGCTGAACATCAAGCCCGGCAAGATCCATCACTGCGCTCTGTCCGAGGGCAAGTCCTCCGCGTCTCAGTTCAACGTAGTGTTCTGTGCCCGGAACTTCAAGGATATGTTTGCAGACGCCGAAAAGAAGGGCACCCATGTCCTGGGACTGAAGAACCTGCTGTCTGTCGCTGAGATGGAGCAGGCCATGAAAGACGCCGGTCTGGTGGACTGATCCACGCCGGTACCCAAGTACACAGCTGTGGGGAGCGGCCGGTCAGGCCGTTCCCCTTTCTTATTTTAGGAGGAAGCAATGATCAAAGCCGTCTTTTTTGACATCGACAATACCCTCTACTCGGAAACCGACGCCCATGCAGTTGCCTGGCTGGCCCTGACACGGTACGTATGGGACCACTTCGCCATTGACGCCGAAACCTGGCAGGGATACTACAGCCGGGAAATGGCACAGATGAAGGATCTGCTGGGCCCTCAGGCAGCCATTCACAACCGGATGATCCGCTTTCAGCGCATCCTGGAGAAGCTCCATCTTCCCCTCTCCCATGCCAAAATCATGAACGACCTCTATTGGAGTGCCCTCCTGGAGGCCGCCCGGCCGGAGCCCCATATCCAGGACTGCCTGGCGGACCTGAAAGAACGGGGCTACCTTCTCGGTATCGGCACCAACATGACTCTGGACTGGCAAATGGCAAAGCTCCAGAAGCTGGAGCTCACCGACTACTTCTCCCTCATTCTTTCCAGCGAGGAAGCAGGCTGCGAAAAGCCGGACCCCAGGTTTTTCCGCCTCTGCGCCCATAAGGCCGGAGTCGAAACCAAGGAGTGCCTGTTTGTCGGCGACTCCCTGAAAGGAGATATTCTGGGTGCGGAAGCTGCCGGTATGCGGGCCCTGTGGTATGCGCCGAAGGAAGGAGATCTCTCGGCGCATGCCGGATTCACCCGCTATTCCCAGTTGCAAAATCTGATTTCCGTGGTATAATAAAATCGATTTTTTCAACGATCAAACTGTGAGGTAGCCTATGAAAAGACCCCGTTCCTCTGTGGACGAACGCCGGCTGGAAATACTAAAGAAGATCCAGGCTCAGGATGAGATCAAGGTGGAGCAGCTGGCCGAGGAATTCGGCCTGTCTCTGATGACTGTCCGGCGGGATCTGCAATTCCTGGAGAGCCGCCAGCTCATCACCCGCTTCTACGGCGGCGCAACCGCCAGACTCACCTCCCGCCCACTGACGGAGGCGGAGGAGATCCAGATGTACCGCCAGCGCATTGCCCAGTTCGCCACCCGATTCATCAGCTCCGGGGATACCCTTTTTATCAACGGCAGCAAAACCGCCCTGGACGCGCTGAACTATCTGCAGGTGTCGGGAGTCCACGTGATCACCAACAACGGTGCCGCCATTGGCAGGAAGTATCCTCCCGGTGTCACCGTCACTCTCACCGGCGGCGAGCCCCGGGACCATGTGATGGTCGGGGACTATGTGATGCGAAACCTCCTGAACATGACCGCCAACAAGACCTTCATCGGCTGCGCCGCCATCACCGCCCAGGGAGAATTCTGCTACAATATCCCTATGGAGATCGGCATCAACGAGGCCATGATCAGCCGGACCACCCAGGGCCTCTACATCCTGGCGGACCACACCAAGCTTCAAAAAACCGCCTCCACGGAAAACCGCTACGGCAGCTGCATCTACGAGGGTCACTGGACCCTGATCACCGATGAAAAGGTAGACCCGGACATCGTAGCCGAGCTCCGGGCCATGGGAAAGCATGTATACGTGGTGGGCATCGACGATATCATTACCTAAGGAGAACCCGATGGACCGTAAAATTCTCTTTCTCGACCTGGACGGCACCCTGCTGAACAGCAGCCGGGAGGTCTCCCCCGGCAATCGGGCCGCCCTGGAGCAGGCCCTGAGCCTGGGGCACAAGGTGGTCATCAACACCGGCCGCCCCCTGCACAGCGCCATCATTCAGAATGACCGGCTGGGCTTCCACCAGGATGGCTGCTACGTGGTCAGCTTCAACGGCGGTATGATCTACGACGCTTACCGGGAGAAGCTCGTCTATAGCCACTGTCTGCCCCTGGACACAGCGAAAGCCATCCTGACCCTATGCAATAGCAGAAACATCCACGTCCAGACCTACGACCGGGAGGACGTGCTGGTGGAGCCCCGGTGGGACGACGGGCTGCTCCGGAAATACTGCGGCAGGATCCTGATGCACTACCGGGTGCTGCCCTCCTTCGAAACGGGGCTCCAGCAGGACCCTCCCAAGGTTTTGGCAGTCTCCGAGGAGGATCGCCCAGCCCTGGAGCGATTGCGGCAGGAGCTTCTTCAGCGCTTCGAAGACGTAGACTGCTTCTTCTCCTCCAAGCAGCTATTGGAGATCGTCCCCAAGGGGGTCCATAAGGGCTCCGCCCTGGAGCGGCTCTGCCGCCTGCTGGATATCCCCGTAGGAAACTCCGTAGCCGCCGGAGACGAGGAAAACGACATCACTATGCTCCGTGCCGCCGGTGTGGGCTGCGCCATGCGCAACGCCGTGGAGACCGTCAAGGAGGCCGCGGATTACGTGACCGTACATACTAACGATGAAGACGGCATTGCCGAGATCGTGGAGAAGTTTTTATTATAAGGCGAAAACGGCCGCATCCAACATTGGGTGCGGCCGCTTTGCATCCTTACGCCACGCAGTAGGCGCTCTTTACCATTTCCCACAGGGAAAGCTTATCCGGGTAGAACTCGTAATATTCTTCTCCCTTGCGCAGAGTGCCCTCGGCGTAGCGGATGGGGGCGATCTCCGCCTGGTCCAGGCTGGTGACCAGGTCCTGGAGCTGCTGGGCGGTGAGATCGGACTGGAGATAGTCTGAGAGCTTGCCTACCAGCTTCATCATAAAGTCGGAGTCGGAGTTGAAGGCCGCCCGGCCCTGCTTCTGGAAGCTGTCCAGGTATTGCCGCTGCCGGGCCATACGGGCCAGGTTGGTGTCGTCCTCCATGCTCTTTCTCGCCCGGACGAAGCTTTCCGCCTGGGTTCCGTTCAGGGTCAGGGTCCTGCCCTGGACAAAGGCCGGGTCGATGGCCGTCATGTCCTCCTCAATGGTGACGGGGACCCCTCCCACCAGGTCGTTGAGGACTCCGATGGCAGACATAGGGATCTGGATATAGTGGTCGATGGGGGCATCGAACAGAAGGGTCCGGACGGCATCCATGGTGTTTTTGCAGCTCTTCATGCCGCCGTCGCCGTAGTTATAGGCCAGGCACAGCTGCTTGTATTCCGTGCCGCCGTAGTTCCCCAGCACGTCCAGCCAGGGCACATCCGTCATGGTGTCCCGGTTCAGCTGGAGGATCTGGGCAGTGCCCGCCTGGGTGTCCATGACCACCAGGGTAAGGAAGTCCGCCTGATGGTAGTTGTAGAAAGCCTTGACCCCATCGGTCTGCTCCTGATACCCTTCTGTGCTGTCGGTGCCGATGAGCAGCACCGTCTGGAGATGGGCCCGCATGGGATACGCCTCTCCGTTGTAGAGGAGGCTCTCCGGCTCCACCGCGGCGTTCTGGGCCAGGCCAGCGTTTTCGATAGGACTTTCCTCTTCTCTTTTGGTCACATGGAGGGCTCCCACCAGCAGGCAGGCCAGCATGAACACACACACAAGCAGCAATCCGATTTTTTTCATAAGGTACCTCCGGGGAACAGCAGGCCTGCGGCGTTCTGCTCCAATATACTGAATTCTGTCTCGGTCCGGTAGACTCTCATGAGCCGCCGCACGGGCCCCAGATTGGGGGGGCGGCTGATCAGATTGTGGCAATCGGAGCCGATCAGATGAATTTTTCCGTTTTTCAGGTTCCGAATGGCAGCTTTCACTGTCTTCGGCTTCAAAAAGTAGTTGGCATTGACCTGGACCAGCATCTCCCGCTCCAGGACCCGGTCGATCAGGGTCTCATCGTGGAGGTGCTCCATAAACCGGTTCACGTGGGCGATCACCGGGCGGCAGCCCAGGTTCTCCCCCAGCTGGGCGATCTCGTCCAGCATAGAGTCGCTCCAGGGCATCATGGGAGGCTCCACCAGAATGGAGCTCCGGCAGCCGATGGTGAGCATACCAATGTCCTCTGCCTCGGCAATACCGGGAAAATACAGGACCTCCGCCCCAAGGACAATGACGGGGTAGGCCTCCGCCCGGGTGGCCATGGCATCTCTCAGCCGGAAAAAGGCCTGGTTCCGGCGGTCTACAAAGTGCTTGGGGTCCTCCTCGTCGGCGTAAAAGTGGCAGGTGGACACCATCACATCTACCCCCTGGCAGAAGCTCTGGTGCAGCATCTCCAGGCTCTCCTCCATGCTCTGAGAGCCGTCATCCATCTGCGGGAGAATATGACTGTGATAGTCGATCATAGCGATCCTCCTGAGGGTCGGTTTCTGACATTCTCTTCAAACAAGCAAACCGGCCCGAAGGCCGGTCCGCTTTGCTCGCTTACTTGGTGAAGATAGCCATAGGCGCTTCCACAACACCCTCGATGGTAACGGTGCCGTCACCATTGACAGTGCTCTTCAGCTCGACCCACTTGCTGTCCACAAACTGCTTAACGACGACTTCGGTCACGCCTTCCAGCTTGATGGTAATGGTAACAGGGGCCACTTTCTTCGTGGCATCATCCTGAGCATAAACTCTCACATAGAAGAAGTACTGGGCCTTCATGCCGGCGGGAGCCGCATCAGCCAGGGCAGCCTGAGCAGCCGCAAGAGCGGTCTTCTCCTCCTCCGTCAGCTTGACATCATCGGAGGCCACAGGGTCAACGATGATCACAGCACCATCCTTGGCGGTAACCTGAGGGGTGGTGACTTCGGGCAGAGGAGCAGTGGTGGTCGTGCTGGTGGTGGGGGCCGTGGGGCTTGCGGTGCCGACAGCGGCGGCAGGAACAGCCAGACCCATGGTCAGGACCAGAGCGAGCGCCAAAACAAATGCCTTTTTCATGAACATTTTCCTCCTTTCTCACAGATTCGTATAGCACCGCCCTAAGGCGGGGAATACGCTTATTTGCCGGACTGATAGCGGTATTCGTATTTCTTACCGTACTGATACCGCTTTCCGGCACCCTCTACGCAGCCGTTGAGCACAAAGCCCAGCATATTGGCCTTGGCATAGCGCAGCTGCTCCAGGCAGTCGTCCAGCACGTAGCGGGGGCAGTGATTCTCCCGGATGACCAGCAGCAGCCCATCGGTGCACTTGGTGACCATAACGGCATCGATGACGGGGCCCACAGGAGGCAGGTCCAGGATCACATAGTCATAGGCAGAGGCCACCACCTCAATGAGCTTCTGGAACCGGTTGGAGTTCAACAGCTCAGACGGGTGGTCCGGGATCTCGCCTCCGGGGATAATGGCGAAGGAGGTGGCATCCGTAGAACTCTTATAGGACACCGCCGCCTTATTCAGATTCTCCTTGCCCAGCAGCACATCGCTGAGGCCGGGGGTCAGGCTGGCTCCCACATTGGCGTGAATGGCGGGGCGGCGCATATCGCAGTCGATGAGCATAACGGTGTTGCCCAGCTCCGCCAGGGAATAGGCCAGGTTCAGGGCAGTGGTGGACTTGCCTTCACTGGCCTGGGCACTGGTAACGCCGATGACGTAGCCCTGCTTCTCCTTCTTCTTTCTGTCGGAGAGGGCGATGAGGGTATTGGCCCGGAGCTTTTTGAAGGCCTCCCGGCCGGAGTAGGGCAGGTATTCGCAGATCTTGGCGGTGCGGCGGGCATCCTGCTGGGCACCGTTGACGGCGGGGCCGGTTTTGGCAATGCGCTCAGGCTCCACTTCCACGGAAGCGGAATCAGGCTTTTTTACTTCTGGCATGCTTCACACCCTCCTTCTTCTTTTTGCTGTCCGTGTCACTGCTGTAGTAGTAATTGGAATAGTAGCCGTTTTTCTTGTCGGAAACCCGCATATCGGGGATCATGGCCAGAACCATCATATCCGGATAGGCGGCACGCAGATCATCTGCGGACTGGATCATCATCTTGGACTTGTCGTTCAGCAGGAACCGGACCACCACCCAGGCTGCCGCCAAGAAGCCGCCGGCCAGAATACCCATGGCGGTGTTCTTCACCATGCTGGGGCTGGAACGGTGGGAGGGAATGATGGCATAGTCCACGATGCGCACAGAGCTGCCGTCCACAATCTCGGCGATACGGTCCGGCAGGATCTTGGCAATGGTATTGGCAATCAGCTCCGCCTCGGCGGGGTTGGTGCTGGTGACGGTGACCTCGAAGGCACCGGTGGAGTTGATGCCCTTGGCGCTGACCATTTTGCCCAGCTCCTCAGGGGTATAGGTCAGGTCCGCCTGCTTGATCACGTCCTCCATAGTGGTCCGGGATTCCAGAATGTAGATATACACGGAAACCAGGCTGCTGGAGGCGGAGAGCTCCGAGGTGGAGATTGAGAAGCTGGTGGAGCCCAGGCTAAAGGAGCTGTTGTTGACGTACAGCGCGGCGGTGGCCTGGTACTTGGGCTCGATCACAAAGGCTGTGACACCGAAGGCCGCGGAGCCGAAGAGCACGGCAACCAAGGCGATGGCCAGAATGTTTTTCCAGATGGCCCTTGCCAGCTCCAGCAGGTCTATGGTATCTTCTTCCATATTGTTCATAGCGTTCCTCTCTTCTATTGTTACATGGCGTTCAGAATGTTCTCGAAGTATTTGGGATTATTCTTCAGGATGTCCTGGGTGGTCTTGTCCAGCCCCAGCTCCTGACGGACCTCGTCGAAATAGCCCAGGGAACTCATGCGGTCGTAAACCAGCTTGCCGATAAGCTTATAGGCGCTGCCGTTCAGATCCGCGCCGGTAACGCTGTTGCTGCGGAAGCTGATGGGCACCATGGACTGCTGAATGACCACCTTGTCCTCCTTGGTGACGGAGAACTTGGCATCGATCATGCCGTCGGCCAGCAGATACTTGCGGATGTTCACATAGTGGCTGCCGAAGGCCTGCATCATGGCGGAGTCGATGGCTTCCATGGTCGTCACATTGGCCGATGTCCAGCTGCCCCGGACGGTGCAGGGTCCCAGCACCAGGTACCGGTCCGGGTTCTTGGCCTGACGGGACAGAAGCTCCTTGGTATCGGACACCAGCTTGGCGGGATCGTCCACGCCGTCGTAGGTGCCCAGCCAGACGATATGGATGTAGTCCTTATAAGCATCGGTGCAGGCAGGGATGATCTGGGTGCCCTTCTCCACAGTGACCGGATCTCCGGCGGTGCTGCGGGTGAAATAGTAGGACTGGCCCCAGCTCTGGGTGTTGGTCTCCAGGGTGATGGTGCCCTCCACGCCGCCAATGGTCACGGGATTGAAGCCCACATTTCCGGCGGTCAGGGGCTTGACCTCCTTGTTGTCCTCTGAGCGGAACTGGACGGCCACGCTCTCCGTATCCGCCGGGATCTCCATGTCCGCGGACAGCACATAGGGCTCCACGCCGCTGCGGCCCAGGATGGTTTCGCTGGTCTCCTTGCCGGAGCCCATGTTCACCACCGGGATAGAGACGGTATACTGGCTCCAGTCCACCCGGGAGTAGCCCTCCGCATTGTCCAGGGTAGAGGCCAGGTCGTAGATGTCGCACATATAGGTATTGATGTACTTTTGCAGGGTGCCGGGGTAGGAAACGCTGCCGGAGGACCCGGCGGTGAGGCTGTCGCCCCAGCAGACGATGCCGGGCAGGTATTCCTGCAGGGAGGCCAGATCCGCGTCGTAGGCCACCTGGACACTGTCCAGATTGTCCTTACGGACGTTGTTCAGCTCCTGCCGCTGGGAGTCACTTTCGGCTTTCAGCAGCTCGTCCTCGGCGTTGATCCGCTTTTTCACCGCAAACATGGTGATCAGCAGGGCCGCCGCCACCACCACCAGCACCGCGAAGATGATGATGTTGCGGACCAGATTTTTGTGTTCTTCATTTTCCCACATAGTGTCAACTCTCCAATGTTCTTTTTGCGTATTTCGCATAAGATATGATACTATACATTTTTTTGCATTATATCACAGGGGCCTTTATTTTACAATAGGAAAGCGCATTTTTAGTAAAGAAGTATACTAGCCACTTTCCCACAGTTATCCTAGATGTGCTATCCGTCCAAAACGCCCGTTGCATTATTCGTGAAAAAGCGCTGCCCCCAGGAGGTCATGTCCGGGGGCAGCCGAAATTCACTTGCTCAGGCTCTTTTGCAGCAGCATCAGGTCCACCAGGTCGATGGTGCCGTCGCCGTTCATATCGGCGTTGCCGGTCTCGATGGCCACCTTGGCCCCGGCAAGATACCGGCGCAGCCGCTTCTCATCCGCTGCCGTGACCCGGTCATCACCGTTCACGTCCCCCAGCAGGCCGGAACTCACCGTCACGCCGCCGGAGACGCAGACGGGCTTCAGAAGTTTCGCCTCTTCGTCCACGCCGGTGATGTCCGTCAGGGTCACGGTGGTGTCCCCCAGAGGGGCGGCATCACTGACCCGGAAGACCAGGGTCAGGATCTCCCCCTCCGTGTCCGTGGCATCGCTTTGCAACCACAGGGCCTTCTCCCCTTCTCCAAGGCCCAGGCTCCAGTCGGAGGCGGTGAGCTGGGAATCCAGGCAGTCGTAATCTTCCAGCGTCAGGCGGGTATGGTCATAGTCAATGGTAAAGTTCAGGCCGCAGAGCCCCGGGTTGCCGCTGAGGGATACGGTGAGCTTCACCTGCTGCCCCGGCTGAGCGGTGGCCTGGCCTACAGTAAGGGCCAACTGCGCCGGGATCTTTGGGTCAGCTTCCTCCGCCGCCTCGGTAGACTCGGTGGTTTCTGTCATTTCCGTTGTCTCGGTGGCTTTCGCTGCTTCGGTAGCTTCCGTTGCCTCGGTAGCTTCCGCTGCTTCGGTAGCTTCCGTGACCTCTGCGGCTTTCGTTGCCTCGGTAGCTTCCGTTCCTTCCGCTGCCTCAGTAGCCTGCGCCGACTCGGTCACTTCTGTGGTCTGCGCCGTCTCTTCGGCAGGGGCAATGATCTCCACATCCTCAGGGAAAGCCCCCTGGGCAGTTTTTTCCAGGGAAGCCGGGACCGTTACCTTGGTCAGCTTCCGGCAGAGGGCAAAGGCCTGGGCATCCACCTCTGTAATCCCCTCCCCCAGCTCCAGCGTCAGGATGTCTCCCCGCAGAGCGTCCCAGGGGTAGGCCTCCAGGGCCCCCAGGTCCAGGGTGCCCTTGCCGGTGACGGTCATGGCTCCGTCCCGCAATGTCCACTCCATTCCGTCCAGCTGACCGCTGGAGGAGGCCAGCTTGTGGTAGTCCACCTGCCGGAATGTGCCGCCGTTGTCCTTTATGTAGTCCTCAGAGGCGGAATTTTTGTGGCCCCTCAGGATGATCGTAGGCTCAAAGGCCCGGTCCCCAATGCGGCCCACAGTGCCGGGCACCACAATGGAGGTCAGCTTGGTACAGCCGGAAAAGGCTTTCTCCCCAATGCCGATGAGCTGCTGGGGCAGGGTCACCCAGCACAGGCTCCCGCAGTCCCGAAATGCCTCGTTGCCAATGTATTGCAGACTCTTGGACAGGGTCACGGAGGTCAGGTTGGCACAGCCGGCAAAGGCCCCGTCCTGAATGGCCGTAATGCCCTCGTCCAGCCGGAGGGCCTGGATCTCTCCCAGCCGGTCCGCCCAGGGGATCTTTTTGAAGGCCATATCACCGGATCCGGTAATGGCCAGAGTCCCCCCATCCAGGGACCAGGAGACTGGCTCCTCTGCCCCAGCCCCCAGAGGGGCCAGGCAGGCCAGCAGACATATACATATGATAGCAGAGAGAATTCGTTTCATGTTTCTCCTCCCATTACATCCTGCGGTACCACGCGTAGGGGCAAACTTATTCTTCTTCGCTTTCGGTTTCGGTGGTAGTTTCGCCTTCCTGGGTCTCGGCGGTTTCTTCCGTCTTGGCCTCGTCCTTGCCCTCGGCGTTCACGTAGGTCATGAGCTCTTCGCCGGTGATGGTCTCTTTCAGCAACAGATACTCGGAGATCTCATCCAGCAGTCCCCGATGCTCTGCCAGGGTCTTAGTGGCATCGGCAAAGGCCTCCTCCAGTAGCTTTTTGACTTCCATGTCCACCTTGCTGGCGGTCTCCTGGGAGCAGTCCATATAGGGCGTGCCGTCCAGGTAGCTGTTCTGGGTGGTAGCGGTGGTCATGAGGCCCAGCTCCTTGGTCATGCCGTATTGGCTGACCATACTCCGGGCCAGCTGGGTGGCCCGCTGGAGGTCGTTGGCGGCACCGGTGGTCTGCACGCCGAAGACCAGCTGCTCGGCTGCCCGTCCGCCCACCAGGGAGCGCAGCTCCACCTCCAGCTCCTGCCGGGTGGAGAGGAACTTCTCCTCCTCCGGCAGATACATGGTGTAGCCCAGAGCGCCGGAGGTATGGGGCACGATGGTGATCTTCGACACGGGCTGGGCGTGCTTCTCCAGCGCCGATACCAGGGCGTGGCCCACCTCGTGATAGGCCACCAGCCGCTTCTCCATCTCGGTGAGGACGGTGTTCTTCTTTTCCGTACCGGCAATGACCGTCTCAAAGGACACCAGCAGGTCCTCTTGATTCACGGCCTTCCGGCCCATGCGGACCGCCCGAAGGGCAGCCTCGTTCACCAGGTTGGCCAGGTCCGCGCCTACGGCACCGGCAGTAGCCTGAGCGATCTTCTTCAGGTCCACGTCCTCGGCCAGCTTGATTTTCCGGGTGTGGACCTTCAGGGTGTCCAGACGGCCCTGGAAATTGGGATTGTCTACAATGATCCTTCTGTCGAACCGGCCGGGCCGCAGCAGGGCCTTGTCCAGAATTTCCGGACGGTTGGTAGCTGCCAGGCACACAATGCCCTTGGAGGGCTCAAAGCCGTCGATTTCGCTTAACAGCTGATTCAGGGTCTGCTCCTGCTCGGAGTTGTTTCCGTAGCGGTTGTCCCGGGAGCGGCCTACGGCATCAATCTCGTCAATAAAGATGATACAGGGGGCCACCTTGGCAGCCTGCTGGAACAGGTCCCTTACACGGCTGGCACCCATACCCACGAACATCTCTACAAAGTCGGAGCCGGACATGGAGAAGAAGGGCACCCCCGCTTCCCCTGCCACGGCCTTTGCAAGCAGCGTCTTGCCGGTGCCGGGAGAGCCCACAAGAAGGGCACCCTTGGGGAGCTTGGCGCCGATATCGGTATAGCGCTGGGGATTGTGGAGGAAGTCAATGATCTCCTTCAGGGATTCCTTGGCCTCGTCCTGTCCGGCCACATCCTTAAAGGTAACGCCGGTCTGCTTCTCCATATACATCTTGGCCTTGCTCTTGCCGAAGCCGCCCATCATGCCGTCGCCGCCCATTCGCTTGGTCAGGTTCCGCATGAACATGAAGAGAATGGCAAAGGTAATGCCGTAGTAGAGCACCATCAGGATCACGGAGTTGTCCTCCTGGATCTTCTTGTCCACGGTGACACCCCGGTCCGCCAGCTCCTGAGAGATTGTCAGCCAGTCTCCGGCGGGCATACCGGTGTAGCAGGCCCGCTGCTCGGAGGCAGGCTTGGCCGCCTCATCCTTGGTCAGGTAATACACCCGGTCCCCCCGGTACTGGACCTCTGCCAGCTGGTCATTTTCCATAGCCGCGCAAAAATCCGAGAATTTCGTCTCGGTGTACTGGCTGTTGGATACCATATTGTAGATCCAACCGAAGAGCAGCACCAGAGCCAGGGCAATGACCAGCGGCGTCCAGAAATTGTTCTTTGGCCGGTCCGGTCCTCCGGGCTTCTTTTCATTGGGTCCGTCATTTTGTCCTAAATTCATTTATCTATGCCTCCTCAGGCTTTCTTACCGGGTATCATATCACATTTTTGCACCTGACGCAATGAATGATTCGGTTTTTCGGGGTAAATTTTCTGTGAATCTCTTACCTTTCCCTTGGGGAAGGTGTCGCCGCGGCGACGGATGAAGGGCGGAACCAGGTCAATTCCGTATACCGCCCCACACCCGTCAGGGCTTCGCCCTGCCACCCTCTCCCAGGAGAGGGTTTGGGAGCCCGAAAAAATATGTTGTGAAATTCTTCTCTTTCTGTTATAATAAGTCTATCTATATAAAATTTTTCTTTTATCCCATGGAGGAACCCGAATGAACGAACGTAAAAACCGGCCCCAGGGCCCTCAGGGCTTCCGGCGGCAGGATCGGCCCCAGGCCCAGGAGCCTGTGGAAGAGAATGAGGGCCAGCTGGAGGGGCGCAACGCCATCCAGGAGGCTTTGAAGAGCGGGCGGACCATCGATAAGCTGTTTGTGGCTTCCGGCGATACAGACAAGGGGCTCCAGCGTCTGGCAGCCCAGGCCAAAGAGGCCGGCGCCGTGGTGGTGCCGGTGGATCGGAGAAAGTTGGATGCCATGTCCTTCACCCGGTCCCATCAGGGTGTCATTGCCCTGTGCGCCGCCCATGACTACTACACCATCGACGACATTCTGGCAGAAGCCGCCGCCCGGGGGCAAGCACCCCTCATTGTCATCTGCGACGAGCTGTCAGACCCTCACAACCTGGGGGCTATTCTCCGCTCCGCCGAGTGCGCCGGAGCCCACGGGGTCATCATCCCCAAGCGCCGGAGCGTGGGACTCACAGCCACTGTGGCCAAGGCCTCTGCCGGTGCCATGGAATATATGAAGGTGGCCCGGGTGACCAACATCAACAATGCCATTGCCGAACTCAAGGACAAAGGTGTGTGGATCTTCGGCACCGCCGCCGAGGGCTCCATCCCTATGTACCAGGCAGACCTGAAGGGTCCCGCCGCCATCGTCATCGGCAACGAGGGGGACGGCATGAGCCCTCTGGTGCGGAAAAATTGCGATGTGACCGTACACATTCCCATGGAGGGCAAGATCAGCTCTCTCAACGCCTCCGCGGCGGCATCGATTCTTCTCTACGAGGCGGTGCGTCAGCGGTTAGGCTGAATTGGAGGACCCTATGAACGATCAGGAAAACCTGGAGGAAGGGTTGGATTTTGACCTGGACTCCATCCTTAGTGAATTCGGCAGCGGCGCTCAGTCCCAGGAGGCCGAGGACCCTCAAAAAGAACCGGAGGCACCGGAAGCCACCCAGGAATCGGAAACGGATCTGCCGGATCTTTCCGGCTTCGACCTGCCGGACCTGGACCTGCCCACAGTCCAGGCCCCCCCGGAAGAAGAGGAACCCTCCGCCCCGCCGGTATCTGACGAAGCCCTCAGCGACGAGGAATTCGCCAGGCAGCTGGATGCCCTGCTGGGAGATACCCCCAGTGAGGCCCCGGACACCCCCCAGAGCGGGGAAGACCGGCTAGAGGACACCCAGGTCTTTTCCCCGGTGTCCGAGTCCCCCAAAGAGGCCCAGGATGATACCGCCGCCACCCAGCGGCTGGACACCGTATCCCAGATCCCTCAGCCGGAGACCCCTCCCCAGCCCAAGAAAGAGCCTATCCCCTTTCGGGCCAATTTGCAGGAGCTGAAGCGCAAGCTGGTGGCAGGTCCCGAGAAGCGATACTATGAGCTGTCCGACCAGGGGGTGCTCAAGCTCCAGATCGCCATTCTTCTGAATCTGCTGGTGGTGGGTGTCTGTGCCGCCACTGCTGCCATGTTTTCCATGGGCCTGGTGCCGGAAAACCGGCTGCGGCTGGTGATTTTCAGCCAGATTTTGGGCATGCTGGTGTCCGCCCTGCTGGGCAGCTACCAGATGCTGGACGGTGTCGCGGACCTGCTCCACGGAAAATTTACCATCAACTTTATGCTGGTGCTTACCTTTCTGGCCTGCGGCGCGGATTCTATCTTCTGCCTGAAGGAGCTCCGGGTGCCCTGCTGCGCCGGATTCGCCCTGGAGATGACCTTTGCGCTGCTGGCCAGGCTCCACCGCCGGTCCACGGAAATGTCCCAGATGGATACTCTGCGCCGGGCCATCCGGCTGAACAGCATCGTCAAAGAGGGGGACTATCTGGATGGCTCCGCGCTGCTGCGGGGAGAAGGCGACGTGGACGACTTCCTGGACACCTACAATAAGCCCGGTACCCCCGAAAAGCTCCAGGGCGCTTACTGCTTCCTGGCGCTGATCGCCTGCATTGCCCTGTCTGCCCTGGCCTTCCTGCGTCTGGGCACCAGCTTCGCCCTGCGGATGCTGTCTACCTCCTTGCTGGCCGCCGTGCCCGCCAGCTTCTTTATCGCCATCACCCGGCCTGCCGCTCTGCTGGAGCACCGGCTGCACATGGTGGGCTCGGTCCTGTGCGGTTGGCAGGGCGTGGTAAAGCTCCGGGGCAAGGCCTATTTCCCCATGAAGGACTCGGACCTGTTCCCCCAGGGCTCTACCAAGCTCAACGGCGTGAAGTTCTACGGCTCCCGGGAGCCGGAACAGATCCTCTCCTACACCACCTCCCTCATCAGCGCCGCCGGCGGCGGCCTGGTGCCCCTGTTCCGGAATATGCTGAAAAACCGGGGGGGCAATGAATACCCCGTAAACGATTTCCGGGACTACGGTCTGGGCGGCATCGGCGGCGAGATCTGCGGCGACGCGGTGCTGATGGGAGACCTCCACTTCCTGCAGAGCATGGATGTGGACATCCCCGTAGGTACCACCGTTTCTCAGGCGGTATACGCTGCCATCAATGGGGAGCTCTGTGCCGTCATCGCCATCTCCTATGCCAAGATGCGCTCTGCTTCCGCCGGACTCACCTCTCTGAACGGCTGCCGGAAGATCCGGCCCGTGCTGCTGTGCGACGATTTCCTTCTGACCGGGGACTTTATCCACACCAAGTTCGGCGTCAACACCCGGCGGATGGTCTTCCCGGACCGTCAGACCCGGGAAAGTCTGCTGCGCCGTCAGGCAGACCCGGAGGCCATGGTTCTGGCCATGGCTACCCGGGACGAGCTGGTAAGCTGCGTCTACCCCATTACCGGCGCTTCCGCCCTCTACACCGCCACCAGGCTGGGCCTGTGGATCCACCTGCTGGGCGGCATTGTGGGACTGCTCATTATGTTCGTGCTGGCCTTCCAGGGCAGCACCGACATCCTGACCCCCTCCAATGTGCTGTTGTATCAGCTCATCTGGATGGTCCCCGGAGTGCTGGTCACCGAATGGGCCAGAACCGTCTGACATCCCTATTACGCCAAATGCGGCACCCCAGGTTGGGGTGCCGCATTTTTGGATATTTTCGAATTATTTCGCAACAAAGCCGACTTTTTTATAAACCTTCCGCAGAGTCTTCTCGGCCACGTAGGAGGCCTTTTCCGCGCCCTGCTTATAGACCTTCTCCAGGTAGGCCTTGTCCTTCATGATCCGGCTGGCCTCCTCCCGGATGGGCCGCAGGGTCTCTACCACAGCCTCGCCTACGGCAGGCTTGAACGCACCGTAGCCCTGACCGGCGAACTCAGATTCGATCTCGGCAAAGGACTTGCCGGTGACGGCGGAGTAGATGGTCATCAGGTTGGATACGCCGGGCTTGTTCTCCTTGTCGTAGCGGACGCAATTTTCCGTATCGGAGTCGGTGATGGCCCGCTTGAACTGCCGCATGATGGTCTCGGGGGTGTCCATCAGCAGGACGCGGCCCGTATCCTCGTTTTCGGACTTGCTCATCTTGGCGGCGGGGTTGGTCAGACTCATGATCCGGGCACCTACCTTGGGAACGAAGGGCTCCGGCATCTTGAACACGTCGCCATAGACGCCGTTGAACCGGCGGGCAATGGTGTGGCACAGCTCCACATGCTGCTTCTGATCCTCTCCTACGGGCACCAGGTCCGGCTGGTACAGCAGAATGTCTGCCGCCATAAGGCTGGGATAGGAGAAGAGGCCGCCGTTGATGTTGTCGGCGTTCTTGGCGGACTTATCCTTGAACTGGGTCATACGGCTCAGTTCTCCAAACATGGAGTAGCACTGCAGCACCCAGCCCAGCTCCGCGTGCTGGTGCACATGGCTCTGAATAAAGAGGGTGTTCTTCTCCGGGTCCAGGCCGCAGGCAATGTATTGGGCCAGCTGCTCCAATGTCCTGCGCCGCAGGTCTGCCGGGTTCTGCCGGACGGTGATGGCGTGAAGGTCTGCCATAAAGTAAAAGCATTCATATTCCTCTGCCCGCTCGGCCCAGTTTTTCACGGCCCCCAGGTAACTGCCCAGGGTCAGGTCTCCGGAGGGCTTGATGCCGGAGAGCATTCTTTTCTTTTGGGTTTCCTGTATCATTTCGCTCATAGTCGTTACGCTTCCTTTGCTATCTGTAAATGATAGCTTATTGTACCATAGGTTTGCGGGTTACGCAAGGGTTTTCCCTTGATTTCTATAGTCTGATATGCTATACTCTAGCCTAGAAATCGATGATAAAGAGGTTAGGATCTTATGGATTATGAAGCATTGGCCGAGTTGCTGTTTCCCGATGTGACCACCACCGCCCAGGAGCTGGAGGAGCGCTTCCCCCAGCGAAACCTGCCGGAAGGGGCCGTGGTGACCCGGATGGCCCCCTCCCCCACAGGCTTTGTCCACCTGGGCAACCTGGTCCAGGGCATGATCTCCGAGCGGATGGCCCACCAGTCCGGCGGCGTTCTCTTCCTCCGGGTGGAGGATACCGATGCCAAGCGGGAGGTCCCCGGAGCGGTAGAGGTGCTCATCAACTCCCTGAAGCACTACAACATCCACTTTGACGAGGGTGCCACCATCGATGGGGACTTTGGCGCTTACGGCCCCTACCGCCAGCGGCAGCGGGCGGGCATCTACCATGTGTTCGCCAAGAAGCTGGTATCTGAGGGCAAGGCCTACCCCTGCTTCTGCACCGAGGAGGAGCTCTCCGCCATGCGGGAAAAGCAGGAGGCCAATAAAGAGACCACCGGCTACTACGGTGATTACGCCATCTGGCGGGACCGGCCCATGGAGGACATCCGCTCCGAGCTTTCCGCCGGTCACCCCTGGGTGCTGCGGTTCCGCTCCACCGGCTCCATCGAGCACCAGTTCAAGTTTGACGACCTGGTAAAGGGCAAGCTGACCATCACCGAAAACAACGTGGACCATGTGCTCCTGAAGTCCGACGGCATCCCCACCTATCACTTTGCCCACGCCGTGGACGACCACCTGATGCGCACCACCCACGTAGTCCGGGGAGACGAGTGGCTGTCTACCCTGCCCTTCCATATTCAGCTGTTCCAGGCCCTGGGCTTTCAGCTTCCCAAGTACGTCCACATCGGACCGCTGATGAAAATGGACGGGAACTCCAAGCGGAAGCTTTCCAAGCGGAAGGACCCGGAGCTGGCCCTGACCTACTACAGAGCCGAGGGCTTCTCCACCGCCGCCATGCGGGAGTACCTGATGACCGTGCTGAACTCCAACTTTGAGGACTGGCGGCGGGCCAACCCTGACGCGGACCTGGAAGATTTCAAGTTCAGCCCCAAGAAGCTGAACCCCGCCGGTTCTCTCTTTGACTACGCCAAACTCGTTGACGTATCTAAAAACGTGATCTCCCGGATGAGCGCCGAGACGGTCTACGCCCAGCTCACCGAATGGGCCCAGGAGTTCCAGCCGGACTTTGGCCGGAAGCTCACCGACGATCCGGACTATGCCAAGGCCTGTCTCTTATACACATCTCCGAGCCCACGAGACTC
>URGL01000002.1 GCA_900547405.1 uncultured Eubacteriales bacterium
TTACGATTTCTGTAATACTCCAATTCCTCCCGAAGTTCTGCATTCTCTTTTTCCAACTCCTCAATTCTTTTTAATGCCTCTTCAAGTGTTACAGTTTTCTCCATTATCCTGTCCTCCGTTCATGTCATTTTCGTTTTGTCTATATTATAAATATCTATGTCACTTTAGTCAATCCGATTGTGTCATGTTGCGTTATTTTTTACAATAGCTTTCATACAATCGAAATACCGCTGATATCTTTTACAGGCTAAACTTCTCCAAAAGCAGTCAGCCTGTATGTTTTTTATCCAATCACGTAAAATCCATTTTCTTTTTATTGCCGGTCCATATTTTAAGATCAGTACAGTCACAACATCCACACATCTCTCAAATGCTGCATTCTCTTTTGCATCATCATAATATCTCTTTCTCATTTGTCCGCCCCTTTCTGTGCTTAAATTGCTTTGGCAGCCAATTATCGTTATCTGCTTTCAACAAATCATACACATATATTTTATTCGGCTTTCCTAATCCCTGATCGCCTTTGGTGTACTGATACTTGTTGTTATCTTTAGGGCATAAAAAAAGCAGACACATGGAATATTTCCACATATCTGCTTCTTTCATTGCGTGTATTCAGTTTTATATATTTGCAACTATATACTTTTATAGTAATCCTTATGGATTAAGCCACTACTCCATATCCATATTGCTTAGCTGCCTGATCTGGTCTCTCCTGCTATAAATAACTGCTGTTACCTGAACTCTGTTATTTTCATCATCAACCCAATAGTAAATCAGGAAATTTTTAACAACAATCTTGCGTACTCCCTCAGTCCTCCATGGCTCTTCATCAATCAAGGCATGTTTTTTCGGAAAACTCGACAACTTAGTAATCTCTGCTTTCATCTTGTCAAGCAGATTATCTGCTGCATCCGGTGCCATTAGATCATTTGAAATATAATGCACTATCTCTTTCATCTGCTCTAATGCCAGCCTTGTTACCCTTACCTCATATTCATTCATGCACTATATTTCCGACTTTAATTGATTAAAAGCCTCATCAACAGATACAGAATCGTTCTTTTTTGCCTGTGCAAGCCCGGTCTGCATCATCATATCAAATTCAGCTTGTGTTATAGAATCTCTTGTAACAAGTTTATCCGGAATATCAAGTGAAAATGGTACTCCATCACGCATAATAACCTGTCTGTAAGTCATATCTATGAATACAGATACAGGAATTCCAAGTCTGTCAAGAATTGCCTCTGCCTGCTCTTTTATATTCGGTTGAATTCGCGCTGTTACATTTGCAGTTTTTGTTGCCATAGTATGCACCTCCTGTTTCTTATAGTGTACCACCATGTATTGCTTTTTACAACACAAATATTTTTAACTGCTGCAGTCAATCTTTTTCCATCCAATTCAATGCGCTCTGTGCAATAACGTCATCATAAAAATCATCTTCCGAATCAGCATTATCATCTGTATCTGCCTGCTGTTGTATGATAGATATTGCATCTTTGTTAGCCTGCATAGCTGCCAGCATGCTGCCAACCATGCTCATAACCTCTTTGTTTGCTTCCTGCCTTGCTTCTTCTCTTGCCTCCTGTCTGATCCGCTCCTCTATGACAGCCATTTCCTCAGTTGATATAAATTGAGGTTCTTTCTTTTCCTTCGGTTCTATCAGTGCTTCCCGTCCAAAATGTTCTATATAATAAGTTGCCGCATCTATAAAGAACTGATTCTTTAACTTGAATATATCCATATCCAGTTCACTTAGAACCTTATTAATATTAACATGCGCAGGATTAACATCACTTTTCTTAATCTTTCCTTCCGGTGCATCTGCCCAGGTGGTTAATCCCATATGCTCTTTTGTGTGATCAGCTCTTTCCACGATCAGTTCAGCCGCTGTATGTCCATGAACGGCATAATGCATTTTATTCTGAACGGTCGCATAAAATCTTCTCGTCGTTGCAGAATTTTTATCATAGTCAATGGCTGTCGCATACAGGTCAGTGATCTTCTGATAGAATTTTCTTTCGCTGGCACGGATCTCACGGATGCGCTCTAACTGCTCGTCGAAATACTTCTCTGTCAGATACGTTCCTCGTTTCAGCCGTTCATCATCCATGCCCCATCCTTTGATGGTGTAGTCCTTGGCAATCTGATTTATCCATTTACGAAACTTTCTCAAGCTCTGAATCAGAATAAATCTTCTTGATATGCTCATTGATTGTACGAACATCCACATCGTACAAGGTGGCCATCATCTTCTGTGTCAGCCATATATTCTCATCCTCATAGCGCATTTCTATGTTGTCCTGTTGATTACCTACAGAGGCAACATAGGTCAGGTATTCCGCTGCGCTGGAACGGATGGTTATCTCATCTTTTTTCTTTGCCAAATAGAATGCCTCCTTTTACTTCTGCCGCCGTAAGCGTAACACCTTTTTCCATCTTCTCTCGCTTCCGGACAAAAAGAATATGTGCAACCGCCTGTGACAGCTCATGAAGAGTGCTCCTCTGATTCTTCTTACAATTTCATCATCGTGCTGATGCCGGCTTTCTATGATTTCTTAGTGAGCAGTACTACCGTCTCAACATGGCTGCACCTCGGGAACAGGTCTGCGCACAGGGCCTTTCTTACTTCAAATCCCCGCTCTTTTAGCAAGGCCACGTCCCGCGCTAGGGTTGCCGGGTCGCAGGAGATGTAGACCAGGCGCTTGGGGGACATTTTGGCAATGGCCTCAATGGCATCCAGGCTCAGGCCTTTTCTGGGCGGGTCTACGGTAATGATATCCGGATGGATGCCCTCCGCTTCCAGTCTCAGGGCGGCAGTGCCGGCATCGGCGCAGAAGAATTCGGCGTTCTCGATGTGGTTCCGGGCCGCGTTGTCCTTTGCGTCCTCCACAGCCTGGGGGATGACCTCCACGCCCAGGACCTTTCCGGCGGCAGCGGCCATAGCCAGGGTGATGGTGCCCACGCCGCAGTAGAGGTCCAGCACCAGGTCCTCTTTGCCGATTTCTGCCAAAGAGATGGCAGACTCGTAGAGCCGCTGGGCCTGATGATGGTTCACCTGGTAGAAGGACCGGGGGGACAGGCGGAAGGACAGGCCGCAGAGGGTATCTTCTATATACCCAGGGCCATAGAGGGTGAGGAATTTGTCCCCCAGGACGGCGTTCCCCTTCTTGGTATTGACGCTGAGGACCAGGGTGGCAAAACCCGGCACCGCTTTCAGGCTGTCGATCAGGGTGGAGATTTTGGGCAGGCCGTCTCCATTGACCACCAGGCAGACAAGGATCTGGCCGGACACCGCCCCCCGGCGGACATAGATATGCCGCAGGAGGCCTCGTCCCGTCAGCTCATCGTATACGGGAACGTGATATTTGTTTACATAATTCATGACAATATCCTTGACCTGGTCCGTCTCCTCCGGCAGGATCCGGCAGCGGTCATTTTCCACCACCTGATGGGTCCCCGCCTGGAAGAATCCGGCATAGGCCCGGCCCTTTTCGCTGGCTACAGGATACTGGGCCTTGTTCCGGTAGCCCAGGCAGGTAGGGGCCGTCAGGATGGGCATCTCATCGATGGATTCTCCGCCGATGCGATTCAGGCAGTCTTTGACCCGCTGGGCCTTTAGTCGGCATTCCTCTTCGTAGTCCATATGCCAGAAGTCGCAGCCGCCGCATTTCTTCGCCACAGGGCACTCCCGGTTCACCCGGTGGGGGGATTTTTCCAGGATCTGGGTGATCTTCCCCGCCGCCCAGGTCTTCCGGGCCTTCTCGATACGCACCAGGACCTTCTCCCCGGCGATGGCATTGGGGATGAACACAGCACACCCATCAATGTGAGCAATTCCCTGCCCTTCCGTGGTATAGTCCGTGATTTCCGCCTCATAAACTTGATTTTTCAGCAGCATTGGGTTTCTCCTTCGCATTTGGTTCCGTTTTCTTTGTATGATAACATAATTCGGCACCGGGGTAAAGCGCCTCTTGCGTGTTTTTCGAAAAAATGCTAGAATACCCGGTAGAAAAGCAAAGGAGTCATATTATGGACTACAGCAATTGCACCCTCTGCCCCCGGATGTGCGGCGTGGACCGGACCCAGGGACAAAAAGGGGTATGCCGCTGCCCGGATACCGCGTTGGTGGCCAAAACCATGATCCACAAATGGGAAGAGCCCGCCCTGGCAGGGGCGGGGGGCAGCGGAGCCGTCTTCTTTGGCGGCTGCACACTGCGCTGCCGCTACTGCCAGAATGGAGCCATCAGCTCCGGCCCTGTGGGAGCCCCTATGGATCCGGGCCAGCTGCGGCAGGCAATGGAAGCGCTCATCTGCCAAGGAGTGGAAAACATCGACCTCGTGACCCCTACCCAGTTTCTTCCCACGCTGATTCCGGCCCTGTCCCCAAAGCTTCCGGTTCCGGTGGTTTATAACTGCGGCGGCTATGAGCGGGTGGAGACGCTGAAGGAGCTGGAAGGGCTGGTGGATATCTACCTGCCGGACATGAAATATGCCTCTTCCATCCTGGCGGCCCAACTATCCCGGGCAGGGGACTACCCGGAGGTTGCCAAGGCCGCCATCCGGGAAATGGTCCGGCAGACCGGCCCCGTCCTCTGGCAGGGGGACAGAGTGATCCGGGGCACCATCATCCGCCACCTGATCCTTCCCGGCCAGGTAGAGAACTCTTTGAAGGTCCTGGACTGGATCGGTGAAACCTTCCGGCCAGGGGAGGTTCTGGTAAGCCTCATGCGGCAATATACCCCCGTAGGGGTCCAGCAGCCGCCTCTGGACCGGCGGATCACGGACGAGGAATACGACGCGGTCCTCAGCTGGATGTTTCTGAATGACTTGGAGGGATTCACCCAGGAGAAGGAAGCGGCGGATAAGGGATTTATTCCGGAGTTTTGAAAGAAATAACGGCGGCAAATTCGCCGCCGTTTTTCTATACCTTGCGTTCCAGCACCCGGTACACAAATTCCATGTCCAGTCCTTCCCTTACGCCCTTTGCCAGCTTGTCGTACTGCCGCTGTTTGTAGGCTTCCGGGTCGAAGGCCTGGGCTTCCGACGGGTCCAGGCCCTTCCGGCGGCAGAGATCCGCGACAATCGCCTGGGCAATGCCTGCCTCATCGAAAACACCGTGGATATAGGTGCCGTAGACATTGTTTCCCGCTGTAATGGGGGGCAAGGGGGCTTCGCTTCTGCCCATATGGATCTCGTAGCCCCGGTATCTGAGGCCGGAGAGGCTGCTCAAGGGACCCGGAACCATACCGAAGCTGCCCTCGGTCTGGCGCTGGACCTTCTCCCCGTGGAATACCGTCTCCATGGGCAGCAGTCCCAGGCCGCGGATAGAGGTCACTCCGGCGGCTTCTACCTGGTCCGGATCGGAAATCCGCTCTCCCAGCATCTGGTAGCCGCCGCAGATACCGAAGACGATACTGCCCCGGTCCTGGGCGTGCAGGATCGCCGCCTCCAGGCCGTTTTGCCGGAGCCATTGCAGATCGGCAATGGTGCTCTTGGTGCCGGGGAGGACGATCATATCCGGCTCCATCAGGTTTTCCGGCTTTTCGATGTAGCGCAGGGACACATTGGGGATCCGCTCCAAAGGAGCCAGATCCGTAAAGTTGGAGATCCGGGGCAACTTCACCACGGCGATGTCGATGTCCTTCCGTCCGGTATCCCGGTCGAACCGGCTGGACAGGCTGTCTTCATCATCGATATCCAGGTGCATATAGGGCACCACTCCCGCCACAGGGACCCCGCAGAGCTTTTCCAGGATTTCAATGCCGGGCTGCAAAATGGCCCGGTCTCCCCGGAATTTGTTCACCACGGTGCCCTTGATCCGGGCCCGCTCCTGCTCCTCCAGGAGGGCCACCGTGCCGTAGAGCTGGGCAAAAACGCCGCCCCGGTCAATGTCGCCTACCAGCAGCACGGGCGCATCCACCAGTTGGGCCAGACCCATGTTGACAATGTCTTCCTGCTTCAGGTTGATCTCCGCCGGGCTTCCGGCTCCCTCGATGACGATGATGTCGTTTTCGGCGGCCAAGGAATGGTAGCTTTCCAATATCTGAGGGACGAACTCCCGCTTCCGTCGGTAGTATTCCATGGCGCGCATATTCCCCATGGCCTGGCCGTTTACGATGACCTGGCTGCCCACATCGGTGGTGGGCTTTAAGAGAATGGGGTTCATCCGCACATCGGGCTTCACCCCGGCCGCCTCGGCCTGGACCACCTGGGCCCGTCCCATTTCGCCCCCAGCCTCGGTGATGAAGGAATTCAGGGCCATATTCTGGCTCTTAAAGGGGGCTACCCGGTAGCCGTCCTGTTTGAATATCCGGCACAGCCCCGCCGCCAAAAGGCTCTTGCCGGCGTTGGACATGGTGCCCTGGATCATAATGTTCATTGCCATGGTATCACCTCAAAATTTCTTTCAAAGCCGCCAGCAGGGTCTCGTTTTCCCGGGGCAGCTTTACGGCGATGCGGTACCAGCCTGCTTCCAGGCCGGGATAATTGGCGCAGGAGCGGATCTGGATGCCTTTTTCCAGCAAAGGCTCCCGGAGCTCCCGGTCAGAATAAAATAGAATATAATTTGTGTGGGAACCAATGACCCTCAGGCCCAGTTCCCGAAGCCCTCCGGTCAGCGTCTCCCGCTGCTCCCGGATGGTTTGTTTCGCCTTTTCCAAAAAGGCGGTCTGTTTCAGCGCCGCCACCCCGGCCTTTTGGGCGGGGACGGACACATTCCAGGGCTGGACGGTCTGGCCCATGACCTGGAGCAAAGAGGCATTCCCGCAAAGGCAATAGCCCAGCCGCAGCCCCGCCATGCCGTAGCTCTTCGTAAAGGCTTTTAGGAGGAACAGATTCTGGTGGGTCTGCAAATATGGCTTCATGGTGAGGCAGTCCCCCCCATCCGTCAGGTCCAGGAAGCATTCATCGATGAATAGAAACATCTTCCTGCGTTCACAGACGGTCAGAATTTCCTCCAGCATTTCCCGGGAAATGATCTGACCCGTTGGATTGTTGGGGTTGCAAAGCATCAGGGCATCCCCATCAAAGTACTCCAAAAAAGGAAGGAAATCCCGTTTCAGCTGGAAATCCGTCTCTTTTTTTAGCGAAAAATGAGCCACTTCGCACTGAGAGGCACGAAGGGCCGTTTCGTACTCGCTGAAGCAGGGATCCAGGATCAGGGTCTTTTGGGGGCCCAGGCTTCTGCAGAAGGAGAAAATGAGCTCCGCCGCCCCGTTGCCGCAAAGGACTTTTTCCTTGCCGACCCCTTCAAATTCACTGATGGCTGTCACCAGCTCCCGGCAGTAGGGGTCCGGATAGTGGCGCAGGTCGGAAACACTGTCTATTACCGCCTGCTTCACCGCCTCCGGAGTGCCGTAGGGATTGATGTTTGCGGAAAAATCCAGGCAAATTTTTCGGGAATAAAGGTCCCCACCGTGGGGATTTGGGGTGGAATAGAGCATTGCATTACCTCAAAAGCAGAATCAGGCAGATGACCAGCGTCAGCACCGCCGTGGCGTACATAAGCCAATCACTCAGGGGGATGTCCTCCGGCGTAATGGGCCGCAGGGCATCTCCAATGTATTTCTTTTTGTGCAGGACACCGTGATACCAGGCATCCCCCGCCAGCCGTAAGCCCAGGAGCCCGGCGCAGACGGACTCCGTCTGGGCGGAGTTCGGACTGGCATGGTTATACCGGTCCCGCAGGAAGATCTTCCAGCCGTTGCGGAAATTCAGCCCCAGAAGTCCACCGGCCAGAAGCATCATGATGCCGCTGATCCGGGCCGGGAGATAATTGCACACATCGTCCATTCTGGCCGGGACAAGGCCCACATTCTGATAGGGCGGCTCCACATAGCCCAGCATGGAGTCCATGGTGTTCACCGCCTTGTAGGCAAAGGCCAGCGGGCCACCGCCCAGGGCGAAATAGAGCATGGGGGCGATCACACCGTCCGAACAGTTCTCCGCCACAGTCTCCACCGCTGCCCGGGTGACGGCATCCGCATCCAGGGCCTGGGTATCCCGGCCTACGATCATGGAAACGGCGTAGCGGGCATCCTCGATGGTGCCGGTTTTCAGCGCCTCATAGACCTTCATACTCTCCTGCCGAAGGCTCTTGGCCGCCAGCACCTGCCAGCAGAAAATTGCCTGAAGCAGAAGCCGCAGCCAGGGACTGACCATCCCCGTCAGCTTCAAAAGTCCCCAGGGAATCAGAAAGCTCACAGCCACAGTCACAAGCCAGATGCAGCCTCCGGCCAGATTCTCTCCCAGCCTTGTTTTTGGGAACAGAGCCCGGAACGCCTTTTCCAGCCAGGAAATCAATTTACCCATGCACACCACCGGGTGGGGAATGGAGCGAGGGTCTCCCAGCAGGCAGTCCAGGAGAAATCCCAGCAGCATGGCGCAGAAAAGCTCATGCTTCATGGCTGTCCCTCCCTGGGAAGGTGAATAGATAGACGGGATTCTGGCCCTGCATCAGTGTGTAGGGTCCTGCCGCCCTTGTGTTGGCAGCGGTGATGCACACACCCTCGCCGCCATAGCCCTTGGCACAACGGGCCAGCTCCCCCAAAGTCTCCAGGGCTACCGCCGTTGCCACGATCCTGGCCTTGGGATTCTTCTCCCAGATCAGGGTCAGCAGGGCCTCCATCTGGCCGGAACTGCCGCCAATGAACACATGGGTGGGGGCAGGCAGATTTTCACAGGCCGCCGGAGCCAGGCCCTCCACCGCTGTCAGGTTGGTCACATGGAGCCGGGCGGTGTTTTCCGTCAGGAGAGCCAAGGCCTCCGGCTTTTTTTCTACGGCGTACACCTGGCCCTCATAGGCCTGAAGGGCCATTTCAATCGCCACGCTGCCGGTGCCCGCCCCAATATCCCAGCAGACAGCATCGGCGGTAAGCTCCAGATGGGCCAGAGCCGCCGCCCGGATCTCCCGCTTGGTCATGGGCACCGGGGTGCCGTTCTCGTGGCTGCCCCGCCGAAAGGTCTCGTCGGGAAGTCCCTGGGTGACCACGGTTTCTCCCGCCCATTCAATCAGGGCCACACTGAGTTTATGGAATGTTTGTTCCGAAAGAGCCTGGGCGGTGCCCACAGTGATCTTCTCCTCGGGATAGCCCAGGGCCTCGCCTACGCTGACCTTGGCCTCTGCCAGTCCGGCATCAACCAGAGTCCGGCACAGGTTCTCCATTCCCTTCTCTCCCCCAACCAAAGCAAAGATCCGCTTGTGGCGGCGAAGCTCCCGGGCAATGTCCCAGTCCCTTCCATGGAGACTCACAGGGGTCACATCCTCATAGGAGGTTCCCAGCTTGGCACAGAGGGTCACCAGGCTGGAAATGCCCGGCTCTAAGGTAACATCACAGCCAGACAGCAAGGGCAGCAGCTTTTTCGTACCGCTGTAGAAGCCGATGTCTCCTGCCATGACCACGGTAAACCGGCTGCACTCCGGGTGAGCGGCAATGGCCTCCACGATCTTTTCCGGGGCAATCTGTTCCTCCCGGGTCTGGCCCGGAGCAGCCACCGCCTCCAGCATTCGCTTTGCCCCAATGAGGCAGTCCGCCTGGGCAATGGCTTTTTCCGCTGCCAGAGTCCGGTGCTCCCGGTCTCCCGGGCCGATACCCACAACGGTCACTTGCTTTTTGGCGGTCAACCCCAGTTCTTTGCACAAAAAGGCTGCCGTCTCCTGAAAAGACAGTCCCGCCACATGGTCCGGCCGGCCAATCACCAGCAGCTGGGCCCCGACCGCTCTTGCCGCCTCCACCTTCTCCCAGAAGCCTCCCTTGGTGCCGGTCTGCTTGGTCACCAGGATCCCGGCCCCCGTGGCGTGGAGGATGGCCTCGTTCAGCTCTTTTGTAAAGGGCCCCTGCATAGCGATCACGTGGGCCGTAGGCACTCCGGCCTGTTTGCACAATTCGATACTGTCCGTCACCGGCAATACCCTGGCATAGTACCGCTCCGAGAAGCCCGGCAGTCCTTTGTACGCCGCCAGTTCCTTGCTGCCCACAGTCAGCAGCACCCTTTCCTCCCGATGGGAAAGCCACCGGACCGCCTCGGCAGTCGAGTCCACACAGACGCAGTCCTCCGGCAGTCCCCCATCCCGCAGAAGGCGCAGATATCGGGTCCCGGCAGCAGTGCAGGCGGCACGGATATTCTCTGTGACAATGGGGGCGTAGGGGTGGGTGGCATCTATCACCCAGTGGAAGCTTTCTTCCCGAAAGAAGGCTTCCATCTGCCCTTCATCCAGCCGTTTGGCGGAGACTATGACCCCTGGGATCTCTTCCAGCAGCTCTCCTCCGTACTCCGTGGCGGCGCAGGCGGTAACGGAAAGTCCCTCAAAAGAGGCCAGCCACTTCACCAGCTGCCTCCCCTCGGAGGTCCCGGCAAAAACGCAAAGCTTATACATCCCGGTATCCTCTGGGAGTCACCAGATTCTCCCCGATGATTTTCGTCTGGGCGTTGCCCACAAATACGGTGCAGAACATATCCGCTTCAAAATCCCGCAGTTCCTTCAGCGTCAGCAAAAACTTCTGCTGGCCCTCTCTTCCGATATTGCGGACCACGCCGCAGGGCCGATTTTTCGGCAGTGTCTTCAGGAGGATATCGCAGGCTTTTTTCAGGTTATCAGGTCTACCGTGACTTCTGGGATTGTAGATGACAATAGACAGGTCCGCCTGGGCGGCGTAGTCCAGTCTTCTTTCGATCTTTTCCCAGGGAGTCAACCGGTCGGAAAGGCTGATGACGGCAAAGTCGTGGGTCAGGGGCGCTCCCAGCACCGCACCGCCGCTGCAGGCTGCCGTGAGACCGGGGACCACCTCTACTTCCACGTCCTTGTCCTCTCCCAGCAGCTCATAGACCAGGGAGGCCATGCCGTAGATGCCGCTGTCACCGGAGCAGACCATGGCTACGGTCTTCCCCTTCCGGGCCTCCTCAATGGCCATGCGGCACCGGTCCGCCTCCTGGGTCATGGGGGTGGACAGCAGCTCCTTGCCGGGGTAGCTGTCCTTTACCAGGTCCACATAGACAGGGTAGCCTACGATCACCTGGCAGTCTTCCAGGGCCCGATGGGCTTTCATGGTCATGTTTTCCATATTTCCAGGGCCAATGCCCACAACATATAATTTCATAGTATTGTTTCTCCTCTTTTTTCCGCCACAGCCACGGTAACGCCGTTATGGGCGGTTTTATGGACAATGAGGGTTCCCCCGGCCAGTGCGGCGGCCCGCTCGCACACATTGTCCACTCCGGTAATGGACTGGACAAAGGCAGAGGGGGAAAAGTCCCCGGGGACGGCCTTCAATTCCTCCGCCGTAAAAAATTCTCCAGGGATCCCAAGCTCTGCGCAGTAGTCCAGCAGCCCCTGCTCGTTGGCTTTCAAATCTATGGACGCCACCTGGGCGATGGCTTCGGTTCTCAGGTCATGTTCCCGGAATACCGCCCGGACCGCCTCTTCAATGGCCTCTTTCGGGGTGCCTCTCCGGCAGCCCAGGCCTAGGGTCAGCACTCTGGGGGTCAGGATCAGCGTCTTTTCAAAGGGCTTCCGGTTGTGGATGCCCACATAGATGCCGAGCTTCCCCTCTTCTTTTTCCACAAGGCCTGGGGGCAGTTGTGGAAAACGCAGGTACTCCCCACAGATGGGAACCGGATGCTCCAGGATGGCAGCGGAAATCTCCTTGCATAGCTCCATGTCCGAAATATGGCAGCCCTGCTCGGTGGCCCAGGTATCCGCGGAGAATTTCCCCTCCACATCTGTGGCCGTTGTAATGACGGGTCTGGCCCCCATTTTCTCCGCCAGACGCCTTGTCATGGCGTTGGCCCCGCCGATGTGGCCGGAGAGCAGGGAAATGACGAAGGTGCCGCCCTCATCCATCACCAGCACCGCCGGGTCTGTCTTTTTGTCCCGCACCCAGGGCGCAATGGCCCGAACGGCCATGCCGGTGCTGCCAATGAACAGGATGGCATCCGCCCAGCGGAAATAGGGCTCCATACATTGGTTTAAGGGAGGCCGATAGGCCTCAAAGCCGGGAACGCCGAACTTTTCCATGGTGACCAGGCGCACTTCCTCCGCATCCAGGATCTCTTTGGCCCCTTGGGCCAGCCCACAGCCCCGGCGGGTGAAGGCGAACACCGCCAGCTTCATTTGGTGGCCGCCTCGTGGAAGGGCCGGTCGTAGCTGGGATCATACAGGTAGGACTTGGCGTACTTCTCCCCCATGCAGTCCCCAACAATAATCAGGCTGGTCCGGGTCAGGTCGTTTTCCGTCACCGTCTTGTGGAGGGTATCCACGGTGCAGTGGAAAATCCGCTCGTCGGGCCAACTGGCCTTGAAGACAATGGCAACCGGCGTGGACCCGGGGTACCCACCCTCCAGAAGCTCCTGCTGGAGCTCCTGGGTCAGCCGGGTGCTCAGGTACAGGCACATGGTGGCCCGATGGGCGGCAAGGGACCGGATGCTCTCCTTCTCCGGCACCAGGGTCTTGCCGGACTGCCGGGTGATGATGACGGTCTGGCTCACCTCCGGCAGGGTAAACTCCTGCTTCAAGGAGGCGGCGGCCCCGCAGAAGGCGCTGACACCGGGGGTCACATCGTATTCGATGCCCAGGGGGATCAACTCATCGAACTGCTCCCGGACGGCTCCGTAAATGCTGGAGTCCCCGGTATGGAGCCGGACTGTGGTCTTGCCCTCAGCCTCCGCCCGGACGATCACGGCGGTGGTTTCCGCCAGCGTCATTTTTGCGCTGTTGTGGATCTCACAGTCGGGCTTACAGTAGTTCAACAGCTCCGGATTCACCAAGGACCCGGCGTAGATCACCACATCCGCTTCCGAAAGGAGCCTGGCCCCCCGGACGGTGATCAGGTCCACCGCGCCGCAGCCGGCGCCTACAAAATGTACCATATCTGATATTCCTCCATTACTACCTTCCCCTGGGGGAAGGTCATATTTCTTTTAAGAACGCTCTCGCATTCTCCGTCTCCCCCAAAAGGCCGTAGACCTTGGAGAAGTACATACATTCCACTGTCATTTTTTCTCCCGCCCGGTATTGCAGATTCCTTTGGATGCGTGCCGTCAGACGGCCCAGCACCCCTTTCCGCTTGTCCTCAGCCAGGAGGCGCAGCATTTCATCACAGCTGACGCAGTCCAGCATCTCCCGGATCACCTCCGGGGCCACGCCCTCGCAGCCTGCCAGAGCGCACAGGATCTCTGCCCGGCAGTCGCCATATTTGGAGTGGGTGTTCATCATATTCCCCGCCAGCTTCACCAGCTTGCCGATGTGCCCCACCAGTATGGCCCTTTGAAAGTCCAGCTCCTTGCAGATGTCGATGGCATCCCCAATAAAATTGCTGACCTGGACCGCCTTCTGGGGATCCACCCCCAGGCCGTCTTTCAGAAAATCGCAGCCGTAGTTGCCGGGGGTCAGCAGCACCGTACTTCCCAGGAGCCGTTTTTGCCGCAGCTCCACCCGGATGGTATCCACCAGGGCTTTTTCGCTCATAGGCTCTACAATGCCGGTAGTTCCCAAAATGGAGATGCCTCCCAGGATGCCCAGCCGGGGGTTGAAGGTCTTTTTCGCCAGTTCCTCCCCCAAGGGCACAGAGATCAGCACCCGAAAGCCGCCGGAATAGTCCAGGGTGCGGGCGACTTCCCACAGGTTTTCCTCGATCATTTTCCGGGGCACAGAATTGATGGCAGCCTGTCCAACTCCCTGATCCAGCCCTGGTTTCGTCACCCGGCCCACGCCGAAGCCCCCATCGATATCCACCCGCCGTTTCGGGATCAGCGACACCTTTGCGTAAATCAGCGCCCCGGCAGTGATGTCCGGATCGTCTCCCCCGTCCTTTTCTATAGCACAGCAGACGCTGTCCTCTGCCCGGGTAATGTCATGCACCGTCAGCTCCAGATCCAGCCCCTTGGGCGTGTGCAGGCCGATGGTGCTTTTCTCCCGGCCCGTCAGGAGCATCCACCCCGCCGCCTTGGCCGCCGCCGCGGCGCAGGAGCCGGTGGTATAGCCCAGGCGGAGTTTTTTGCCATCCTTCTCAACGAATTCTTCCATGGTTATCTGGTGATCTGATACAACATGGCGTTGCAGATGGCTGCGGCCACGTTGCTGCCGCCTTTCCGCCCCCGGGCCACAATGCAGGGAGCTCCGGCAGCGATCAGCTCTTCCTTGCTCTCCACCACATTCACAAAGCCCACCGGGACGCCGATGATCAGCGCCGGGTGGAGCTTCCCGGCTTCCATAAGCTCCTTGAGCGCGATCAGCGCCGTAGGGGCGTTGCCGATGGCGAAGATGCAGGGCTTTTCGAGGCTCGCCGCCTTTTCCATGGAGACCATAGCCCGGGTCACCCCACGCCGTTTGGCCTCCGCCGCCACATCCTCATCGGACATAAAGCAATGAACCTGACCGCCCAGCTTTCCCAGAACGGTCTTATTGATCCCCGCCTTGGCCATCTGGGTATCCGTGACGATATCACAGCCGGCCCCCAGGGCCTCAATGCCCTTTTTCACCGCATCCGGGGAAAAGTAGAGATTCTTGGCATAGTCGAAGTCGGCGGAGGTGTGGATCACCCGCTTTACCACCAGTTCGTTTTCCGGGGCAATGGGGGTGTCCCCCAGCAGCTCCGTGATGATCTCAAAGCTCCGCTTCTCAATGTCCATGGGTTTTACAATTTCAAGCATGGTCTTGCTCCTTTCGGCAGGCATCTAAAAATCGGGCTGCCATACTGGGTTTTGCGTAAAAATGGAAGTGGGGGAATCCTGCGTAGAACCCAGGCGCGGCAACACCGCAGTCCCAGCTTCGGCCGTCAGCCTTGCGGGCCCGGAAGGCATTCCCATTGTCCGTTGTATCATAATAGTGGAATTCGTGGGCCGGGATTTTTTCCCCGGCGGCACAGAGAATATTTTCCTCTCTCGCCTCCAGCGTTACATAACCGAACCGGGAAAGCCTGCCCGTATTATGGGCCTGCCCCGGAAGATAGCCCACCATGGCGTGCCCATCCAGGCTTTGCTGCAAGTAGAGGAAGCCCCCGCACTCGGCAATGGAGGGAAGCCCCTCTTCCAGCGCCTCCCGGATGCTTTGCCGCATGGCGGCATTCTCTTCCAGCTGGGCAGCCCACAATTCCGGGTAGCCCCCGCCTAAGTACAGCCCCTGGATATCCTCTGGGAGCTCATTGTCTTCCAGCGGGGAAAAGGGTACAAGTTCCGCCCCCAAGTCCCTCAACAGGTCCAGATTATCCTGATAATAGAAGCAGAAGGCCTTGTCTCTGGCCACCGCCACCCGGACGGGGCTCCCCTTTGCCGGAAGGTCCGGCACCTCATAACGCAGCGGCTCCGCCGAAGCCGCCAGGGAGATAATCCCCTCTATATCCAGGCTCTTTTCCAGGTTGTCCGCCAGTGAATTCAGCTTTTCTTTCAAATCCGCCATTTCCTCAGGGGTGATGAGGCCCAGATGGCGGCTCTCTAAGGCGCATTCCGGAAGCCTGGGCACATAGCCCAGAGGCCGGACCTGGCCGCCGAACCGCTCCAAAATCGCTTCTCTCAGCTTGGGATACAGCATGGCGGAGCACCGGTTCAGGATCACCCCGCGGATACCGCTGTCCGGATGCAGGTTCCGGAACCCATGGATCACCGCCAGCACCGAGTGGGCCGCCCCCCGGGCATCCACCGTCAGGATCACCGGACTGCCTGTCACCTTCGCCACCTCGTAAGAGCTGGCCTGTGTGGTAAGGCCGACCCCGTCGTAAAAGCCCATGACCCCCTCCGTTACCGCCAGAGAGAAGCCCTCACTACCAGCAGCCATCCGAAATCTGAGCATATTCGCGTCTAAAAACTGCAGGTCCAGGTTCCGGCAGGGAGTGTGCAGCGCAGAAGCGTGAAACATAGGATCAATATAGTCCGGCCCGCATTTGAAGGAGCACAGCTTTACGCCGCGGCGGTTCAGCAGCGTCAGCAGTCCTGAGACCAAGGTCGTCTTTCCGCAGCCACTGTTGGTGCCCGCAATCAGCACCCGGGGCAAAATTTTTTCCATGGCTTCATACCCACAAAAACCGCCGCAGTACCCGTAGACCGCCGCGGTTTTGTCTTTCATAAAAAATAAAGGGGAGGCGGACTACCTCCCCTTTTTCAGTTCACGCAGGTTTCTTTTCCGGAGGGCAATCTGTTGGAGGCGGGTAAGGGGGAAACCACTTTTACAGCACCGGAAAAGCAAAAAGACTGCGGCAGCTACAAAAACTGCCGCAGCCGTATTTCTGCGCCAAAAGCCGCCGGACTGCCCGTACTTGCAGGCCCCGACGAAAACCCAAATTCAGCAGGTATCCTGGCTTGCGCATCCTAAGCCTTCCCCGGTCTTCTCGGAACCCGTCCAATGACCCGCTTTCGCTCTTGGGGTAAGGCCTCCGCGCTTACAGTGGCGGTACCGCTCGGGATTTTCACCCGATTCCCTATTCTCTCCCCAAGCCCAACCGGCTCGGGAGCACTGAAACTGGTATTCACTTTCGGTGTCCATTTTATCACAGAGAAGGGTGGATGTCAATAATCAGTCCTCCGGAAACAGGGTCTGTTTGCAGTACTGAATAATGGATCTTCTGGTGACAATGCCAATGAAGGCGTCCTTGTCGTCCACCACAGGGACAAAGTTCTGGGTAGAGGCCCGGTCGATGAGGTCGTGCATGGAGGTGGTGACCCGGACAGGGACATTGTCCTTCCGGCGTTCGATCTCACCGATGCGGTGGGCCTCCGCCTGGCGCATATCCATATAGCAGATGTACTTCAGGGCCCAAAGGAGGTCGCCCTCTGTTAAGGTGCCCCGGTATTCTCCGTGACGGTTGAGGATCGGGATGGATGAGTAGCCGGCCGACTCCATTTTTTCCATGGCCTGCCGGATGGTGTAGTCGTCGTATAGGTAAGCGCACATTGCCTTGGGCATCAAAAAAAACAATATGTTGTTCATACCATGCTTCCTTTCCGTTGCGGGGAATTCCCGCTGTCTATCATATTATAGCATAGGGCAGCCGGAAAAGCATGAACAATTATTGACGAAGTCCACAGGGCAAGCGAAGAAAATTTTTCTGCAATTTATGCAGTCTGCACAAATCAGTTGTGGAAGGTAAACTCCGTGCAGTCCAGAGTTGCAAAATAATCCATAGGGGTCTCTGCCCGGCGGATCTTCTGGAAGGTTCCGTCCTCGCGGAGCAGGACCTCGGCGGAGCGGAGCTTGCCGTTGTAATTGTAGCCCATGGAATAGCAGTGGGCACCGGTGTCGTGGATCACCACGATGTCTCCCCGCTCAATGGCGGGCAGGCTCCGCTCAATGGCGAACTTGTCGTTGTTCTCGCACAGGCCGCCGGTGACATCGTACACGTGGTCCAGGATGGCATCCTCCTTGCCCAGCACTGTGATGTGGTGGTAAGCGCCGTACATGGCAGGCCGGATCAGGTCCGTGGCGCAGGCATCCAGGCCGATGTACTCCCGGTAGATGTGCTTCTGATGGAGCACGGTGGAAACCAGGTGGCCGTAGGGAGCCAGCATGAACCGGCCCAGCTCTGTAAAGATAGCCACGTCTCCCAGGCCTGCCGGAGTCATGATCTGCTCAAATTTGGTCCGGACTCCATCGCCAATGGTCTGGATATTGCAGCTGGGCTGCTCCGGGCGGTAGTCCACACCGATGCCGCCGGAGAGGTTGATGAACCGAAAATCCGCCCCGGTGGCGTTTTTCAGCCGCACCGCCAGGCGGAAGAGCTGGCTGGCCAGCTCTGGGTAATACTCGTTGGTGGTGGTATTGGAGGCCAGGAAGGCGTGAATGCCAAAGTGCTTGGTGCCCAGCTTCATGAGGCGGTTGATGGCCCCCGCCATCTGATCTTCGGTCATGCCGTATTTGGCATCCCGGGGCATATCCATAATGGTGTTGCCCAGGCTGAAGGAGCCGCCGGGATTATATCGCAGGCACACCGTCTCCGGCACCGGCCCCAATCGCTCCAGGAAATCCACATTCATGGGGAATTGTCAATCTTTTTCTTTCTCTACCTTCAGTAGAAATCGGTCTCTTCCCGGTGTAGAGCTGTAGAGTCCCCACTGTAGGCACACATTCCGCCATTTTGTGCTATACTGAAAGCACAAAACCCAAGGAGGTAACTGAGTATGCTGAAACGAACCAAGCTGGCTGACCGGCAGCTTCCGAACTATAGCACCGGCGAAGAGATCATGAATACCGTCACCCATATTGTGGGCGGAGCCATGGGCGTGGCGGCTCTGACCATGTGCGTTATGCTGGCAGCCCAGAACCGCAACATCTACGGAGTCATCGGCTCCTCCATCTACGGCTTCTGCATGATCGCCCTCTACAGTGTATCCAGCGTCTACCACGGCCTGCGGCCCGGCATGGGCAAGAAGGTCATGCAGGTCATCGACCACTGCACCATCTATTTTCTCATTTGCGGCACCTACACCGTCATCGCCCTGTCTGCCATCCGGCCCATCTATCCGAAGCTGGGCTGGCTTCTCCTTGGCTTCGAGTGGATCATGGCCATCATTGCCACGGTGCTGACGGCCATCGATCTGAAGCAATACCGGGTCTTCTCCATGATCTGCTACATCGGTATGGGCTGGGCCATTATCCCCTTTGCCAAGGTGGTCATGCAGGTGCTGACAAAGCCCGGGTTTTATCTGCTTCTCGCCGGAGGCATCGCCTACACCATCGGTGCCGTGCTCTATGGCATTGGCAGCAAGAAAAAGTGGATGCACTCCGTGTTCCATATCTTCGTAGACATCGGAAGCCTCCTGCAGTTTCTGTGCGTGGCGATGTACGCACTGTGAACGGCATATAAACGGCATATACATATAGCAAACGGGGGCGGAAAACCGCCCCCGTTAATCGTCATAATGGCCCTTGCATGACAGGACCTCCAGCACACCGCCTCGGATACGGTAGACCAATCGGTGCGTATCATCGATACGTCTGCTCCAGAATCCACTCAGTTCTCCCTTTAGCGGCTCCGACTTGCCAAGCCCTTCAAAGTTGTTCCTTTCGATGTCCTTCAATAGCGTGTTGATCCTCTTCAGCATTTTCTTGTCTTGCAGCTGCCAATAGAGATAGTCCTCCCACGCCTCGTCAAACCACACCTTATTCATTCGTCATCTGCCTCAATGAGTTCGTGCTTTACGCCCTCACCCCCATTCAAGGCAGCAATTCCACGGCGCAGATGTTCCATATTGCTCTGCGCGTAAAAGGGGTCCGCTGAAATCTCAAAAGGGATTCGTCTCTCTCTGCCAACCTTTTTGGCAAACACGGTAAAAGCCGCACTCATAGATAATCCCATGTCCGCACAGGCCTGCTCCATACTTCTTTTCACATCCGCATCCAGTTTGAAATTCACATTCACTGTCTGTGCCATATTCATCACCTCACCGGTAGTATATGATATCGCTAAGAAAAAATCAAGTGTTTTTCTTTAATTTTTCTTCACTTTATCTTTGTAAGGGTGATACTCGGCAGGATTCCCGCACCACCTGCACCACAGTATCCGGAGCATCGGCATTCAGCTCGTGTCCGGCATGAGGGACAACATAAAGTCGGGCATTGGGAAGATATTTTGCCAGCCGCCTGGCAGCCGCAAGGTTTGGGTGGTCTTTTTCGCCGCAGGCAACGGTCACCGGGCAGTGAATGGTGCTCAACCGGTCAGTAAAATCCAGTTTTTTCATCGAGCGGGTCAAATCACGGACTTGCTCCTTTTTCATGCCTGTAGACGCGAATGCCTTGTCCGGCATACAGCGAAACAGGAGGTCCTGGATGTCCATCAGCAGCCGGGGTGTCCTGTCTCTGGCTCCCAGCAGAACCATAGCTGCCACCTGGTCACCATGGCGGAGGGCATAATCCAGCGCCAGCATACCGCCCAGAGACAGGCCGCAGAGGCATAGGGGCTCTTTTTCATACTCGTACCGTTCTTCCAAGGAAGAGAGAATGGCGGAATAGTTCAGCTTCTCCCCCGCTATTTCAAAAAGTTCCGGGCAATCCGTATTGGGAAATTGACTGGCCACCTGGTCCCAGTCTGCCGCCCGCTGGCCCAGCCCGTGGAGAAAAACGATCTTCATTTTGTCCCCTCCTTCCGAGCATCCGCCCAAAAGCATGCCAGGGCCAGCAGCACCATGATGACGGCATTGAACAGATCCGAATAGAGGTCCACCACTCCTACCTGGGGCAGAAAGATAGCCACCAGGGCCATAACCACAAAAGGCATCGGGAGCAGGACCAGCAGCCCCACTCCCGTCGCCCGCCAGGGGCGGCCAGGGATACGTCGGCAAACCCCGTAGAGGCACCACAGGTCCGCAATAGCGGCCAGGGCAATACACCCGCCAAGGCTCAGGACTATGGGCCGCTTCAGCAGTAGGGCCAGCCCCGCCAGATAGGGAACAGGCACCAGGCTCACCATCAACAGGGTCTTAAAAAGCACCCGGTCCTTCGCCCGAAAGAAGGGCAGCAGGACACCAACCCCCACCAGGATGGACAGCGCTACGATCCAGGACCACCCGAGCTTCCCAGAGGTGAAGTAGTCGCAGATAAAGCATACAAAGGCCCCTGTAATGCCCAAGGCAGATATCCACACAAAGAAGACCCGCTTTCCTTTCTCCGGCCAGCAGAAGGCCCGTCTCCCGGTCTTTCGTACCGGTTCGGCGCTGTCCTCCTTGGTCAGGTAGTCCATGGATACACCGTACAGCTCGCTGAGCCGAACCAGTATCCCCAGCTCCGGCGTGGATAGATTCAGCTCCCACTTGGATATGGTCTGCCGTGTCACGTTGACTTTCCCTGCCAAAGCCTCCTGGGATAATCCCGCCTGTTTTCTAAGCGCTTGCAGCTTTTCTCCGAGTGTCATAGCTCCCCGCCTCCGTTTTCCTGTTTCCGGAACAGTATAACAGATAGGCTGCCTTTTTACCACCACTTTCGGCAAAATCCGCCCGCAACGAATCGTTGCGGGCGGGACCAATAGCTATGAAACGGAGATTGCCACACCAGTCTGCGGACTGGTGTGGCAATGGCAGCGATATTTTTACGGATTTTTCCGGAAGCCCTCCTCCGCCGCCTGGCGGACCTGGGCAATCGGGATATTCTGCTCCAGGGCGATCCGGCGCAGGTCTTCGTACTCCGGCTTGAACCGGCCCTCTACGGTCTTGACCCGGACAGGCCCCCAGGGGGTTTCCGCCTGGGCGAATTCCCGGCGAAGAAGGTAGCGCCGGTGCTCCGTCTGACGGATGCCGAGGGTGGTGGTGTGCCGAAAGAGGCACTGGGCCAGTTCTTCCTTCCGGTCTTCCCTGCTCAGGACGCTGAGCTGGATCCCCGGGCGGTTTTTCTTCATGCCGATGGGGGTGGTCCACACATCCAAGGCACCGGCATCCAGGAGCCGCTCCATGGCAAAGGCTATGTCCTCCGGGGTCATATCGTCCAGATTGCAGCTGAGCTCCCACACCGTGTCCGTCATCTTCGAGCCTCCATATGGTTCATCATGCTGGCCAGATATCCCGCCCCAAAGCCATTGTCGATGTTCACCACAGACACACCGCTGGCGCAGGAGTTGAGCATGCTCAGAAGGGCCGCCAGGCCGCCGAAGGCCGTGCCGTAGCCCACGCTGGTGGGCACCGCGATCACCGGGCAGTCGCACAGGCCGCCGATGACGCTGGCCAGAGCCCCTTCCATACCGGCAATGGCTACCACTACGCTGGCATCCATCAGCTCCTGGCTATGGGCCATAAGCCGGTGGATACCGGAGACACCTACATCATAGAGCCGCACCACCTCGTTGCCCAGGAACTCCGCCGTCAGGGCCGCCTCCTCGGACACAGGGATATCGCTGGTGCCGCCGGTGGCAATGACGATCCTGCCCATGCCCCAGGGCTTGGCCATGCCGCCGGAAATGGCCAGGTTGGCATTTTCATAGTAGGTGATAGGAACCTGGGTCCCCACAAATTTCGCTTTTTCCGGAGATATCCGGGTAATGAGCACATTTTCCTGACCGTTTTCCCGGAGGCTCCTGATGATCCCGGCAATCTGCTGGGCGGTCTTTCCGGCTCCGTAGATCACCTCTCCGGCTCCCTGGCGGAGGCGGCGGTGGAGATCCACCTTGGCATAACCGATATCCTCAAAGGGCTTCTGCTTCAGGTGAAGCAGGGCCTGGTCCACAGACATGGATCCATTCTGGACCCCCAGCAGGACCTCTCGCACCTCACTGTCCATTGCGGGCCTCCATATCCAAAATCACCCCGGCATAGCGGGTCTTCAAAGTGCGGGTAATCTCCCCCCGCAGAGCCAGGAAGGTATCCATCTGGGCCTCAGGCAGCTGGACCAGGGCAAGGTCTCCGCTCAGCTGGCGCACCCGCAGATCCCGGAAGCCCAGGCTCATCAGGTGATCCTCTGCCCATTCGGTCCTGGCCAAATCCGCTCCGGTGATCTCCGTCCCCGCGGGGATCCGGGTAGCCAGGCAGGCATAGGAGGGCTTGTCCCAGGTGAAGAGCCCCGCCTCCTGGGAGAGGCTACGGATCTCTGCCTTGGTCAGCCCTGTCAGGCGCAGGGGAGACAGGACCTTCATTTCCTGTAGGGCCTTCATGCCGGGCCGGTCAGAAACCTGGTCCGAGGCGTTGGTGCCGTCCAGCACCGTATCGTAGCCGTCAGCCTTGGCCTGCCGCAAAATATTGCCAAAAATGTGCTGCTTGCAGAAGTAGCACCGGTTCTTGGGGTTCACGGTCACGTCCGGGCAGGCCAGTACATCCAGAGTCAGCACCTGGATATCGGCTCCAAGCTGAGAGGCCAGACGCAGAGCATCCTGATACTCAAATTCCGGCTGAAAAGCGGTTTTTACATAGTAGGCCTTCACGTCCGCCCCCAGCTGCCTGGCAGCATAGAGCAGATAAGAGGAGTCCACTCCGCCGGAGAAGGCCAAGGCCGCTTTGGGATGGGCTCCGAAAAATTCTTGTAATGTCATATCATTTCACCAGTTTGTCGATGGCTTGAATCAAATCTTCAATGGCCTCCTGATCTCCGGCGGCCACAGCATCCACCATACAGTGGCGCATATGGTCCTTGAGGATCACTTTTCCTGTGTTATCCAGGGCGGAGCGCACTGCCGCCAGCTGCACCAGCACCTCGGAGCAGTCATAGCCTTCCTCCACCATCCGCTTCACCTTTTCCAGATGCCCGATGGCCCGGGACAGGCGGTTGATCACCGCCTTCTGATTTTCGTGAACATGGCCGTGGGAATGGGGGATCCCGTGGGCATGGAAATAGGCATGGTCATGCTCGTGGTCATGAGGATGCTCGTGGTCATGGTCGTGGGGATGGTCCTGGTCGTGGTCATGTAATTCAGACATGGCGGCACCTTCGTTTCTCTGTAATGTATAGTATTATACTCTATTTTCAGGCTCTTTGCAAGTAGCATTCCCCCGCAAAGAAATACTTTGACATCTCTGAACAATGCGAGTATAATAAGTGCAAAATATACAAAAAGGAGGATCCTAGCTATGCATTTGGATCACGATCATATTTCCGGCGGTGCCCACGAGCACACCCATACCCATGCCGATGGCACCGTCCACACCCATACCCACACCCACGAGGGGGACCACGACCACAGCCACGACTGCGCCCACGACTGCGGCTCCTGCGGCAACACCTGCGAGCATACGCCCATGGAGGAGCTCACCGCTCTCATGAAGTATATGGTGGGCCACAATGCCGCCCACGCCAAGGAGCTGGCGGAGCTGGCCAAGAAGCTGGACGAAGCCGGCAATCACACCGCCTACGAGCAGGTCTGCGCTGCTGTCTCCGACTTCGAAAAGGGCAATATGCGTCTTTCCGTCGTCCTGCAGAGCCTGGCTGAGTAATTCTAACTAAGGAGGCATCAACTATGTGTCTTTCCACTGTTTACCGCAACAAAATAGATCCCCAGGATGTGGTCATGAAGAACGTTATGACCATCGAGTGCAAGGATGGGGTCATCCTCCTCACCGACCTGATGGAGCGCCAGGTAGCCGTTGAAGGCACCCTGGAAAAAGCCAACCTGGTAGACGGCTACGTCGTCATCAAGGAAGCAAAGAGCGCCTGACATTCTATACACACCCAGGAGATACCATGTTTTTCAAATACCTGATCGTCTTTTTCATTTCTATGGTGCCCCTCATTGAGCTCCGCGGTGCCATTCCCGTTGCCATCGGCATGGGGCTGGACACGCTGCCCTCTATTGCGGTCTGCGCCGTAGGCAATCTGCTGCCGGTACCCATTATCTACTTTTTCGCCCGGAAGTTTCTGATCTGGGGCCTGGATAAGCCCTATATCAGCGGCATATGCCACTTCTTCCACGACAAAGGAGAAGCTGCCGGTCAGAAGCTCTCCAGCTCCCGCTTTGGTCGTTTTGGGTTAATGGCAGCCCTCATTGTCTTCGTGGGCATTCCCGTTCCCGGCACCGGTGCCTGGACCGGCACCTTAGGGGCCAGCTTTCTGGACCTGGGCATGAAGAAAACCGCCCTGTCCGTCACATTGGGGGTTCTGATCGCCGCCATCATTATGGCCACCGTCAGCAACGTAGGGTTCCACGCCATCGGTATGTAATCACATAGGAGGAAGCAATATGAACGACTGTCTCTTCTGCCGGATCATTTCCGGTGAGATCCCTTCCACCAAGGTCTACGAGGACGAAACCGTCTTCGCCTTCCGGGACATTCATCCTCAGGCCCCCACCCACATTCTGGTGATCCCCAAGGTCCACATCTCCGGCTGCAACGGCGTAACCGCCGAAAACAGCCAAGTGGTGTCTCATATCTTTGAGGTCATTCCTCAGATCGCCGCGGCAGAGCATCTGACGGGGGGCTACCGGGTGGTGTCCAACTGCGGACCGGATGCCGGGCAGACTGTGCCCCATCTCCACTTCCACATCCTGGGCGGCAAAACCTTGGCCCTGGATATGGCTTGACAAATCCGTTCTTTCGAGTATAATAGCCTTACAACGCATATACGCTTGTCTTCGGGGTGCCGGCTCACCGGCTGAGATAGGGATATAGTCCCTGACCCGTCAAACCTGATACGGTTCGTACCGTCGTAGGGAAAGATGCGTCAAAGAATTTTATGTCGCATTGCCGCCCAGACAGGTCGCAGTGCGACATTTTTTCTTTGGAGGTAGTATCTATGCAATCCCACAAGCAACTTCGTGCCCTGACCGAGGGTGCGATCCTCATCGCCCTGGCTGAAATTCTCAGCTTCCTGCCCCTGTACAAAATGCCCTGGGGCGGCTCCCTGGATCTCGCCATGCTGCCCATCATCGTCTTCTGCGTCCGTTGGGGCTTTGGTCCCGGCCTGATCGTCAGCTTTGCCCACGCCGTGCTGCAGACCCTGTTTGAAGGCGGCATTGCCATCGGCTGGCAGAGCATCATTGGCGACTTCATCGTCGCCTACACCGTGCTGGGCCTGGCCGGTCTGTTCAAGGGCAAGTTCTATCCCGCCACGGTGGTTTCCTGTGTGTCCCGGTTCCTGGTGCACTATGTCGTCGGCGCTACCATCTGGGCCGAGTATATGCCCGAGACCTTCTTCAACATGACCATGACCTCTCCCTGGATCTACTCCGCCCTGTATAACGCCGCTTATATGCTGCCGGACATGGTGATCATCCTGGTGGTGGGTGTCATTCTCATGAAGACCCCCGCCAAGAAATACCTCCTGGGCCAGGATCTGGCGGCTTGACAATCCAAATACCCAAGTTTTGCAATACCCCCGGAGGCTTTTGGAGCCTCCGGGGGATATTTTTTACCCTCTCCTTACGAGAGGGCGGACCGGCGAAGCCGGGACGGGTGTGGGGCGGGACCAGGTCGGACCATGTACCACCCCTCATCCGCCGCCGCGGCGGCACCTTCCCCCAGGGGAAGGTAAGGACTATTCCTTCCAAACCGCTCCCAGCTGCCCGTTCCGCTCCTCCAAAAAGGCATCCTTGATTCTCTGGATGTAAGAAAAGGGCTCCTCCGGGTAGATGGGGGCGAATTTTGTCCCTTTGCTTTCGTGGCTGGGCTTCAGGGAAAACAGGAGCTTCCCTTCTCCGATGGATTTCACCGGACGGCGGGTGGTCAGGCAGAAGGAGTCTCCTTCCGGCACCAGAACGCCTAAATCACTTTGCCTGTCCCCGCATGATACCTGCAGCCGCCATACCGTATCCCCCGACAGGCCGCAGCGGCAGGTAACCACATAGTAGAGCCCCTGTCTCTGCACCTGGACCCGGCCCACGGTCCGCTCCCCGAGCCGCACATCCCGTTCGATCCGCATAGAATATCCCCCCTGCCGTAACCTTATGCGGCAGGGGGGATCCTTAATCCTGTGGAATTATCTCAGGGTAGCGTTCAGCTTTTCGGCCAGCGCTGCCAGGATCTTGTTGGTCACGGCCTCAGAATCCGCATCCGTCAGGGTCCGGTCGTCGGCACGGAGCTCCAGGGAGAAGGCCATGCTCTTCTTCCCGGCGGGCACACCCACGCCCCGGTAGATATCAAAGAGCTGCACATCCCGCAGCAGCTTTCCGGCGGCATCGGCAATGATCTTTTCCGCCTGGGCCACGGTGACCTCCTCATCACAGACCAGAGCCAGGTCCCGGCTGACAGCGGGGTACTTGGGTAGCGGCACATAGGTGGGATCGGGCAGCATCAAAGAGAGCATTTTGGTGAAGTTCAGTTCCGCGCAGTAGACCTCGGCATCAATGCCGTAGTTCTTGGCAACCAGGGGATGGACCTGGCCCATAACGCCGATCTTTTCCCCGTCAACGGTGATCCTGGCGCAGCGGCCGGGGTGGTAGCTGGGGTTGTTCTTCTCGGCGGTGTACTCGGTCTTCTTCATCCGCAGCGCCCGGAAGATGCCCTCCAGTTCTCCCTTCAGGGTGAAGAAGGTCTCACCGGAGCCGTAGGTGCCCAGCATCAGCATTTTGGGCTCCTGGGGCAGCTTCTCCCCCGCCTGGGGCAGATAAACCTTGGCCACCTCGTAGAGCTTGGCGGCCTTATTGTGGTAGGCATTGTTCCGGCCCAGGATCTCCAGCATGGAGGGCAGGGCAACGGTCCGCATAATGGAGGTGTCCTCGCCCAAGGGGTTTTGGATCTTCATGGCATTGCGCAGGACGCTGTCCGCGGGCAGCCGGATCTGGTCGAACACCGTGGGAGACACGAAGGAGTATGTGATGATCTCGCTGTAGCCCATGGCCCGGCAAAGGGTACCGGCCTTGGTCTCCAGCTTCATCTCTCTGGAATAGCCCCCCTGGGTAGAGGTCTTGAACTCGGTGACGGGGATCTTGTTGTAGCCGTAGGATCTTCCCACTTCCTCAGCGATATCCGCCATGCGGATCAGGTCAGGCCGGAAGGAGGGCACCAGGATGTTGTCCCCTTCCACAGGGATCTCCAGCAGGTCCAGATAGTTGACCATATCCTCCCGGGAAATGTCGGTGCCCAGCAGGCGGTTGATCTTCTCCGGCTCCAGCTTTACGGTCCGGGACTGGGGCACATAGTTGATGACATCGATCATGCCGTCCAGCACATCGCCGCAGGACAGCTCCTCCACCAGCTCACAGGCCCGCTCCACAGCGGGAACCGTCAGCATGGGGTCCAGATGCTTTTCGAACTTGCCGGAGGCCTCGGTACGCATACCCAGGGCCAGAGCGGTCTGGCGGATGGAGGTGCCGTCGAAGTTGGCGGACTCGAAAACCACCATTCTGGTGTCGTCCCGGATCTCAGAATTCAGGCCGCCCATGATGCCGGCAAGGCCGATGGGCTTGGTTTCATCGGCGATGACCAGCATGCCGGGCTTCAGGGCTCTCTGGGTGCCCTCCAGGGTGGTCATGGACTCGCCCTCCTGGGCCTCCCGGACTACGATCTTTCCGGAGGACACATAGCGGTAGTCAAAGGCGTGCATGGGCTGGCCGTATTCCAGCATAACATAGTTTGTGATGTCCACAATGTTGTTGATGGGCCGGACACCGTTGGCACGGAGCCGCTGACGCATCCACTTGGGAGAGGGGCCGATCTTCACATTGGCAACCATCCGGGAGGTGTAGCGGTTGCACAGCTTCTCGGCAGGGACTTCCACGTCCAGGTGCTCGAAGATGGAACCGGCATCGGAGCCGTGGACCACAGGGTCATGATGCTTCATGTGTCGGCCAAAGGCGGCTGCGGTTTCCCGGGCCAGACCGATGATGGAGTAGCAGTCCGGCCGGTTGTTGGTGATCTCAAAATCCACCACGGTGTCGTCATTGCCGATGACCAGGTTGATGTCATCCCCAGGCTTTCCGGCCTCAGGCTCCAGGATCCAGATACCGTCGGCAAAGACCCCAGGCAGATCGTTCTGGGTCAGGCCCAGCTCACCAAAGGAGCAGAGCATGCCGTTGGACACCTCTCCTCTGAGCTTGCCCTTGGTAATGTGAACGCCGCCGGGGAGCCAGGAATTGTGCAGGGCGGCGGGAACCAGGTCACCCTCATGGACATTCTGGGCACCGGTGACGATCTGCACAGGTGCTTCCTGTCCCACATCCACCTGGCAGATAAACATATGGTCGGAGTTGGGGTGCCGGACCATGGAGAGGACCTTGCCCACTACTACATTCTTGATTTCGGCATCCATCCGCTCCCAGGTCTCTACCTTCTGGCCGAAGACCGTCAGGGTCTCTACAAATTCCTTATCGGAAACCTCATGGAGGTCTACGAATTCTTCATTGATCCATTTTCTGTTCAGTTTCATTTTCTTTCCCTCCTCAGAACTGGTTCAGGAACCGAACGTCGTTGTCGAAGATCAGACGCAGGTCGTTGATCTTCAGTCGGCCCATAGCCATACGCTCCAGGCCCATACCGAAGGCAAAGCCGGAATACTTCTCCGGGTCAATGCCGCAGTTCTCCAGCACCGTGGGGTGGACCATACCGGCACCCAAGAGCTCGATCCAGCCCTCTCCATGGCAGGTGGAGCAGACCTGACCGTCAATTTCCCCGGAGCCATGGCACTTGTGGCACTGCATATCCATTTCGCAGCTGGGTTCCGTAAAGGGGAAGTGATGGGGCCGGAACCGCATGGTGGCGTTCTCACCGTAGATTTTGCGCATAATGCCGATGAGAGCACCCTTCAGGTCTCCCATGGTGATGTCCTCGGCTACTACCAGGCCCTCGATCTGATGGAACATGGGGGAATGGGTGGCATCCGCCTCGTCCTTCCGGAATACCCGGCCGGGAGCCAGGATGCAGATGGGAGGTTTGGCGTTCTCCATGACCCGGATCTGCATGGGGCTGGTTTGGGTCCGCAGCAGAACGGAATCGTCATCGGTAAAGTAGAAGGTATCGCTGCGGTCCCGGGAGGGGTGCCCCTCTTCAATATTCAGCCGGGTGAAGTTGTAGTCCGCCAGCTCCACCTCGGGGCCCTCTACCACCTGGTAGCCCATGCCCACAAAGGTATCCTTGATCTGCTGGAGCACCTGGTTCATGGGGTGCTGATGGCCGATGTTGAATTCCTTTCCGGGGATGGTCACGTCAATGGCCTCAGCGGCCAGCTTGGCCTCCAATGCGGCGGCATGGATGGTGGCCTTCCGCTCCTCCAGCTTTTCCTCAATGGCGGCACGGACAGAATTGGCCATCTGGCCCATCACGGGCCGCTCCTCAGCGGAGAGCTTGCCCATCTGTTTCAGGACGGCGGTGAGCTCGCCCTTCTTGCCCAGCAGCTTTACCCGCAGCTCTTCCAGAGCCGCCGGAGTCGCCGCATCCTCCAGGGCCGCCAGGGCCTGCTGGCGAATGCTTTCCAGTTGTTCTTTCATAAATTTCTCCTCCTGAATAGAAAGGTGTTTATGGTATAAAAAAAGCCCATCATCCCACACTCCCGGGACGAAAGGCATTCCTTCCGCGGTACCACCCGCACTTTGCCGACAAAACGGCACACTCTTCGGACGCAGACACGCCCAAGACGGATAACGGCGTCACCCGACCGCTCCTACTTTGGTTCCCCGTTCAGGCGGCGGCTCCTGGGAGAAGGCCCGCACCGTTGCACGTAAGCGGATCCCACCATCCCGCTCTCTCTGAAATCGCAAACCAACAGGGGGCAGCCCATTCGCAGCTTTTGGATATGACAGGGGTATCATAGCACATCTTCTGTCCTTTTGCAAGGATTTTCTTTGCTTGACTCCGCCCCTTTCCCGTGCTATGGTAGCATCGGAATACAAAGGAAAGGACGATTCCCTATGGCATACACAAGTTTATCCCAAGCTCTGGAGGATTTTGACAAGCTCCAGAAAACCTTAGCCGCCTACAACCACGCCGCCGGCGTTCTGGAATTGGACGCCTCCACCGCCGCCCCTGAGGGCTCCTGGGAGGGCCGGGGACAGACCATGGAGATTCTCTCCGGGCTGACCTACCAGCTCACCGCCGACCCCAAAAACGGAGAACTCTACCGGTATCTTTCGGACCACCTGGAGGAACTGACGCCCCTGCAGGCCCGGGAGCTGGAGGTCCTCAAAAAGGACTACGACCGGATGCAGCGGATCCCTGCCCAGGAATACATCCGCCACACGGTTCTTCTGAACGAGGCCCAGGCAGCCTGGCACAAGGCCAAGCCCGCCAATGATTTTGCCTCCTTCGCCCCCTATCTGGAAAAAATCGTGGCCGACTGCCGGAAATTCGCCGGGTACTATAATCCGGACATGGACCCCTACGATGCCCTGCTGAACGAATTTGAAGAGGGCCTGAACCAGAAGACCCTGGACCCCTTCTTTGCCCAGCTCCGGCAGGCCATTGTACCCCTGGTGGAAAAAATCCAGGCCGCACCCCAAATGGATGACAGCTTTTTGACGAAAGAGTACCCGGTGGCCCAGCAGCGGGAATTCTCTGACTATCTGATGGAGGTCATGGGTCTGGACCGGAAATACTGCGGCATTGCCGAAACCGAGCACCCATTCACCACCAACTTCAACAACCGGGACGTGCGGATCACCACCCACTATCTTCCCCATAGCCTGGCGTCCAATATGTACTCCGTGATCCACGAGGGGGGACACGCCCTGTATGAGCTGGGCTGCGACGACTGCTACAACTACACCGTCCTTTCCGGCGGCGTATCCATGGGCATCCACGAGAGCCAGAGCCGGTTTTACGAGAATATCATCGGCCGTTCCCCGGCCTTTGTCCATGCCATTTTCCCCTATGTGAAGGAGCACTTCCCCCAGCAGCTGGAAAACGTCACCGAGGAGATGTTCTACCGGGCCGTCAACAAAGCCCAGCCCAGCCTCATCCGCACCGAGGCGGACGAACTGACCTACTGCCTGCACATCATGGTCCGCTATGAGCTGGAAAAGCGGCTCATTGCCGGGACCCTGGCCATACAGGACCTGCCGGAAGCCTGGAACAAGCTCTACAAGGAGTATCTGGGCCTGGATGTGCCCAACGACAGGGAGGGCTGCCTTCAGGACTCCCACTGGTCCTTCGGCGGCATTGGCTATTTCCCCAGCTACGCCCTTGGCAGCGCCTACGGAGCCCAGATGCTCAGCGTCATGGAACAGGATCTGGGGGATGTATTCGGTCCCGTCGCCAACGGTGACCTGAGTCAGGTCACCCAATGGCTCCGGGCCCATATCCACCGCTACGCCAGCTTCCGCAAGCCCGGTGCCCTCTTCCGGGAGGTCTGCGGGGAGTTCGACCCCAAGTATTACACCGACTACCTGACGAAGAAGTACACCGCGCTCTATGGGCTGTAATATGGATATCCGGGAATTGGATCTACCGCAGGTGCGTTCTCTTCTCCCCCAGCGGAATGACAATGCCCACAAGGGTGACTTCGGGCATCTTTTGCTGCTGTGCGGCAGCCGGGGCTTTACGGGGGCCGCCTGGTTCGCGGCCATGGGTGCTCTCCGGGCCGGGGCAGGCCTTGTATACCTGGGGGTGCCGGAGAGCATCTATGCCATTGAGGCCGTGAAGCTCAACGAGCCTGTGATCTTTCCCCTGCCGGAGAAGGACGGGATGCTCAGCGAAGATGCCCTCCCGCAGATCCTGGAACGGCTCTCCAAAATGGACGCCCTGCTCATCGGCCCCGGCCTGGGGCAAAGCCCAGGGACCTTCCGGGTGCTGACTGCCTTGCTTGAAAATGCCCGGTGCCCGGCGGTGGTGGATGCTGACGGCATAAATCTGCTTGCCGGGCATATGGATGTGTTACACGGAAGGGCTTGGCCCACAGTGCTGACACCCCACGATGGGGAGTTTGCCCGTCTCTTCGGCCCCGTGGGGGAGGACCGGATGGCCTCCGCCCAAAGGGCAGCCCGGGAAAGCGGATCCATTGTCCTGCTAAAAGGCCACCGGACCTGCATTACCGACGGAATAACTGCCTACCGCAACACCACCGGCAATCCCGGCATGGCCGTTGGCGGCAGCGGAGACGTGCTGGCAGGGATCCTGGTTGGGCTTCTGGGCCAGGGTCTTGCGCCCTTAGAAGCCGCCGCCTGTGCCGCCTGGCTCCACGGCAGCGCCGGGGACGCCTGCGCGGAGCGGCTGGGACAATACGCCATGCTCCCCACCGATCTATTGGAGGCTCTTCCGCAGTTTCTGAAATAAGGCGGGATGCGTTTGAAGCGAATCTGGGCTCTACTGATTTTCTGTCTCCTCCTTTCCGGCTGTAAAAGTGAGGAGGATGCCGCCATGTCCCTGCGGCAGCGGGTTTTGAAAGCCCATCATCTTCAATTTCAGGCGGAAATCACAGCGGACTATGGGGACACGCTATCCGTTTTCACCCTGGACTGCCAGGCCTCTTCTCAAGGGGACGTGACCTTCCAGGTCCTGGCTCCGGAGAGCATTGCAGGCATTGCGGGAACCATCCAAGCAGGAAAAGGGGCCCTGACCTTTGATGGGACGGCCCTTTTCTTTCCCCTGCTGGCAGACGGTCAGCTCTCCCCTGTCAGCGCCCCCTGGCTCTTTCTTCGGGTCCTTCGGGGCGGAAATCTTCTATCCCAGGGAGCCGAGGGAGAGCTGACCCGGCTGACCTTCCGGGACGGCTTCCGGGAGGAGGACCTTTTGGCAGATGTGTGGCTGAATGCCGACGGTATCCCGGTCCGAGCCGAATTTCTCCACAAGGGCAGTAAAATACTGTCGGTCGATCTCCCTTCCTTCCGAACAGAGTCGGATCCCGGCGCATAGAATGGGGCAAAGCAAGGTATATTTTCCGCCCCAGCGTGGGAAACTACTGTCAGCCGCGTTACATAAGAGCCTTTCGTAGCGCGGTCCAAAACGAACAGCACGGAGTGTGAATCGATATGGACAGCACAGTCAGACGCGGTGACATCTTTTATGCCGACCTGTCACCGGTGGTGGGCAGCGAACAGGGCGGCACCCGTCCGGTGCTCATCGTACAAAACGACACCGGCAACCGCCACTCCCCCACGGTCATTGCCGCTGCCATCACCAGCCAGACGGGAAAAGCCCGTCTTCCCACCCACATCAACATCGCCGGCGGCAGCGTAGGCCTCAGCAAGGATTCCGTGATCCTCCTGGAGCAGATCCGCACCATCGACAAGCGCCGTCTCCGGGAACATATGGGCAGACTGGACGATAAACAGATGTCCATGGTGGATGACGCCATCGCCGTGAGCTTCGGACTGCCGGAGAGTCGGAGTTAGTTTTCTCTTCCCTCCAGCCAAAGGAGAGCAATCCCTGCCTTCTCCAAGCAGGAGAGGGCAGGGTTGTTTACCTTTGGCTGACCTGTATCCCAGAAGCTGTGCTTATGATCCGAACATCTCCATTCACGGTCTCATACACTTTACAGCCCAGGCTCTCCAGGGCCGCCAGGGTCTCCGCATCCGCCGGATTTTTATTGGAGCAGGTGATGGCGGCGGTTTTCATGCCCAGGGCCTGGAAATATTCCGGCAGGGCGCTGTTGTACCGGCCGTGGTGAGGGACTTTCAAAAAATCACAGGAGGTCACGCCTGCGGACAGCAGATCCTGGATCCTCTGCTTTTCCACATCCCCGGCGAAGAGGAGGCGGTTTCCTTCGTGGGTAATATACACCAGGAGGGAGGCGTTGTTGTCCCCATTCTTGGCGTAGGCCCTTCCGCCGGTGCCCAGGACGGTGAGGCTTGCCGTCCCCAGGGCCAATTCCAGTTTGTCACTGACCTTTGTCACCGCCACGCCGCATTGTTCCAGAGCCTGACGGTAGGACACATAGGCCTCCGCCTCCGGGTTTTCCGGGGTGTAGTCCGGCTCAATGACCCTGTCCACCGTAACGGCTTCCAGGATCTGGGCCGCGCCGCCTACATGGTCCTTATCGAAATGAGAGATGATCAGGGCATCCAGATGATCCACATTCTTTTCCTTCAGCGCCTCCAGAATTCTGGGGGCGTTTTCCGCTTCACCGGTATCGATCATGTAGCTGGTCTCTCCCTCCTGAAAGAGGGTGCAGTCCGCCTTGCCGATTTTCAGAATGTCTGCTGTCAGGGTACTGCCCTGCTCCTGGGCTTCACAGCCGGTGAACAGGGAGAGAATCAGGCTGGCCAGCAGGAGCCAGCAGAAAAAGCGCCGTCTCATTTCTGATCCGGGGGCTGCTGGCCGCCGTCCATCTTTCCGTCAGGAGGATTGCCCTCCGGGGGAGTCTTTCCGTCAAAGTCCGGTCTTTCTCCGTCAGTATTCCTCCGGTCCCCATCCGGCCGACCCATGCCGCCGTGACCGCCGCCAAATCCGCCCATACCGGAAGTAACCGCTCCGGTTTGAACTTCTGCCGCAGTCTGGCTATCTCCGGAGGCCAAGGTGCAGCTCTCGCCCTCTGTCAGCCGATCAGAGGAGAAAAACAGATAGGAGGCATTGCATTTTGCTGTGCCCTCATAGAGGGTGCTGCCGGAGGCATCGGTAATGGCAAAGGCGCTGTCCGCCGTCGCCAGGCTGCCCCCCTGACCCATACCGCCGGAGCCGCCGAAGAGCAAGCAAGGCTGGTCCGCCTGGAGGTTCAGCTCCATGCCGGAACTGCCGCCGGCTGCCAAAACCGTACCGCCGGAGACGGTAACAGTGCCGTCGGCATCCAGAGGCTGGTTGTCCGCCGTGCTGGCAGTCCATACGCTGACAATGCCGCCGGAGATGGTCAGGTCCCCATTAGAATCGAAGCCGTCACCGCCGGAGGTATAGGCATTGATCTTACCGCCGATGATGTTTACGGCGAAGGTAACGTCCTTCAGGTCCGGATCGGCAGCGTTGATGCAGTCATCCGTAGACCGGATCGTGATATCACCGGAGTAGATATTGACACAGGCCCCCTCCAGCCCCTCGTAACAGGACCGGATATCAATGACAGGACCTTCCTTGCCTTCAGCTCCAATGTTCAGCGTCAAGTCACTGTGGATGGCATCGTCCCCGGCGTTGACGGTCAGGCTGCCGCTGGGAATGTCCAGCAGGGCTTCCGCGTTGATGGCATCGTTGACGGGGGCATCAACAGTCAGTGTCAGGTCCTGGATCGTCAGGCTGGCCTCTCCATCCTCGGAATCCGCGCCGGACTTAATGCCGTTTTTCCCCTTGGCGGTAACGGTCAGGCTGCCGGTACCGCAGAGGACGACCTGGGAGCCGTCCTTGCACTTGATGACGGCGTTCTCCGCGTTTCGATTGTCCGGGTAATTTTCATCGTTGTTTTGCTCCCCGTCCGCCAGGGCGCAGGTGCCGTTTACCTGAATGGTGACCTGAGTGCCCTTGTTGCAGGCAATGGCTCCCCGGTCAGAAGCAGTAAGAGATAGATCCTCCAGCACCAAGGTTACCCCGGTGGTGCCCTTCTTCACGGTGACGCTGCCGTCGGCGCAGCTGCCGGAAAGCACGTAGATACCAGCCTTGGAAATAGACACATGGGTGCCGTCGATCTCCACCCCGGCCCCGGAGCCGCTGACAGCGACATCGGAGAAGGTCAGCTTCACCGCATCTGCCGTACTGACAGTTTCGGCCGTCTGGGTAACCTGCGCTGTCTGAGCCGCCTGGGTAAAGACGGCAGATGTCTTATCCGCCGCGGCGCAGCCGGAGAGGCAGACAATGGACAGGCCCAGAACCAGGGCCATGGGTTTTTGATATAGAAAACGCATAAACTTTACCTCCTATTTGATACCCTCTCCTGGGAGAGGGTGACCCGGCGAAGCCGGGTCGGGTGTGGGGCGGCACGCAGAACCAACCTGGTTCCGCCCCTCATCCACCGCCAGGGCGGTCCCCCTTCCCCCCAAGGGAAGGTTTTGGATTTACAGCCGCTCCCCGTCCTTGGGTTCGGCGGGCAGTCCGCTGGATATTTCCAGATTGCCGTTGCGGCAGCGCATGGCATCCAGCAGCTGTTTTTCCTTTGCGGCCTCCTTCAGTCGGACCTGGTATTCCAGGCTGTAGGCAAAGGCCAGCAGGGCCCCCAGACTCAAGGATACCAAAGTTGTAATACAAAAGGCTCCAAAAGTCAAGGAGCTGCCATAAACCGAGGAAAAAATACCGTTAAGCATAGCGTCTGTCCTCCCGGATCATTTCTTTTTCCATCTGCTGATAAGCTCTGCCGTATTTGGAATAGGACAGAGGGAATATCCCTATATCCGACAGGACCGAGCTTAGCCACAGGGGCATGGCATTGGAGATCTTGATTTCCATCAGGGTCTCGCCCTCTTTCAGCAATGGCTCGCCCCAGGCACCCAGCCGCAGGTCTAAGCCTCGAATGCGCCAGAGGATATCCCGGTCCAGGGTCAGCCGCAGGCCCGGGTCCTCCAGTCCCCGGAAGGAATCCCGCTCATAGCTGACGAACATGGCCGGGGACAAATCGCCATAGGCAAAAAGGATCCAGTCCAGCTCCCGGAAAATCTGCCCCTCACCGCCGGGGATACTGCCATCTTCAGCGGATTGCCGCCAGCCTGATGGAAAACGCCATCAAATACGAGCCCAGGGGCGGCCAAGTCCTGGTAACCCTTACCCGTTCCCGCCGTCACGCAATTCTGGAGGTCCGCAACCGAAGCACCCGTATCTCTCAGGAGGACCTGCCCCATATCTTCGACCGGTTCTACCGCAGCGACAAAAGCCGCCAGTCAAAAACCGGCGGCCACGGGTTGGGTTTGGCAATTACGAAGGAAATGGTCACAAAGCTGGGAGGCACCATCCAGGCTGGCAGCGGGGAGGATGGCACCGCATTCACCGTAAAGCTCCCGCTATAAACCCTCTCCCGGGAGAGGGTGGCAGGTCTGGAATTATCTTCCCAGTGCCCAGCGGAATCTTGACCGAAGCAGCAGCTCATTGAGGAGCGTCAGCACCAATAAAATGAGTGCCAGTTCCAGACTCTTCTCCCCCAGCATGGCGAGCCGGTTGGGGAAGTTCTCCATGGGTATCCCCAGCTTCGGGAAATAGACATAAATAGCCGTGATCACCGGGGTCTGGTGCCAGACAAAGTAGATCAGACTGTTCCGGCCCAGATAGCGGATGGGCTTCGCTGTTATCCACTGAGAGGCAAGGAGCACCGCTCCGATGCCGCAGAAGGCCCCGAAGTAGCTCCACAGGGGGCTGCCATACTGATTCTTGAATACGTCCATGCCGGCAGTCATTCCCTTCACCACCGTGAAGGCAACGGCCAGGTTTCCGGCGGTCAGCAGCCCGAGGGCAATAGGTCTGGTTTTTCCACTTTGGAGCCAGGACAGGGTCTTCGGGCTGTCTTTCAGCAGATATCCCCCAATAAAAAAGGGCATGACCCCAAAGCAGGCATCCAGGTTCCAGGGCAGCACAGGCAGCCCCGCCTTTGCGTAAAGAATGCCCACAGCCCCCATAGCGGCTGCCGTCAGCGCCAGAGGTACCGGCTTTTTGACCAGCCGAAGCAGCCAGTAAGCCAGAATTTCCAGCAGGAACAGGCAAGCCAGAAACCAGATGGGCCACAGCCGCCGCTGGACCAACACTCCCAGGCTCATCTCCCCCACCCGTTCCCAAAAGTCTGCCGAACTCCCGGCCAGAGCCGCCTCCGCCGGGATGATGGGCAGGGCCAGCGCGAAATAGGGCAGCAGCAGTTTTTGAAGCTTCCCTTTCCAAAAGTCCACCCAGGGCCGGTCCGCCCGAAAAAGGAACCCGGACAGGAAGAAAAACAGCGGCACATGGAAGGTATAAAGCCACCGGGAAATCGGGTGCCCGGTCATCACATGGGAGAGGATGATTGCCAGCATCCCCCAGCCCTTGGCCGTATCCACCCAGGTGACTCTTTTCCCTCTTTCCATATACCCAGCCTCCAGCTTCATTTCTCAAATCCGCAGGGGCGGCTGCCAGCCGCCCGCCAGCCTTTCGGAACGGAACGCTGAAATCAAGCGCTCAATCTCGGAAGCCAGACGGGCGGCTAATAGCCGCCCCTACAGGAAGGTGATCAATCCATATAATACATATCCAAAGCGTCCCGCATCTTGTAGTAGTTGGGGAGCTTCCGCCAACCGTAGCCGATGGCATCGGTGCCGATACCCACCACATGGGTGTTGGGCAGAGCCTGTGTCCACTCGTAGACAACGCCGTTGCCACGCTCCATGCACCAGAGATTTTTCAGCCAGGTCATTTTCTTGACAGGCTCCGGATCGGCAAAGGTGCGGCTCAGGTTCACATCCTCCAGGGCGGTACAGCCCAGCAGAGGCTCGTAGGACTCAATGGCACACCAGCTCAGCTCCAGCCATATCAGCTCCTTGCAATTGCTGATAGGTGTCAGGTCCCGGACATCGGTATCCGCCAAAATCAGGTACTTCAGGTGAGGCATATACGCCACAAAGTCGATATTGCGCACCCGGGAGTGGCCGATGTCAATGGCGATCATATCCTCGCAGTACTTCAGATCCACGGCGTTCCAGTCCCGGAAATAGCCGTCGCCCTGGGTCAGGGGCATAAATTTCGTATCATCCGTCCGTGCCTTGCAGATGGAGCCTAAGTACACCGTCCAGACCACCTTGTATTCCGCCCGCTTTTCTTCCCGGAAGGCGGCCAGAGTCTCGTTGTCCAGGCCGCAGTCGGTCAGGTTCAGCTTGGTAATATTGGGGAAGCAGGAGGCATAGCGTGCCGCCTCTTCGGTGCTCGTGAGCTTCAGTCCCGTCAGGTCCACCTCTTCCGCGGTTTCAGGCACGATACGGTCCCCCACCTGAATGGTCCAGCGGATGGTCACATTGGGGTAGTCCTCCCGCAGCTGACGCAGCTCCTCCCCTGTGGCCTGGGGATTGGTGATGTCCACGGTCTTCAGATTCTTCATGGCCGGAATGACGCCGCTGAGTTCCTGGGTGGTGGCATTTGTCACCGTCAGAGCAGTCGCTGCGAGATCCACCACCTGGCCGCCAATGTGCATACTGAAATTCACATTCCAGTCCGGATGATCCGTTTGGAGCTGCAGCAGCAGCACATAGTCATAACACTTTTGGGCGTTGACGGTGTGAAGCTTGGGCAGATACGCCATCGCGTCCACATCCTCCTGAGTCAGCTTCGTCACCTTTACCGTGGCCGCGGACTGGTCGTAGGTCCGGCCGTCGATCTGCACGTGATAATTCACCTGGCAGCTGGGCTTGCGCCGGACCACCTCCATGAGCTGAGGATAATCCTGGCAGTCCTGGGCCTGGAGCACCTCCAGCTGGGGAAAGTAATCCAAAACCTCCACATCCTCATCCGTCAGGGTTTCCACGGTAAGCTCCGAGGTAAAACTGGGGTATTTCTCCCCCTGGAAGGGAACATTCCACAGGATGGTACATCCGGGAAGTTTTTTCTTCAGCGTATCGTAGGCAGAGCAGGTCACCTCCCGCTCCCGCAGGTCCAACGCGGATTCGTTCCGCTTGTACAGGTGCCCCTCTACAACAACAAATCGCTCCAGGGTAAAAAACGCGCCTGCCGCCACTGCCAGCATCAGGATCACCGCAATGACGATTGCGACCCACTTTGCTACGGCATTTTTCATAGCATATGCTCCTTATGTGTGTTTCCGAAGAAAACCGAAATTTTCTTCCATATTTTCTCTCTTTGTATTATGCGCAAAATGGAAGCATATGTCAAGGACTTTTTCACTTTTCAAAGGTTTTGGGAATGGTAATGGTCAAAACAATTTGGTTTTCCGTCTCCCGTCGCTCCGATACCGCCGGAATGCCGGAGCGCTGGATCTTTGCAAGGGAATCCGTCAGACTGTTGAGAAAATTTCCCAGGTTGGTCTGCCGTTTTCTGGGCGTTTTTCGGGACAGCAGGGTTTCAATATAGCGCTCAGCAGCTGCCACGCTGAGTCCGTTCTTCTCGATATAGCCGATGGCCTCCCGCTTTTCTGCCTCTCCCGTCAGCTTCAGCAGAGCCCGGGCATGGCGCTCCGTAAGCCCCGCCTCCCGGATGGCATCCAGGATCTTCTCCCCGTGGCGCAGGAGCCGCAGCTTGTTGGCCACGCTGCTTTGGCTCTTTCCCAGGAGCCTTGCCGTCTGCTCCTGGGAAAGATTCTGGGCCCGCATCAGCGCGGCAATGCCCATAGCCTCCTCCACAAAGTCCAGATCCTGCCGTTGGAGATTTTCTACCAGGGCGGCAATACCGGACTCCTGGTCGTCCATTTGCAGCAGGATGCAGGGCACTTCCGTCAGTCCCGCCTGGGCCGCCGCCCGAAGCCGCCGCTCCCCGGCGATGAGCTCATAGCCCCCTGCTGTACGCCGAACGGACAGCGGCTGCAGCACCCCATGGGCCCGGATGGATTCTGCCAGCTCGTCCAGGGCTTCCGGCCGAAACACCCGCCTCGGCTGCATGGGATTGGGCCGGATAGCCCGGATGGGCAGAAAGACGACCCTCCCGGTCTCCATATAGGTCTTCAGCTTCTGGCACTGCATTGCCCTTCCTCCCCCGGTAAAAGATACCTCCTATTCTAGCCCCTCGGAATGCGGAAATCCCACGAAACCGTCCCCGGATCCGGTGCTTTTTCCGCAGGACCGGCATCACCCAAAAAAATTCAGGAAATCCTAAAATTTTCCTTTACTTTTTCAATCAATACGTGTATACTGATTGGCGAACAGAGTAGGAGACCCTGCGTGAAGTGCTGTCAAGATGGGGAGTTGTGTGACAGACGAAGGACTTGTGTCCGCGATGGGATCTCCGCACCCGCTGCGCCATAATCGAGGGTCTGCCTTCTTTTATGTGGCAACGATACTCCGTTAGGTGACGTATGCGCCTTGCGGTTTACTCGGCGTACTTTCTCCCCGGCGGTATTTTCCGCTGGGGTTTTTGTTTGCCGGGTCCCTGGTCTCGTCACCGCTACAACAAAGGAGGTACTTTTTCATGTCCAACAACCAAAAATCCACCGCACTCTATCCCCACCCCTTTTCCCGGGCCTATTGGCGTGACGCCGCCGCGGAGCTGAAGGACACCCACATGCTGGTCTTTGCCGCCCTGATGATCGCCCTGCGGCTGGTGATGAAGCAGGTCTCCATTCCCATCACACCGACTCTGCGGATCAACACCGGCTACTTTGTCAATGCCTTAGGCGCAATGGTCTTCGGCCCCGTCATGGCTGCCATCTGCGCCGCGATCACGGACGTGCTGGGCTACATCATCCGTCCCAACGGTGTCTACTTTCTCCCCTTCATTCTGACAGAGATCGGCGGCTCCGTGATCTTCGCCCTGTTTCTCTACCGAGCCAAGGTGACCACCACCCGGGTGGTTTTGAGCCGGTTTACCATCAATCTGCTCATCAATGTCGTGCTGCAAACGCCAATTTATATGGCCTACTATGCTCTCTACATGGGCGGCAAGCAGTATACGCTCCTGATTGCCATGCCCGGCATTGTCAAGAACATCCTCATGTTCCCCATTGAGAGCTTCCTGCTGGCCCTATTTCTCTCTATCATGCTGCCCATCACCGCCCGTCTGGGCCTCACCTATTCCGGCAGCGACGCCAAAAAAGAGCTGAAATTCACCGGCAAGCAGGTTGCCACCCTGGCGGTGCTCCTGGTTGTGGGCATCGGCTGCGTCTTCGGCTACCTGAGCTACTACTACAAAACCACTTCTCTTTCCGCCAAATATTCCACCGAGGAGCGGTATGAGAAGAACACCCAGATGACTCAGGTCCTGGCCCACAGCGAAAACCTGGACCCGGAGACCGCCGTCACCATTGTGGAGAGCGCCTACAAGAAATTCCTTTCCAACGAAATCACCTATACCGTAGCCGTCTACACCCTGGAAGACGGCAAACTGGAGGGTTACGATAAGGATCTGGAAACCATCCGAGGCCTGTCCAAATCTAAGGCCAAAGCCGTGGCCAAAGACGGGGTCATGTCCTACCAGGAAACTGCCACGATTGTCCTCGACGATAAGACCGGCCAGGTGCTGTCCCTGACGGTAAAATAAAATTTAAGGGGCTGCCTCAAATAATTGGGGGAAATACAAAAACAACCGTGATGGAACCACGATAGGGACCATTACGGTTGCTTTTTGATTGTTACAACTCCTTCGTTTGGTACATATCCTCGTAGTACTTCTGATAAGCGCCGGAGGTTACATTATTCATCCAATCCTCATGCTGTAAGTACCAGTCGATGGTCAGGACGATGCCCTTTTCGAAGGGGGTCTCGGGATACCAGCCCAGGTCGTTCTTGATCTTGGTGGGGTCGATGCCGTAGCGGCGGTCGTGGCCCAGGCGATCCTCCACGTGCTTGATCAGGTCCTCGCTGATGCCCTCGTCATTCAGCCGGTCGTGGAGCTGGGCGATGATGGTTTTGACGATAAAGATGTTGGGCCGCTCGTTGTGGCCGCCCACGTTGTAGACCTCGCCTACCTTGCCACCGTCACAGACCATGTCAATGGCCTTGCAGTGATCCTCTACATATAGCCAATCCCGGACTTGCATGCCATCGCCGTAGACGGGGAGCTGCTTGTGGTGCTTCACGTTGTTGATCATCAGAGGGATCAGCTTCTCCGGGAACTGGTAGGGGCCGTAGTTGTTGGAGCAGCGGGTGATGTTGACGGGCATGCCGTAGGTGTCGTGGAAAGCCATGACGAACATATCCGCGCTGGCCTTGGAGGAGGAGTAGGGGCTGTGGGGGCACAGGGGGGTAGTCTCCATGAAGAAGCCTTCCGCACCCAGAGCACCGTAGACCTCGTCGGTGGACACCTGGAGATACTTCTTGCCCGGTTTCCAGCTCTTGGTCCCAGCGTTGTACCAGGCCTCCTTGGCCCGCTGCAAGAGGTTCACGGTGCCCATGACGTTGGTCTGGACGAAGATTTCCGGGTTGGCAATGGACCGGTCCACGTGGCTCTCAGCCGCGAAGTTTATGACATAGTCAAAGTCGTATTTCTGAAACAGGGATGTTACCAGCTCCTTGTCGCAGATATCCCCCTGGACAAAGACGTGCCGGGGGTCTCCTTCCACGCCCTTCAGGTTTTCCAGGTTCCCGGCGTAGGTCAGCTTGTCCAGGTTGACCAGGAGAATGTCATCGTGCTTTTTCAGCATGTAGTAGACGAAGTTGGAGCCAATGAAGCCCGCACCGCCAGTTATGAATATCGTCATATTGGCTCCTCTCAGAAAAATATTTTATCCTCTGCCACCAGGCGTAAATGCTCCCCGTATGGAGATTTCCCGTAAGCCTCTGCGGCAGCAACGAGCTGGGATTTATCAATCCATTTTTCGTGATAAGCTATTTCCTCTGGTGCGGAAATCACTACACCCTGGCGGTTCTGGACCGTCTGGACAAACACAGAAGCTTCCATCAAGCTGTCCATAGTGCCGGTATCCATCCAGGCAAAGCCACGGCCCAGAATCTGCACCTTCAGTTGCCCACGTTTTAAGTACATATCATTTAGCGTAGTAATTTCCAGCTCCCCTCTAAGGGATGGACGCACCTGTTCTGCCATCTGGGCCACACCGGCAGGATAAAAATACAGTCCTGTAATGCAATAATTAGACTTGGGATTCCTTGGTTTTTCCTCTACAGAGAGGACCGTCCGTTTACTGTCAAACTCCACAACGCCAAAGCGTTGAGGATCCCGTACATAGTAGCCAAAAATGGTGGCATCTCCGTTTTGTGCATTTTTCACAGCGTCTGTCAAGTTCTTCCTGAACCAGCCTCCGTAAAAGATGTTATCTCCTAGAATCATGGCACAGGGCTCATCCCCGATGAACTCTTGGCCAATGAGGAAGGCCTGGGCCAATCCATCTGGGCTCGGCTGCACCGCATAACTCAGGCGAATGCCGAACTGACTCCCATCCCCCAGGAGTTCCCGGAACCTCGGCGTATCAGAGGGAGTAGAGATCAGTAAAATATCTCGGATCCCCGCTAACATCAGCGCTGACAGTGGATAATAAATCATGGGTTTATCATAAACCGGCAGCAACTGTTTTGACGTGACCTTCGTCAGAGGATAGAGTCTTGTGCCGGAGCCACCGGCGAGAATGATGCCCTTCACAGGCATTCCCTCCCATCATCCCAAAATAGTGTCACAGATTTTATCTACATCTTCCAACGCCAAATCTGCGTACAAAGGCAATGTCAGCACCCGTAGCGCCAGGTGTTGGGCTACCGGCGTCTTTTCCACTCCAGCAGTAGGATAGTTTCGATAGCATTCGAAGCTGTTGGTCAGTGGGAAGAAATACTTCCGGGCAGTAATTTCCTGGGCTTTCAGCATTTCGAAAATCTCATTACGGGTATACTTGTAGCCGTCAAACACCACAGGAAAGTAAGCGTAATTGGACTCTACCCCATCTTGAGGCTGGCAAAGGCAGATTCCCTCTACCCCACTCAGGCGCTGGCGATAGCGTTCCACAACTATTTTCCTTTTAGCTATTTCCCCGTCCAAATGTCGCAGATTACAGATACCCATTGCCGCCTGGAATTCGTTCATCTTGGCATTTCCGCCTACATAAGCCACTTCCTCCGGGCCATGGAATCCGAAGTTCTTCTGATCATTCAGCAGCTGTACCCAGCTGTCATTTTTATAACACACTGCGCCACCTTCGATGGTATGGAACACCTTAGTAGCGTGGAAGCTGAACATGGAGGCATCTCCGAAGCAGGCCGAGGACACGCCCTTGTACCGTACGCCAAAGGCATGAGCAGCATCGTAGATCACCTTCAGACCATACTTTTTCGCAATCATCTCAATGGTCTCTACGTCACACAGGTTTCCGTACACATGCACTGGCACGATAGCCACGGTTTTATCGGTGATCAGGCTCTCCAGCTTGGTCACATCCATGGTGTAGTCCCGGTTGTTTACATCACAGAACACCGGCACCAGTCCATTGCGCACAATGGCGTGAGTAGTGGATGCAAATGTGAATGGCGTGGTAATCACTTCTCCCCCTTCCGGCAGGTTCAGCGCCCCAATAGCATTCTCCAGCGCCAGATGCCCGTTGGTATAGAGGGTCACATGGGGAACACCCAGGTATTTCTCTAGTTCCGTCTGAAGCTGCTTGTGCTTTGCACCCATATTGGTCAGCCAGCGGGTATTCCATAAATCTTTGATTTCGTCACAGTATTCCTCAAATGTTGGCATTGAGGAACGGGTAACCAAAATTTGTTTCATCTTGCCTTCCTTCATTCCTTTTCAAAATATATCCAGCAGGAAGCGTAGCTGGTCCGCATCTGTCTGCGAAAACGGGATGCACATATTCTGATTATAGTACCGTCTATCCCCAGTTACATCCTCTAATGTACCAAAACTTTGCAAGGTTGCATTTTCAAAGTTCTCCCCTTCATACTCCAGTAAATACTCCGTAACACCATTTGATCTCAGAAATCTATCCAAGAACACTTTTTCTCTGATAGATCTCCGTTTCAGCACAAAGGGGATCCCCACCATTTTTCCCGGATTAAAATCACGAATATCCAGGTATTCCACATTTTTGTGATTTTTCCCTTCTCCACAACTCACTTTAGATATACGCGCATATATGATTTTGGCCCTTGTCAAATCAAAAATTATTTTTTCTTTGACACTTCCCTGCGCATTCTTCTCAAGAAACCATTGGTAAACAATATGTTCTCGTTCCCAAGTTTCCTCTTTTTGATTCTTCGAAATTAAATATTTTCTTTCGTTTTCTTCAATTGTCTTCATGTCTTTTCAGCCTTCCTCAGCAGCCTTTTATTGACAAAATCATCCACAGCAAACGGCTCTTTCTCATCTGAGGAATGATTGCGAATCACTGTCATAATAAAATCTGCGTTTGAAGAGAATCCACCCTTCTTTTCCGGATGCAGCTGATTCACCTGAATCTCGCATTCACCAAAGACTGTTGACAACACCTTCTGGCATTCCTCCAAATCATACTCCACCGGACAGCTCTGATGGTTAAATACATAGTCCATACGCAAATTGGGTCTAGCAACCTGAAATGGAATCACTTTGTCCCCGGTGATCAGCCGGATATACTCGTCCATCAAATTCCGATCATACAGTCGGGAAATAAAAGTCTTATAGTACGTTCCGCCTCCAACTCCAATATCCATTTCGATCATATCAATGCTCTTTTCGGAAACAATGATATCCGCTTTGATAATGGAATTTTGGATTCCAGAATCCGCCAGAAACCGCTGAATGTACGCTTGAAGCCTGTCCAGATGGTCATCCGCATATCGCAGCACACCTAAAAATACTGTATCCCGGTAGGATCTGCGCAAAACAGGTGCCAGCAGCTTCAGTTTTCCGTTCTGAACAATCGTGACACAGCGATATTCGTCACCTTTACGTACATCCTGTACAATATCCTCTTTGCACACATCCCCATTATCCCGATAACGATGCATCAACGTTTCCCCGGACAGAATCGTAATTCCCTCCGATCCTCTGCCGGATGCGGGCTTTAGAATGTACTCCTCATTTGGGTGGATATCTCCATCTGTCAGCTCCGATATTTTCCATGTATGGATTGTAGACAGCCCATATTTCTCCAGCAATAACTGCTGCTTTGTCTTGTCAGAACCAACTGCAAGCTCATCCGGAATGGCTGTCACGGTACCATAGTAGTTCGACAATCTCTGAACCGTTTGAACCGCTCCACCTCCGGCAAAGGAACCAACTGCTGCCACCTGGACTCCTAAGGAATCGATCCATCGAATGGCCGCCTCCGGATCATGCGTGTCCAGCTCTGCCGAATAGTCGCACAAGCGAATCGCCTCAGCAGAGTTTTTTCCCTTTCCAAAGGCAACCACTGTATAGCCATTTTCCTTTAGTCTCTTGATAAAAGCCAGCTGCTGCGGCCCCATTCCAACAGATATTACTACTTTTTTCACCGCTATCCTCCCAAAATCAACGTTCCATAGTCTCCATTCGATACACATTTATCGTGTCCGGCCTGTCATACATATCCGCTCGCTGGAAATTCTCCCAATGATCCTGAAAAAATTGTCTTCCGGGACCGTGCCACACGCAGTCTTTCTCCGCGCTGCGTCCCCCGCTCCAATAATAATATGCCTCACAAGGTTGATCGGTAAATGCCTTCTCCTTCATAAATCCCGTATCCTGAAGAAACGCTTCAATTAATGGAACACCCGCATCAACATACAGCTGTGTTGGACCCCAGAGTCTAGGATTGGCCTCGATCATGTAGTACCGCTCCTTACATTTCCGAAGCTCAATCATAACAAACCCAACAAACTTTTGATCCTTAAAAAGTGCCTCGAATTGACCCGATATCTCCGAAGTGTGCAAATTCCTGGATACCGCCGCCAAAATGGATTTTCCATTGGGCTGCTGCGCAATATTTTCCTGTGAAAAAGATATTACTGTTCCATTTTTTGCGAAGTAATACAAGAGATAGAAGCTTTCACCCTGCACAAACTCCTGTAAATCAAAGTCTTCTCCTCGATAATTCCGTATAAAAGTCCGGTACTCCTCTTCTGTTTCTACAATCACCGGTGCGTATACCTTCCCATCCGATGATACATAATGCTTCGGTTTGGCAACAAAAGGCTGTCCCTGCCAGCAGTCAATCTCTATATTCTCCGGGACCGTTAGTCCCCGATTTCTGCACAGTTTCCAAAAGGTCTCTTTATCCGATATTTCATAATATTGCTTAGCCTCAACCAAAGGAATCTCGCATTTGTGTTTTCGAAATATTTCTCGGTTCTCCAAGACGAACCGGTTTAATGCCTCGGTGCTTGGTACAATTGTTGCCATTTCTGCACCGGTATCCGCTAATGTAGCCTCTGTCGCGAAAAGTATTTCGTCCAGATTCAACTGCTTTATCTTTCTAACATAAGAGACTCTGTCTTTATAATCCGTCACAAGTATTGTGTCCTGATCTGATGCGGCAATAATCCTAAAATTATCTATTCTGTTCTTTTTTAGCTCCCGCAAAAACGCAACTACAGCCCGCTGGTTGTATCCTGAGAAAATCAACAGCACTTTTTTCATTTAGACTCTTCCCTTTTCCCATTTTTTTTCCAAACAAGTTTTAACTGCTCCCACAAATACTGGAAGCCCTCCAGTTTCAGCAAGGCAGAGCCCACAATGAAAATGCAGGCCCCCATAATGACCTGAATAAGCAGCGTAAGCAAATCTGAAAATCCTATCCACTTTACTGGATAAACGCAGCAGCCCATAAACACAGCAAGTAAAATTCCCGGAAGAATATCCCTGATTTGTTCTGGGTAACTGTAATCTAACAATTTCTTGTTGGGCCAACTATTGATAATCTGGCTGGTAATACTTGTAAACAAGAGACTATACGCCATTGCCATAACGCCAAACCACATCGTACCTAGCAGGACAATCAGCCCAATCACCTTCTTTATTGTCTCCAGCTTCAAAAACAAATCGCTGCGTCCCATTGCCTTGATAGCATTCAGATTTGTAGTATTGACCGGATAAAACATATATGTGATACAAAATATCCGAAGGAAAGGTACACAAGGTAGCCATTTTTCCGTTAAAATCAGGTGAATAACCGACTCCGCTGTAAAGGCCAGCCCCATCATAACCGGTGCAATCACGTAGGTGCTCGTCTTCATTGCACGCCGAGTCATATTCTTGACTCGTTCCGGATTGTCCTGGACCTGAGACATAGCTGGCAACAAAACACTGTTGATGGAGGTGTCAATATTATTCACCAGCAGATCCGGCAGCTGTTTACCCCGATTATACTGAGCCAGGTCTGTCTTTGTATACATCTTCCCAATGATTAGCTGGCGCAAATCGTTATACACAGTATCCAGGAGCGACGAAGCAAGCAACTTCCAACCAAAAGAAAACAGGCCCTTCAATCGCCGCCAGGAGAACATCCATTTAGGCCGCCACTTGACGGTAATCCATAGAATGAGGGTGTCCACAGTGGCGTTGAATATCTGCTGGGCTACCAACGCCCACACGCCAAATCCAAAATAGGCCATAGCAATACCGATAACCGCCGCACCGATGGTACCTCCCAAGGTAGCAAAGAAGAAGCGCTTAAACTGCATAGTCCGGCTCACGTATGCCTGCTGCACATTTTTTACACCGGAAATTACCAGTGTCAAACTCAATACCCGGACCACCGATATCAGAGATGCATCATTATAAAATTTTGCAATCATCGGTGCTGCCAGGAACATTCCTAGGTATAGCAACACGCATATGGCGATATTAAAATAGAACACCGTAGAAAAGTCCAAATCATCTGCATCTTTTTTTTGGATCAAAGCATTTCCGAATCCGCTGTCTATAAAAACATTCAGGATTTGAGTAAAAACCGTTACCAAAGCAATTGTGCCGTAGGCTTCCGGCGCCAGCAGTCTAGCCAGGACAATGGATACTACAAATGCAACGCCCTGGGCACCAAAGCGCTCCGCCAAGCGCCATATAAAATTAGACATAACTCCGGAATTCTCTCTTGCCACTTATCTCATCCTCCGGCGCAAATCGAAAATCAGGCTGGCCGCCTTTGGACAATACTGCCCAATCTTCATGACTGCCTGCCTGTAAGAAGGCATCTTACGGAACTGGATGCTGTATTGAGGAGCACAAATCGTCCGATACTCTCTGGCTTGCACCAGACACTCGAATTTCAAATCGTTAATCGCTTCCAGAATCGCCTCCTGATACTTTCCAGCAGTATCTGTATTCAGTTGTTGCAACATTTCGAATACTCTATCATTGTGTTTTTTTCTGGCCTCTAAATTCTGATTCATGCGAACCGTCCAAGAACCAATCGTTTCCGCCCGAAAAATACTCATAGGTGCTCCAAGGTAGAGCATCCCGCCTCGAAGGGAACCCGCAATCTGCAATGGGTAATCCCCACTCATCTTGTAAAAAAAAGGAAGCGAATTCTCCCGCACCTCTTTTCGGTACATCAGCGACCCCGTCGCCACAAATCCGCCACCGCCGCGAATGACCTCGTCCGGTGTAAACAAGCCATCCTCATTTGAGGGAAACACCTGAGCCTGCACCTTTCCATTTACATCGGTTTTTGTCCCAGATGCGCAGATATCCACATTAGAGTTAGCCTCCAAAGCATCAAACTGTTTTTGCAGCTTTAACGGGTCCGTCCAATAGTCATCCCCTTCGCACAGCGCAATATATCTTCCCTGAACCCTACCATATTGAATCCGCTGCAAGGATCCGTCCCGCTTGGAATACTGATTCACCGTTTCATAAATTGGCTTGACGATTTCAGGATATCTTTTTTCATACTCTCTGATAATGTCCGCCGTTTTATCTGTCGAAGCATCGTCATGCACCAATATTTCGAATGGAAAGGTCGTTCTTTGCATGACAAATCCTTCCATCGCATCCCGGATATATTTCTCATGATTATAGGCATTGCATATAATGCTCACCTGAATATCATCCATGGTAACCTCCATCGTCTATCTAAAAGGGGTTTCGTAAAATTGACAAAAATCCATGATTAAGTATACCACATATGCGTCAAAAAGCAAGCCCAGGCTTCCATCTCCATTCATGCTATTTATTATAGCATTCCATATTTTTTCATATGTACCCAGTTCAAAAATTTTCTATTCATCTCCGCTTTTCTCTTGATTTTCCACTGCTTCTGTGATAGAATTTTCAAAAAGAGTAGCAGAGTTTTCCGTTTTCGCTCTTTGTAATGCTGTAAATTCTATCATTTTAGAAAGGATACTTCCCTATGAAAAAGCTCTCCTTCCGTCTTCTGGCCGAAACCGTAAAGACAATGCGCAAGGAAAAGGGGCTGACCCAGATCGATCTGGCGAAACTCACCGGCATCAATCGCTCTATGATCGGCCAGCTGGAAAATATGACCTTCAAGCCCTCCATTGAGCAGCTGGAGGCTCTGGCAGAGGCTCTGGACTTTGACATTACCAATCTGTATGTGGACGATGCCAAATCCACCCCCAAGGCCGCCCCCGCCAAGCGATACAAGGTGGCCGTGGCCGGTACGGGCTATGTGGGTCTGTCCATCGCCACCTTGCTGAGCCAGCACAACCACGTCACCGCCGTGGACATTATCCCGGAAAAGGTGGACCTCATCAATAAGCGCAAATCCCCCATTCAGGACGAGTACATCGAAAAGTACCTGGCGGAAAAGGACCTGGATCTGACCGCCACGCTGGATGGGGAATCCGCCTACCGGGACGCGGACTTTGTGGTCATTGCCGCCCCCACCAACTACGACAGCAAGAAGAACTACTTTGACACCTCCGCCGTGGAGGCCGTCATCGAGCTGGTGCTGAAGGTGAACCCCAATGCCACCATGGTCATCAAGTCCACCATTCCTGTTGGCTACACTGCCTCCGTCCGGGAGAAATATGGCACCGCCAACATTCTCTTCAGCCCGGAGTTCCTGCGGGAGAGCAAGGCCCTGTACGACAACCTCTACCCCAGCCGGATCATTGTCTCCTGCGATGCTGAGAGCCGGGAAAAGGCTGAGATTTTCGCTTCCTTGCTGCAGCAAGGTGCCATCAAAGAGGATATCCCCACCCTGTTCATGGGCTTTACCGAGGCCGAGGCCGTAAAGCTCTTTGCCAACACCTATCTGGCCCTGCGGGTCAGCTACTTCAACGAGCTGGACACCTATGCCGAGACCAAGGGGCTATGCACCAAGGACATCATCGACGGCGTATGCCTGGACCCCCGGATCGGCACCCACTACAATAACCCCAGCTTCGGTTACGGCGGCTACTGCCTGCCCAAGGACACCAAGCAGTTGCTTGCCAACTTTGAAAATGTGCCCCAGAACATGATGACCGCCATTGTGGAAAGCAACCGGACCCGAAAGGACTTCATCGCCGACCAGGTGCTGGAAATCGCCGGGGGCTATGAAGCCAACGACAGCTGGAGCGCCAGCAAGGAGGGCGAGACCGTGGTAGGCGTGTACCGGCTGACCATGAAGGCCAACTCCGACAACTTCCGTCAGAGCGCCATCCAGGGCGTTATGAAGCGCATCAAGGCCAAGGGTGCCACCGTCATCATCTATGAGCCCACCCTAAAGGACGGCGAGACCTTCTTCGGCTCCAAGGTGGTCAACGATCTGGAAAAATTCAAAAAGCAGTCCCACTGCATCATCGCCAACCGGTACGATCCCTGCCTGGACGATGTGCAGGACAAGGTCTTCACCCGGGACATCTTCAAGCGGGACTGAGGTGAATACGATGGAACGGATCGATCTGAAAAACAAAACCGTCTTCGTCACCGGTGCCGCAGGCTTCATTGGCTCCAACCTGGTGCTGAAGCTCCTGGATACCGTGTCCCCGGTGACCATCGTGGGCATGGACAACCTGAACGACTACTACGATGTATCCATCAAGAACTGGCGCCTGGACCAAATTCAGGCCAGCGCCGCAAAGCATCCCGGCTCCGCCTGGACCTTTGTGAAGGGCGATATTGCCGACCGGGCGGCTGTGGACCGCATCTTTGCCGAATGGAAACCCGATGTGGTGGTGAATCTGGCCGCCCAGGCCGGAGTCCGGTACTCCATCACCAATCCGGATGCCTACATCCAGAGCAACCTCATCGGCTTCTACAATGTCCTGGAGGCCTGCCGCCACAGCCCCGTGGCGCACCTGGTCTATGCCTCCTCCTCCAGCGTCTACGGCACCAACAAGAAGGTTCCCTACTCCACTGAGGACAAGGTAGACAACCCGGTCTCCCTCTATGCCGCCACCAAAAAAAGCAACGAGCTCATGGCCCACGCCTACTCCAAGCTCTACAACATTCCCTCCACCGGTCTGCGGTTCTTCACCGTCTACGGTCCCGCCGGCCGGCCGGACATGGCCTATTTCGGCTTTACCAACAAGCTGCGCAAGGGCCAGACCATCCAGATCTTCAACTATGGCAACTGCAAGCGGGACTTCACCTATATTGATGACATTGTGGAGGGAGTCCTGCGGGTGATGCAGGGAGCCCCGGAAAAGAAAAACGGGGAGGACGGTCTGCCCATTCCTCCCTACGCCGTATACAACATCGGCAACAGCAACCCGGAGAACCTTCTGGACTTCGTCCAGATCCTCTCCGAGGAGCTGGTGTCCGCCGGTGTGCTTCCCGCCGACTATGACTTCGAAGCCCATAAGGAGCTGGTGCCTATGCAGCCCGGCGATGTGCCCGTAACCTACGCCGACACCGCCCCCCTGGAGCGGGACTTCGGCTTCAAGCCCGCCACGCCTTTGCGGGAGGGGCTGCGGAAGTTCGCCAGATGGTATCAGGAATTTTATCAGGTGTAAGGCAACTGCCGCGGCTTTCGCCGCGGCAGTTATGTTATACCGGTTCTGCGAAGGTATCCGGGTGGCCTGGGTCGAAGACCTCATCGCAGGTCATGACGGTTACCAGGTCCTCGGTATCGCTCAGGTTGATAATGTTGTGGGTCCAGCCGGGGATCATGTAGACGGCCTCGATTTTCTCGCCGGAAACTTCAAATTCTACCGTCTCCCCCGTGTGAATGTTCCGCTCCTGGATCAGGCCGTGGCCGTGGACCACGATGAACTGCTCCCACTTGGAGTTGTGCCAGTGCTGGCCCTTGGTGATGCCGGGCTTGGAGATGTTGATGCTCACCTGGCCGCAGTCGGCGGTGTGGATCAGCTCCGTGAAGCTGCCCCGGGCATCGCAGTTCATTTTCATGGCGTACTTGAACTTCTCCTTGGGCAGGTAAGTCAGGTACAGGCTGAACAGCTTCTTGGCAAAGCTGCCATCGGGGATCCTGGGCATGAGAAGGGATACCGGCTGGTTTTTGAACTGGGCCAGCAGGTCCACGATTTCACCCAAGGTAACCTTGTGAGAACCGGGGACGCAGCAGTAGCGGCCATCCTCGGTAAGAACAGTCTCTACGCCGTCAAACTCGCAGTGCTGCTCCTTGCCCTCCAGGAGGTCAAACATTCCCTCCACCAGGTCGTCAATGTAGAGAACTTCCAGCTCCGTGGACCGGTCATTGACGGTAAAGGGTTCGTCGTTGGCTACCGCCCAGCAGAAGGTGGAAATGGCGCTGTTATACTTGGGGCGGCTGTGGCCCATGAGGTTGACGAAGCGATAGACGGCAACCTTTGCCCCGGTTTCCTTGGCGTAATCGAAGAACAGCTCCTCCCCCGCTTTCTTGCTCCGGCCATACTCGGAGTTGCCGAACCGACCGGCCAGAGTGGCCTGGACAGAGGAGGACAGCATAATGGTTGCCTTGTTGCTGTGCTTTTTCAGGCAGTTCAGCAGGTCGGAGGCAAAGCCAAAGTTGCCCTTCATAAAGTCCTCAGGATTCTCCGGGCGGTTCACACCGGCCAGATTGAAGACGAAGTCGGCTTTGGCGCAATACCCGTCCAGCTCTTCCGGGGTGGACTGCATGTCGTACTCGTAGATCTCGTCAATATGGATATTGGGCCGGGTGCGGTTTTTGCCGTCCCGGATATTTTTCAGGTTGGCGCACAGGGCGGTTCCCACCATGCCCCTTGCGCCGGTGACCAGGATGTTCATTTAGTACTTCCTCCACACCATCTTATTGACTACGTTTACATAACCCTGGATGATGCGCACTACCTTCATGGAAACAGTCTCATCCACATAGTCGGGGCAGGGCTTGCCCAGGATGCCCTTCTGTTTCATCTCGATGGCCATATCCGTTGCGTTCAGCAGCTCCCGGGTGGTGATGCCGGCCAGGATGAAGTCCCCGGCTTCCAGGGCCTCGGGGCGCTCGGTGGAGGTGCGGATGCACACGGCGGCAATGGGGTGGCCGATGGAGAGATAGAAGCTGCTCTCCTCCGGCAGGGTGCCGGAGTCGGAGACAATGGCCAGGGCGTTCATTTGCAGCTTGTTGTAGTCATTGAAGCCCAGGGGCTCGTTGACCCGGACTCTGGGGTCCAGCCGGAAGCCGCTCTTCTCCAGCCGGTGACGGCTTCTGGGGTGGCAGGAATAGAGGATGGGCATATCATACTTCTCTGCCAGGGCATTGATGGCGGTGAAGAGGCTCAGGAAGTTCTGCTCGGAGTCGATGTTTTCCTCCCGGTGGGCAGACAGGAGAATATACTTATCCTTTTCCAGCCCCAGGCGCTCCAGCACATCGCTCTTGCGGATCTTGTCCAGATTCATGTGCAGCACCTCCGCCATGGGAGAGCCGGTCATGTAGGTCCGCTCTTTGGGCAGGCCCGTGTCTGCCAGATACTTCCGGGCAAACTCACTGTAGCACAGGTTCACGTCGGAGATCACGTCCACGATCCGGCGGTTGGTCTCCTCCGGCAGGCACTCGTCCTTGCAGCGGTTGCCGGCCTCCATGTGGAAAAGGGGGATGTGCAGCCGCTTGGCGCTGATGGCGGAGAGGCAACTGTTGGTATCCCCCAGCACCAAGTAGCCCTCCGGCTGCAATTCGGCCAGCAGCTCATAGCTGCGGCCCAGGATGTTGCCGCAGGTCACCCCCAGGTTCTCCCCCACCACAGGCACCAGAATGTCCGGGCCAAATTCCCCGAAGGTGTTCTTCAGCTCGAAATCCTCCCAGAACACGGTGCTCAGGTTCCGGTCCCAGTTCTGGTTGTAGTAGACCACGCAGCAGTCAAAATATTCCCGGCAGCGCTTGATGACGGCGGCCAGCCGGATGATCTCCGGCCGGGTGCCGCAGCCGATCATGATTTTGGTGCGGCCGTTGTTTTTCCATTTGAAGTTGTGTTCCATATCATTTCTCCGCCAGCCGCTGCCGGATGTAGCCCAGGGAGGCGATGGTATCGATGGTCTCCTGCAAATTTAAGCGGCGGGTGTTGTTGGAGTTGAACTCCGTCAGGGTGTTCCGCTTGTCGTCGCCCTCTTTGAAGTACTTATCGTAGTTCAGCCCCCGGTTGTCGGCGGGGACCCGGTAGAAGTCCCCCATGTCGATGGCCTTGGCGCACTCCTCGTTGGTGAGGAGGGTCTCGTACATCTTCTCGCCGTGGCGGATGCCGATGACCTTGATCTCCTCTTTCTTGCCGCCGAAGAGCTCGCAGACGGCTTCCGCCTGGGTCCGGATGGTGCAGGCGGGGGCCTTCTTGATGAGCAGGTCGCCGTTCTCGCCGTGCTCAAAGGCGAAGAGCACCAGGTCCACGGCCTCTTCCAGGGACATGATGAACCGGGTCATGTTGGGCTCGGTGACGGTGATGGGATTGCCGGATCTGATCTGGTCGATCCACAGGGGGATGACGGAGCCCCGGGAGCACATGACGTTGCCGTAGCGGGTGCAGCAGATCTTCGTCTTGCCGGACATTCTGGATTTGGCAATGGCCACCTTTTCCTCAATGGCCTTGGACATGCCCATGGCGTTGATGGGGTAGGCGGCCTTGTCGGTGGACAGGCAGATGACGCACTCCACCCCGGCCTCGATGGCGGCGGTGAGGACATTGTCCGTGCCGATGACGTTGGTCCGCACGGCTTCCATGGGGAAGAACTCGCAGGAGGGCACCTGCTTCAGGGCGGCGGCGTGGAAGATATAGTCCACCCCGGTCATGGCCCCCCGGACGGATTGCAGGTCCCGGACGTCGCCAATGTAAAACTTGATTTTGTTCGCCACCTCCGGCATTCTGGCCTGGTACTCGTGGCGCATGTCGTCCTGCTTCTTCTCATCCCGGGAGAAGATGCGGATCTCGCCAATGTCCGTGGCCAGGAAGCGGTTTAAAACGGCGTTACCGAAGGAGCCGGTACCGCCGGTGATCATCAGGGTTTTGTTTTTAAAAAGAGACATGATGTGTCCTCCATTCAATCATATTTTTTCTTATTGAACAAGGCAATTGTAACAAATACACTGCACAACAGTTTTTTGACAGCGATATTTGATAGAGTAGAATTTCTTTGCACTTGACAATTTTGATACAATCCACTATAATGTTTGCAATAGAACCCGCCACGCCTAGTCATGTTCCCATGAATGCGCAACCCGGCGGGACTTTTTGTATTTATAGAGGTGCGCAATATGTACCAGTATCCAAAAAATATCCAGAACACCGCACAGCTATTGCAAAAGTGGAGCAATGCTGGGATGCAGATCACCGCAAACGACAATGCCGAAGAAACCCTTGATCAGGTTGGGTATTATCGTCTCAAAGGCTACGCTTTTCACCTGTACGACAAATCATCCGGAAAATTTGAGACCGGTGTGACCTTTGCGAAGGTTGCAAACATTTACAGGTTTGATTCCGCGTTATCAAATCTTGTGTTCAGTTTCATTGCGCAAATTGAGGTATCGCTTCGTGCCCGGCTTGTTTCTGCGCTTTTGCTCCATGGAGATGCATTGGTTCTAAATGACCCGTCTATATTTTCAGAGAAAGACAAGTATTGGAAAAATCAGGGTACCATCGCATCTGAAATCGCACGATCAAATGATGTGTTTATAAAGCACAACTTCCGTCAATACGATGGGGCTGTCCCGCTCTGGGCCTCTGTTGAGGTAATGTCATTCGGCACGCTCTCTAAAGTGATCAAAAACCTCAAGCCTACCACTGCCGAATACAAAGCATTGGTTCAACATTACAGATTTATCGGACCGTCCGGCAAATACATTGTTCCCTCACAAAAAATGTTCACGTCGTGGATCCAGTCCGTCTCCGTAATGCGGAATATCTGTGCGCATAACAGCAGGATTTATAATAGGGCTATCAGTACCGCGCCCCAATTGACGCAATTAGATTTCGTCAATCCGCAGCCGCAATACAATGGCCTGTATCAAATCCTTTTGGCCATGAAATACCTTCGTCCGTCAGACAATGCGTGGAATTCTTTTGTTGCAAAGCTCAATGGGTTGTTCTCGCAATACCCGGCCGTCGTTGATCTCACCCGACTAAATTTTCCGTCAGACTGGCGTGATCATTTTAAGCTTTAAGTTCCGGAATATTTCCACCCCCTGTCACATATACTATCCATTACAGAGCTGATCAAGCCTCTCAAAGACGCTCAAATCGGTCAGCCTTTCTGTGGCCGCCCCAGCAGTTCATTTCAGACTGCTGGGGCGGTTTTTACCGAAGGAGCCGGTACCGCCGGTGATCATCAGGGTTTTGTTTTTAAAAAGAGACATGATGTGTCCTCCATTCTTATGTTTGGCATTCAAAAGACCGGCTCCAGCAGGTCCACCTTCTCGCCGCCGCGGAAGACCCGCTTGATCCGCAGGTTTGTCCGGTTTTCGCCTTTGAACTCGGCCCGGAGAATGTAGCCCGAGGGGTAGTGAAAGTCCCACTTGGTGTCGGTCAGCTTCTGCAGGCGGTTTTCCTCCGCCTTGTTGCCCTCCTGCTTTCCGGCGGCCTTCACCTCGGCGCACAGGACATTCACGGGAGGGATACCGGCGGCCTCGTCGCCCCGCTTGCGAATGAGTATATCCAGGCCCAGGTGGGGCCGCTGTCTTGTCTTCTTCGCGGTGATGTCCACCCCCACCACCAGCCGTCCGTACTCCATGTCCACCACGTAATCCTCGATACGGCGCATCCACAGAAAGAACTGCAAATAGAAGGCGATCCGGGCAGAGACCATCAGCCGGTCAAAGGGCTGCGTCAGCAGATCCTGGTCATGGCGGTTGAACTGGGCCACCGCGTACATCATCATATAGTCATGGAGCGCCGGATTCTGGGGCACGGGAATGGAATAATCTGGGGCTTTCATGGGCGGTTGTGCTCCTTTTCATGTAGTATTTGATTCTCTTTGGGTATTATAATCGAAACCGCGAGAATTGGCAAGCAATTCTCGCGGGTTTTTGTACAGGAGATGGTAAATTGTTTGGGTGTCCCATCGGGCGTTTGCTGGATTCCCGGACTGGGGAAGTCAGAGAGGGGCTATTGCGGTCATTGAGGGGGGATATGTACTCCATTGCGGAATATGCTTTTGATTGTCAACGCACATTGCTTCATATCCGCTACGATCATGAAGCCGGTCTTGTAGTTGAAGCCATAGTCCGGGTCGGTCATCTTCCCCAAGCGGGCTTCGTCTGCGTCACATCCATCCCGGTTGGTGCTTTTCTTCATTTCCATACAAATCAGATTCTGGTAGCCCATTTCATTGTCGTATCCGCGTTTATGAATGATTAGGTCTACTACAATCAAATCGTCATTCAAGCGCTTTGGGCTCCGGTCGTGGCCGTCCATGCCGCGATTGTACTCTACGTCCACTGTGTACCCTTCGGCCTGGTATACCGAGAGCTGCTTTTCCAGGTACATGGCGAATCTGGCGCAGATGCAGCGTTCACTGAGATTGGCTTCCAGGAGGTATCGTTCGTGGAGGTTGAAGTCGGCCAGGGCGGCTTGGACCAGGGCGTGGTGGATAGTGGGGGATAGAGTTGGCATGGGGGGACCTCTTTTTTGATTATAATACCGTTCACGCTTAAAACCTCTTTATTCTTCATCTGGATCCTCTATAGTAGTGCAGACTAAATCAAAGATTCCCTAATGTAATCTCTTACTGATGTGCTTTATGATGTAGTAATGAAACCCAAATATTTCTATTAATCAGCATAAGCACTCCCAATTCTACAAACTGCATCACTTGTCCCAGCATATTATCCCAGAACATAGTCAACGCTGCCAGAACTACCATACAACAGGAGGCCCACTGCTGAACCTGCCCGAACTGAAGATGAACATACTTTTTCGTGTCAAAAATACGATACACAAACACCAAGGTATAGCTTATACAAGTAGCGAGTGCTGCTCCAGTAACACCTAGTATTGGAATCAGCATTGCGTTCAGGCTTACATTAGCAATTGCTCCTGTAAGTCCGGAAAATAAAAAGCCTTTGCTATCTTTGTTTACCGTATAGTAAGAAGACAAAAATGTTCCCAGTGTCAAGAACACAAATCCAACAATTAAAAATGGGGTATATCTCCACGCAGAATAGTATTCTCTTTCCACATAAAAACGAAGGAACGGTTTCATAACAGCAAGCAGTCCAACACCAGCAATGCTGGACATGGCAACAACACCACTAAATACACGACTACTGTAGGCATCCCTGTCCTCACTGTTGTTTTCGCGAATAGCAGAGTAGGACCATGCCTGGTTGAAAATCCCTGTAATGGTCTGTACCAAAGACGGAACCTTATAAGAAATAGCATAGATACCATTTGCCGCAACACCCACCATAGCTGTCACCATGATACGGTCGGAGGAGTTCATAATCCACCACATAAAAGTGTTGGGAATTAACACCACTGAAAACTTTGCCATTTCCTTCACTAACATTAGATTGAGATGGAATTCGCGTAACGGCTCCCAAACTTTTCCAGCAAAAATAGAATATATAATTGTTACAATATTTGCAGCAATATAGGCAATGAAATACCCCTGAACACCTTTTTTCAGAAGTAGTAATTCAATAATATTGAAGCAGGCGATGGCCAATGCATGAATAATATTGCCAATTGAATACTGCACCAGGCGTTCCGTCCCCCTCAAATAACCCAAAAAGACTTGAGTACCAGCAAGAGAAATTGTATAGGAGTACAGATAAGCCGCATATTCAGAAATAATAGGAAATGCAGAGGCCATTGGAATTAGTATAAGCCCACCAATAAAAGACATCCCCAAGAGCATGATTCCAACACTCATAATCTCAGTAGTGTTTGCGTTCTCATCCAGCGAAAACCGCATAATTGCCTCATTAATATTCAAAATAAGAATCGGTGCCAAAACGGTACAAATGGTTGTCACCAAATCAACAACACCATATTCGGAAGTCGACAATATGTTTGTGTACAGCGGCACTAAGAAAAACGAAATCACCTTTGTTCCGATGCTTCCCAATGCAAATATTGCTGTGTTTTTAAGCAAATATTTCGATCTATTTTTTTCCACAGTGCTTCCTCACAGGCTTAATGCTTTTTTCAGAAATATAACCCCTTTGCCTCGCTCAATACTCAGTATTTTCTGAGCGGATTCTGTGTCGTATTTTCTGTCCGCTATAGTAAAATCCTGGTAATTCCGCAAGAGCCTATCTTGCGTACCAGTAAGATCTAGGATGCTTTCTATTCTCGTGCCAAAGCGCGGTGGCATAATAACTGTAAACATCTTTTCCAAATTTAAAGAAAATGCAGTGGCATGGAACGAGTCTGTCAAAATATGCTCTGCATTGACAAAATATCCTAAAAAATCTTCCACAGACGGGCTCAACGCACAAAATCCAGCTTTTTTTCTTGCAGAACGGCTATAGCCAATTCGAATAATATCCCAATGATTACGTGCTGCAAGCTCTTCAGCATAATCGTCCATCTGTGTATTTTTATTTAATTGATAAATCAGCAGATATGGTTGACGCTTTTTTTCATGAAATGTAGCAAGTTCTTTCCACTGATTTCCATCCAGCATTAGTGTAGGGTCCAATATCAGTTCCGAAGAAATACCAATCTCAGAAAGTTGCTTCACAGCGCTTGCCTCTCTCATTGAAATGGCAGAGTATTTTTTCAGCAGCCTCTGCATTTCCGGAATCTCACTCTGAATTAGCTCATCCATGCCTATACTGGCCGCAAAAGCAATTCTCTTTTTTCCTTCCGGCGCAAAGGCAAGATAGAGCGGATAATCAACTCCTTCATTCCAAATACTATTCCACACCTGATCACTGCCAGTCACATAAACATCTGCCTTTGGCGGATTGTTTTGAAGTTCTTCAAAAGAATGATAGGCTTGCGGTGTCAGCGTGATATATTTCTCTAGAAATCTTCGCGTTGGGGCTTTATAGAGCTTTACGTATTCTTCCAGCAACAAGACCATCATTTTCTCTGTTGCAGCTGTGCATCCCCATATCGGTTGCAGTCTTTTTAATGTACTACTTTTCAGCAACGCTTCTGCTTGTCTCTTCGGTGTCTGATTTGCTCTCCAATAATCCACGAATTCGACCTCGCAGCCAAGATATTCTAACGTTTTCTTTGTTGCATATGTTTGCAAAACCGATCCATAGTTATTGACATTAAGTAATGTTATAACGCTTACTTTCATAATTTCTCCCAAACTACCTATTCAAGCATTTTTTAGCGATATTCTTCCATCTTCTTGGAATCCAGTCCCATGCTTGATACAGATAGTACTTCATGCCCAGGTGTTTCCAATACCATTCATTAACAGCAGCGTACCCGTTCTTGCAATACAATTCCATAACTGCCTCTCTACTCTCATGCCGTTTGGTTGGGTGGTTCAGCTGACCATTTCTCTTTGCCGCAGCCTCGTAGGTGGAATCCAACAGTATCATGTTTTCTCGGCATGTTTCTAAGAAACTCTGCCCCTTTTCTGTGTTAACTAAGATACAAGAAATCCCCTTTTCAGCATTCAGCAATCCTTTTTGCAGATACTCGGGATGCATCTCTTCAATGCCCCAAAAGTCACCAATAGTTAAATCGCTGAATCTTTGTCCGCCTGCATACTTGCAAGAGTAACAGCTATCTCGGTATGTCGCACCCTTCAAAAACAACCAGTAGTAGGAAGACTGTCTTGCATACAGAAACCTACTGATTTTCTTTTGGTCTGAAACTCTGCAATGCTCTGCAAGCACAAAACTTCCCCAACCGTCTTTTTTGTTCCTGAACTCAACATCACAGATGCGCATGCCCAGCTTCTTCTCTTCTTCCGCAATATAATCCCGAAACAGCTTTTCCCCTGGCACACCATGGCAGATAATGTCTACTGTGATTAGATTGTCATACTGCTTTCTGCCCAGGAATCCATTTAATCCATCCACCTGGCAAGGAGTCCCGGAAAACAAAACCTTTCTTCCGGTGTTCAGTTGCTTTAAAACTTCGCGATAACACAATACCATGTCACTTTTAACATACTTTGATCCCTGAATTTTTTTCAGTTCAGATAGATTCTCTACCATAATATGGCAGGTTTGGATTCCTGTCTTATCCGTAAATTCAGTGGCGCAGCCAAATACTACGCCGGATTGCCCCAATATCTTAGTTGCAAGAGCTGCAAATGCACCACCTGATGAGGAAATTTGCAGGATCATATCCTCTTTCGCTGCCGCAGCATATACCTTTATCGGAGTTTGCCCAACCATATCCTTTTTATAGCTACAAGCACTGATACACTTCCCACACCGAACGCAAAGATTCTCTTCAATCTCCGGAAAAACATTGCCATAGCTGTCTTCCTTCATAGAAATTGCATTTCGGGGGCAGCTGTTTAAACACGCCCCACATCCACAGCAATCTTCTTTTCCATGAAACAGAACAATTTCTCGTTTTACCATAGAATAAATCTCCTAATTTAGCTTTCCACTGCTTGCTTCAGAAATATAATACCTTTGTTTCTTTCCAGATCTAGAATCTCGTTGACCCGCTTTTTATCGATTTTTGTATCTATAACAGACAAATCCCGATAGTCCCGAAGCAAGCGATGATTTGTATCCGTTAAACGTAGAATACTCTCAATTCTCGTACCGAAACGAGGAGGGAGAATACTGATAAAATCCGTTCCCAGGTTTAGAGAAAATGCAGTTGCGTGAAAAGAATCTGTCAGGACGCACTGTGCATTTTCTATATATCCCAACAGCTTTTCAACACTTGGGCTGACAACGCACTTACCATATGGCTGTTTTTGGGGAAGCGAAAACCCAATGCGGATGATGTGCCACTGCTTCTTCTTGGCCAATCTAACAGCATAGTCATCCATATCTCGATTTTCATTAAGCTGATAAATCAGCAAATAGGGCTTGCTTTCTACAGGCCGTTTTGCAATTGCGATCCACTGTTCTCTATTCAGCATAAGCGTAGGATCAAGAATCAACTGCGCAGGAATACCATATTGAGCCAGCAGTGTTACTGCGCTTTCTTCTCGAACAGAAATGGCATGATATTTTTTCAAAAGCGATACTGTTTCCTCTACCTCTTCTGGGAAGAATTCTGTGCGGCCGATACTGGCAGAAAATGCAATTCGTTTTTTCCCGGGAGGCGCGTAATCAAGGAAGTAAGGACGCTCAATTCCATGGTTCCAGACACTGTTCCACACCTGGTCACTGCCTGTCATGTAGACATCGCCATCCGGAACATCGAGCAGCAAATCCTCCATGGAATAGTATGGGTGTGGTGTGAGCTTTACTCGTCTATGTATGAACTCTCGCATCGGCTTTCGCTTCCGATAGAGCATATAGCGAAGAGGGATACGTATCAAGGACTCTGTGAAACTGTTTAATCCCCAAATACGCTTGTATTTTTGCATTTGAGGGCTTTGCAAAGCCTTATCCACCGCACCTTCACCGCAGTTATCGTGTCTCCAATAATCCACTATTTCTACATCATAGCCCAATTCAGATAAAACTTGTTGTGTTGCGTAGGTCTGCAGAGCAGATCCATAATTGTTTACTGTGTGCAATGTTATGACGCTGATTTTCATAAGTTCTCCTAATTTGGTATACCATCACCTATAGGCTCTTATCTGTGTTCTGTCCGAGCAATTACGGCGCGATAGAGTGGCAAAGTCCAGCAAAAGCTCAAGGCTTGCAACTTTTTAATCTTCGGTATATCGGGATTTTTAAGAACAGACGGCAAGTATTTGCGAGCTATTTTCTTTAAATGCCGAAGCATCTCCGGGGGACACGGCTGTCCACTACGGACATACGCAGTATAAATGCCCATGTGAGAAAAAGCACATGCTGTCTTTGCCGCAAAAGCAATATCTGGATAGTTCTGTTCAAAAAATTTCAGTTGTACAAGAGAGGCATCCATTGGCGCAAGATTTATATTTTTATTTCTTGAAATGCTGTTAGGACGCTGGATATAGTGGTAATATGGAGTTGAATCATATACGATTTTATGGGCTCTAGCTATGATCTGATGCATGAGATAGTAGTCTTCACATTTTTTCCCAAAGGGGAAACGAAGAATGGGTTTAGCATCAAACAGGTTACAACGAAACAGCACATTCCATACGCTCATATTAAAGTATTGGTATGAATTTAGTGCTCTTAATGCTCCCGTGGTATCCCATTCCTTTAGCACACCGGTTGCACGAAATGTAGATTTCTCGCCGTTCTCTTTTTCAACCCATACACCACAGATAGAAATATCAGCATTGTATTTTTCAAGGTTTTGAAATAAGGTCTCATACATATCTGGATCAATATAATCATCAGAATCTACAAATGTAATCCAAGGGGTGTCTGCTGTATCGATTCCGGTATTTCTGGCGGCGGATAATCCCTGATTTGATTGATGAATTACCTGAATTGTTTCATCCCTTTCAGCATATTCATCACAAATAATTCCGCTGTTATCGGTTGATCCGTCATCGACCAGTATGATTTTTTGCGCCTTTATGGTTTGTGCAAGTACAGACTCAATACAACGCGGAAGATAGAATTCAACATTATATACAGGAATGACAACTGTGTATTCTCTCATATTAAACCCCTTAGTAAATTGAAAATATAGTTTGATATGGCAGCACATTATTGCCATTTTTTACACCAATCGTGTACGATGCATACAGAAAATACAGAAATACGATCAGTAAACTCAACAAAACTCGATTGTTTCTGTTTCGAATATTTCGAATTGCCATTGGAATCAGGATAATTGCTTGTATTCCAAACATCCAGCGGATTCGACTAATCAAAGCAACTTTACCTGTTAATGAAGCAATCCACAACGCAACTACTTGAAAGTTGTAATATTGTGAATATTGCGAGTTATCTGAATAACAGATGGACGCAAAAAGAACAAGCACGATATTGAGAGCAAGCACAACCCAGCCTTGCTCTGCGCTATCAAATCTTGAGCCTTGATATATTGAGTAAGATGTCAACTGAACCAGCCGGTTAAGTAGCGAACCAAGAGACTGTCCGAGAATAAAGATACACACTGTAATGATTGCAATCCATTTTGGACGGATGTGCAAATCCGGCAACCAATATGTTAAAATAAACAAGATGCAAGACGTATGAAACAGGGAGGCAACCCCTACAACTGCCGCAAATCTCCAGAACTTTTTTTCGCGGGAATATGGAAGAGACATTAACAAAATGGCACATCCAACCATTTGACGCATTGTGTTCAGGAATATAAAATAATAGGTCATTGCGACCAAAAGGTAGATGCTGAGCAACGGATAAGGGGAATCTGTAAAAATTCGATAGTAAACAAGAGTAAGGAATATGACGGCACAAATCGCAAAGACCCACGGATAATCACCATGCAACCGGATAACAACGACATTGATCAGGTGATACAGTGGCTCCAATTTCTGATAAACGATTCCCCTTTGTAGACGCAAAAAATAGGGAACATACGTATAGAGATAGTCTTGTCCAACGTCATAACGGATAGACGCAATAAAAATCAATGGAAGCGCTGAAAAAAAGCTCAATTTAAGATAATATGCTGCGTTTGTTCGCCTATGTGCTACTTTTAGGCCGAATGCAGCAAATGCGACAGAACAAATACAGGCAGTCCAGTATATCAGCATATTACCTCCGGCATTAGCTCCTTATATCGATTTTCCATGTTTTGGGCTGCGTGCCTAACATCGAAAATATCCGTTATCGGCCTTACTACATCCCTATGCGTATTGACTTTAGCGGTGGACAATACATCAATCCACGTTGTAACATCTTTGTCTGAAATTCCGACAAAGTGTACCGAATCTGTTATTTTCACTTCTTTTGTGATTTTATCTGATAGTACACATGGCAATCCAGAATACTGCGCTTCAATTCCTGTTACTGGTAGCCCCTCAAATACAGATGGAAGAACAAACACATCCATAGCCTGATAGTATTTTTCCACATCTTTATGGACGCCCGCAAAAATAATTGCTTCTTCAATATGAAGTTCATGCGACATTTTTTGAATTTCCTCAAAAAGTTCGCCATCACCTAGCAAAAGTAGTCGTGCCTCGGGACGTCTATCCAAAACACCTTTGAAAATCCGAAGCAAGTACTCATGATTTTTCTGTAAATTGAAGCGGCCCACATGACCTATGACATAATTGTTCTCCAGTCCTAATTCTTCACGTAAGCGATTGCGAACATCAGAATCAAAGGAAAAACGTTCTACATCTATTCCATTCGGAACAAATTCGAAAGGACTGTTTCCATATAAATATTTTCCAGCTTCGGTCGAACAAGCAAGTCGAATATTAGCATTCCATTTTGTGGTGCGGAAGAGCAGGTATTTAGCAATTCCTTTTGGTGTATGCAAAAATCCAGCGCCGTGACTGTGGGCAATTCTAAAAGGGACACCATATTGTTTGGCGACACCGAGATAAAAGACAGCAAGACTGCTCAAATGGCCATGAACAATTTTATATTCTTTGTGTTCAGCAAAAAATCTGCGAAGAGCAACAATGTATTTAAAAACATTCTTATCGTCTAATACTGAAAAATGGTATACCTTCCCTCCTAGCTCCTCAATTTCTTGTTCGTAAAGGCCGATAACTGCATGGTGAACAAGAAAATCAAATTGGACCTTCGACCTATCGATTGCTCGATACAGGTTCATTATGTAATTTTCCATTCCGCCAGCATTCATCCATGCTACGACTTGCAAAACTCTGATTGGTTTCTTGTTATTCATTTCGCACTAATGACGCCTTTCTTTAAAGCATTTGTCTCAGTATAATGTAAAACGTCCACATGTCATTCTAAAAAGCGTTATTTTCTCAAAAAATGCCTGTAGATGTAGTCTCTTACTGTGTTTGGCAGAAGGCACACAACAGCATGTGGAACAAAGGACTTCAGAAATTCAAAATAGGTAACATACCCAACCGTATATTGTTCCTTCTTAAACCGATAAATACTTTTTAGGTATTTCACGCCACCCCTGCGTTTGTAGAAGTCATCGCTAATCCTCATGTATGTCAGGAATTCCTGAATGTTATAACACTTGCAACCACTCCGAATCATCCGCACCCACATATCGTAGTCCTCAAATAGGTAATACTCCCGGTAGTTGCCAGCTGCGAGTACTGCGGATTTTTTGAAAACAATACTTGGGTGTCGGAATGGGTTCCTTTTTTTTGAAAATGCCTGAATCTCGTCATGTGTTTCGGGCAAAACAACTTTGGACACGCAATTGTCAGGGGAATCAATAAACTCAATAACATTCGTCCCAACCATGCCCAAAGTTGGATCCTGCTGAAACATATCTAATTCCTTTTCAATTCGATTGGGTTCGCAGTAATCGTCCGAATCCATTCTCGCTATGAATTCGTTCGAACACTTTTCAATACCAAGACGAAGCGCAGGACCAAGGCCACCATTTTTATTAAGCGCAACAATCTTAAAGACATTGGGATACTGTGATTTATACTGCTCAGCCACCGAATCCAACTCCGGCGTTAATGGACCATCCTCAATTAAGATGAATTCAGCCGGTTGGACAGTTTGCGCAAAAATACTGGCTATACTAGAACGGAACCACTCTGGATTCTCTTTATAATAGACAGACATCAATACGCTGTATTTTGGATAATTTATACTATTCATCTTATCACCTCACTTTGCCCCATCCCGCTTCAAGATAGCCGCCGCCGTCTTCACCACCGTCAGCGCATCCATCCACAGCGAGCAATTCTTCACATAATAATACTCCAGCTCCAGCCGCTCGTCATAGGTGGTGTTGCTCCGCCCGTTGCAGCCCCACCAGCCGGTGATGCCGGGCTTGACCTGGTTATAGAGCTGCAAGCCGCCGTGCTGCTCCAGCTCTCCGGGGACCAGGGGCCGGGGGCCGATGACGGACATATCGCCCTTGAGGACGTTGATAAACTGGGGCACCTCGTCCAGGCTGGTCTTGCGGAGGAACCCGCCCATCTTGGTGATGCGGGGGTCGTGCTCGAACTTCTGGTTCTCGGCCCACTCCTTGGCGTAGCCGGGGTCCTTCAGCATTTCCTCCAGGATGTCCCCGGCGTTCCAGACCATGGAGCGGAACTTGATGAGCTGGAAGGGCTGGCCGTTGAGGCCCACCCGGGTCTGGGTGTAGAAGATAGGCTTTCTGTCCCCGCCGAGGAGGAAGGAGACCTTCACGATCAGCATCAGGGGCAGCAGGGCGATGAGGCCGATGAGGCCGAAGACGATGTCCATAAAGCGCTTCACCACCATATAGATCATCTGCTTGCCGGTGAAGGAGTAGACCCCCAGGCCCAAGGCCTTGTAGGTGCCCACGGTGGTGATGAACTGGTTGTCCGTCTGGATGCCAATCATGGGCCGGATGCTCAGGTGGATGCTCTTGCCGTTGTCGATGAGGGCCTGGTAAGTTTCCGGAGGCAGCTCCGAGGGCTTGGTGCCCACAAAGAGCTCCTCGATGTGGTTCTTCAGAATGTAGTCCACAATGCCGTCAACGCCTGTGGAGTTGGTGAAGGTCTCGTAGGTCTCCTTCACCCGGCCCAGGGCGTCGGTCAGGTCGATGCGGGCGGTGACGGTCTCTCCGGGGGTGCCGTCCAGGATGCAGATGCCCTTGACGGCGTACTCCTTGAAAAAGCCGGAGTTGATACTGCGCAGCAGCTGGGGCATATCTGCCCAGTAGCCAAGGACGAAGATGCTCTTCTCTGCCGTGGCTACGGAGGTGGCCTTGCCGGAACGGAGCAGGTCTTTCCACAGCAGCCGCAGGCTCAGAGAAATGACCAGGTAGAAGCCGTAGGTCAGCAGCACCACCGCCCGGGAGTAGGTGCCGCCGATTTTCAGTATGTACAGCAGGATGGCGCACAGGACGAAGTTATAGCCCGCCTGCCGGAAGGTACACAGCAGCTCCTCGCTGCCGTTCCGCCGGAAAATGCCGGAGAAGGGGCTGGTAAACAGGATCAGCACCAGGTCCATCAGCAGCTCGATGGTCAGCACGCTCCGCCAGCCGGAGTCCCGCAGGAAGCCCAGGCTCCCGAATCGGGCCAGATAGGCCAGGGTGAAGGAAACAAACAGCGCCAGCACATCCAGCACCATGAAATCCAGGTGCTTCAGCCAGCTGTATTTCCCTTTGATATGTCGTGTGCGCATACTCATTCGTTTTCTCTCCATTTCTTCCATACTCCCCAGGACAGGAGAATTCCCGCCCCGTAGCCCAGAAGATCCATGGGCAGGTCCAGCAGGTCAAAATGCCGGACGGGGATCAAAGCCTTCAGCGTCTGATCCGCCAGGGATACCAGCAGACAGGCAGCAAAGGCCCAATAGACATTTCTTCGAGAGGGAACCGTCACTTTCAGCGCAGGATACATGGCGCAGCCCAGAAGAAAATACTCCGGTATGTGGCCCAGGCGCCGGGCATTGGCGGTAATCCACCGGGCCGCCCCGCTGCCCTCCGGCACCAGCCCCAAAAGCAGGTTCCGAAACCATCCCGACAGGGCCATAGAGCCCTGAGGTGATTGCAGCGTCAGCCCAATGATTCCAGCCAAGGCCCCTACCACCAGGGCCCAAACCACAAGTACCTTCCGTCTTCTGTCCGTGTTACCGTTCCTCTCTTCCGTCTCCCCGTCTCTCCGCCGTCACCTGCCCGGCGGCCACTCCTTCGGTGCTTTCCGGCTGGAAGAGGATCTTCACCGTGGCGAAGATGATCTTCAGGTCCGTGACCATGTTCATGGAGCCGATATATTGCAGGTCCATCTGGAGCTTATTATAGGGAGTTGTGTTGTATTTGCCGTAAACCTGGGCGAGGCCCGTAAGGCCTGCCTTGGCCTGGAGCCGCAGGGCGAACTCCGGGAAATCCTGCTCATACTGCCTGGCGATCTCCGGACGCTCGGGGCGGGGGCCCACGATGGTCATGGTGCCGAGCAGGATGCAGAAAAGCTGGGGCATCTCGTCGATGCGCAGCATGCGGATGATTTTCCCCACAGGGGTGATGCGGTCGTCATTGGTCTGGGCCAGCCGGGCCACGCCGTCCTTTTCGGCGTCTACCCGCATACTGCGGAACTTGTAGACATAGAATTCCTTCCGGTCTTTGGTGAGCCGCAGCTGCTTATAGAGGACGGGGCCGCCGTCGTAGGCCTTGATGGCAATGGCCGTGACCAGCATAAAGGGGCTGAACACCACCAGGGCCAGAAGACTCAGGAGGATGTCCGTCAGCCGCTTGACGGCCAGATACCCGATGGAGGGGCTGGACCGGTGGCACAGCAGCACCGGCAGACTGTCCAGCTGGAGGGACCTGGCCCCCTTGATGAGGAAGTCGCCGATGTTGGGCCGGACGTAGGCCTCCACCCCCCGGTCGATGCAATACTTCACCAGGTCGTTGCGCAGACTGGAGGGGATGCCGCAGAGCATCACCGCCCGGGCCGACTGCGCCTCGATCTGACGGCACAGCTCCTGCCCCCCCTGCCGGGCATCCAGGCATCCCAGGATGCGGAAAACCCCCGGCAGACTCTTCAGGATGGCTTCGCCGTCCTCCTTGGCATCCTTGTTGTCATAGATCAGCAGGATGGTCCGCTTGGTCAGCAGCTTCGCCGTCAGCTTTTTCACGCCGTAGGCCCAGAGGGTGCCCACCAGAATGGACACCGCAATCAGGGCCAGCATAGGCCACAGGCTGGGCACGGCACGCATCAGCAGCGCCGTCACCAGATACATGATGGCGCTGCTCAGCACCGCCGAGACGGCGTGGGAATAGGCCAGCTCCCCGGGACCGTGGAAGGTCACGTCGAAGCCGCCGTAAAGCTGGGCAAAAATAGCGTACAGCACCGTAAACAGCAGGATGACGATCAGGTCGCCCTTGGCAAAGAAGGGGAAGATATACATCTTTTTCTTGTAGCAGCTGTACCACATGAGGGCAAACAGGGCCCCATTCATCAGGGTCAGCACCAGGCTGAATCCGGTCATCAGCGCCTGGCGCTTCTGTTGACTGTTAAACATCTATGTTCTCTCCAATCGGCCAAATTCCCCTTCCGGATTGCTACCTTATTTTATACTCTTTTCGCATGTCGTTTCAAGAATAAACGCGCAAAAAAACGCATAACCGAAATATTCTCTACTTTATACAACAGAGCACCGGGAAATTTAACCATTTTTTGTCAAACTCCCGGCAAGGGCATCCTGCCTCGGGGTATATCAAAGACATTCACGCATTATTATACCCAAAAACGCAGGAATTGCAATCTTTCTATGGAAAAATCCCCGGATTGGCGAAACTGCACCCCTTCCCTCCTATCCTAAAGAAAATGGGACCGGAGCCCCGCAGGATCCCGGTCCCGAGTCAGTGACCTGCGGCCGGCAGAGGCTTATCTCCGGTAAACTGACTCCCTGCAACCGGGAACGCATGCAAAATTCCCTGCGGCAAAATATGCTGCTTTGTGTTGCATTGTGTCTATTATAGTAAAGATATGTATTAAAGTCAATAGTAAATATCTTTACTTTGGTACACTTGTGGTATCATAACCACATAGGAGCTTAAACCCATGAACACCTTTCTGGACCGTCTCCGAGGACTGCGGGAGGACAACGATTTGACCCAATCCCAGGTAGCCGCCTTCCTTGGTACCTCCCAGACCATGTACGCCAGGTATGAACGGGGCGCCAACGAAATGCCCCTCCGGCACCTGGTTGCCCTGTGCAGGCTCTACAATGTTTCCGCGGATTACCTTTTGGGCACCGCCCCGGACCCCAGACGGCGGCAGAAGCGGATCCCCAGGCCACTGGTGCGGCGCTAGGCCCTGTACATTAGGATAACCCTCCTCTCTTCTGAAAACAATATGCTGGCTGCATAGTGTCTTACAAATTTTACATATTTTTTCTTCACTTTCCAATGAAACTATGCTATAGTAATGGCGTGTTTTCTCGAAACAGCAAAGGGAGGACGATATGTACGCATTGTCTTATTGGGAAAATAACACCTTTTGTATATTGATCCTGATGATTCTGCTGGTCTGTCACCAGCAGAATCCGGATTTTCGGCCCAGCAGCCGGTACTTCCGCAGCCTGCTGACCAGTATGATCTTTTACGCCGCCATCGACATGGCCTGCGGACTACAGGAAAATCAGGTCTTTTCCCCGCCCGTTTGGGTCGTGGCGGTCATGAATGTTCTGTTTTTCTACGCCTCCGGGGTGGTGATCTATCTGGGCCTGCTCTATACCGAGTGCGAACTGGGGGCCAAGTGGCTCAGTAATCCCAAAAAGCGGCTCCTGAGCGCCCTGCCCACCATGGTCCTGCTGGTCACCGTTCCCCTGAGCCTCTGGGGAAAGTTCTACTTCTATATTGACGCCGAAGGCCGGTATACCAAAGGGCCCATGTATCCCCTGCTTCTGGTGCTGTGCTACGGACCTCTGCTGGTGATCAGCACCCGGGCGCTGGCGGGGCTGCTGAGCAAGCACGGCTACGCCCGCCGGATGGAGTACCTTGCCATGGGCTCCTTTGTGGTGCTGCCACTGGTGGGCGGCATTGCCCAGGCCCATTACACAGGGGTATCCATCATCTGTCTGGCGGCTACCGTTGCCGCGGTGCAGGTATTTGTCAATCTCCAGCAGACCCGGATCACCATTGACCCTCTGACCCAGATCAACAATCGGACAAAGCTCATTCAGTATCTGGACAAATGCGTCAGCCATCAGCGCTCCGGCACAGGCCGGCATTTGGCGCTGTGCATGATCGACATCAACGACTTTAAGCAGATCAACGACCGGTTCGGCCACCCGGAGGGTGACGCGGCCCTGATCCTGCTGGCGGAAACCCTGAAGCAGGTGGGAGCGCACTTCAAGGGCCTGATCGCCCGCTACGGCGGAGACGAGTTCTTCATCGTGCTGGAAACGAAGAGCCCCCAGGAGGTATCCGCATTCCGTCAGGAGCTCCTGGACACCCTGGCCCAAAACAACACTCAGGCCGCCAAGCCCTACAATGTGGAGATCAGCCTGGGCTTCGCCGACTATGACCCCCAACTCACCATCCCCGAACTCATCGAAAGAACCGACCAGGCCCTCTATATCAATAAGGGCATTTCAAAGTCCGCCAAGCGCCGGGCTATTTCCGTTGACAAATCCAGCCTGCTGTGATAAAATCAGACTCACCGCAAGCGGTATGCGGGCATGGTGGAATTGGTAGACTCGGTGGATTTAGGTTCCACTGCGCAAGCGTGCAGGTTCGAGTCCTGTTGCCCGCACCATAACGGGGCTGTGAAATAACCCCAAAAAGAAATCGCAGACTCTTTCCCAAAATGGAAAGGGTCTGCTTTTTCTTACCCATCAAGGCTGTGGATAACTTTTCTGCAAAAATCATAAAGGTCATTGCGCCTCCCCCCGCTTTCGGTTCCCGGAAGCGGGGGGCCAGCTTGTCAAAAAACTACCCAAATTCCCTCATTTGTGATTGATATGTACCCCCAATACTGGACACCCAGTATTGGGGGTACATATCAGAAAGCAGGGGGTCTTTGACAGACTGACAGCCTGCCGTGACGCGCGTCACGGCAGGCTGTTTGTTTCGGCTTATTCTCCGGTGTTCTCGCCGGTGTCTTCACCGGTATTCTCACCAGTGCCCTCTCCGGCAGTCTCGGTAGGATCCTCCTCAGTGCTCTCAACGGTTGTCTCAACGGTGGTCTCGGCGATATCCCGGGTTTCCGTCTTCCCGCAGCGGCTGCAGGTGCGGATCTCCTGGGTCCCGTTATCCGTCCAATCACTCCAGTCATGTCCCAATGGATCCACCTCACGGGACGCACCTTTCTTGTGGCAGACGCTGCACACTTCTTCTTCGGCACCCTTTTCTTCACAGGTTGGCTCCTGGGTGATTTTCCAAATGAACGTATGGCCGTTGGCTGGCACCTTGTCAATTTTTTCTTCGATTTTGCAGCGGGAACATTTCCTCACGGTGTAGCCGCCTTTTGTGCAGGTGGGTTTTACAACTTCCTTTGTCTTCCACTTGTGCCCAAGCGCAGGGATGGTCACACGGGCATTCGGATTGCTGTAGCCGCAGACACTGCACAGCTCTCCCTTTGCCCCGGCCTTGGTACAGGTAGGCTCATTTTTGAATTCATAATATTTGTGGGTATGCTCCCGGAAGGACGGAGTCTGCTCCTCCTCCTGGGCCTTGCAGTTCTCGCAGATGCGGACCTTCAGGCCCTTGGCGGTGTCGGTGGGGATCTTGGTGAATTTCCAGCTTCCCCACTTGTGGCCGGTGGCCTTCAGGGGCACCTCATACCAGTCCCCGCAGCTACAGTAGTAATAGGCCCAGCCGTCTTCCAGGCAGGTAGCGGTGGATTTTTCTACCTTATATTTGTGGGTATGGTTGGTAGTCTTAGGCAGGGTAGGCTCGATCTCTACGTCCTCTTCCCCGCAGACCACGCAGGTGCGGACCCGCTTGCCCTCGGTGGTGGTGGAGGGCTTCTCCCACCGGACCCACTCGCCCCAGGTGTGCTCCGCGCAGGGGGCTACGGTGGCCTCGGTTTCCTCTGTGGTTTCGGTTTCCTCCACAGTTTCTTCTGTCATCTCTTCTGTGGTCTCTTCCGTCGTTTCCTCGGTGGTCTCGGCCTCCAGGGTCATCTGAGATTCTTCCAGCTGGTTCTCCCTGTCTTTTTTACAGCCGGCAAGGCCCAAAAGCAAGACAACCGCCAGCAGGGCGCAAATCATCCGTTTCATTGGAACACTTCCTTCTCTTTTTCAGCGGAATGAAGCTCCGCAAATCACTACTCTAACTTTACGGAAAAACCGGCCAGAAGTCAAGAGGCCTGGGAAAATTTAATAATCGCAACTCCGTCTACACGGTAAAAAATCGGGAAAAAACCACCTCTGCGGCAGACAGCACCCCCACATTGGGGTTCTCCGCCACAGGCGCAATCTGGACATCCATCTTGTCCCGGAACAGGGCCTTGGCCCCGATCTCCCTCTGGAGCCGCTGAGCCAGCAGCTCGTAGCGGTAGCAGATGTCCCCCGCCAGGAAAATACTGTCGAAGGGGATCAGATTCAGCAGATTCACCAGGCCCGCGGACAGATACACCGCCTCCTGGTCCAGAAGCCTCCGGGCCTCCTCCTCCCGATCCACATGGTCGATGAAATCAAACCAGCTGTGGTAGGGCGAGCCCTCCAGCAGCGCCGGGATGGAAGCATAGGTCTCCAGGCAGCCCCGGTTGCCGCACTCGCACTGTCGGCCGTCAAAGCGGATGGAGGTGTGGCCCAGCTCTCCCGTAAAATACTTGGAGTTTCCCAGCAGTTTTCCGCCGGACATGACCGCCGCGCCGATACCGATGTCGATAAACAGCAGCATAAAGTTCCGGCTCTGGCCCAGTTCCAGCTGGTGCAGAGCCATGGCATTGACATCATGCTCCAGATAGGCGGGCATTCCCAGAGCCTCGGACAGGAGCTTGCCGATCTCCACCCCGTGCCAGCGCTCAAACCGGGGCGGGTTTAGTATTCTGCCGTGGACGCAGTCCAGGGGGCCCGGAGAACTGATGCCGATGCCCAGGATCTTATCTCGGTCCACTGTTTCCGAAAGGGCCTCCAGGGCCTGGGCGATGGCCGCCACCATGTTGTCCTGGTCCGGCAGCTTTCTGCATTGCAGCAGCTTTCCTGCCATGTCGCACAGGCCCACGGTGCAGCCCTTTCTGGCCAGGTCCACCGTCAGGGCATAGAAGCTGTCGGAGCGCAGGGCCAGGGGGGTGGCGCTGCGGCCCCTGCCCACAGACTGGGGTGCCAGCTCCGTAACGATGTCCCGCTTCAGCAGCTCCTCTACAATCAGGGAGGTCCCCGCCCGGGTCAGGCCTGTGGCCCGGGCCAGCTCCGCCCGGCTCATGGCCTGGCGGCGCAGATGGCGCAGGACCGCCTTTTGGTTGTATTCTTTTGTGTAATCCGCGTTTCTGGCTTTTTGGGGCATTTTCCTTACCGCTTTCCATTCAACTGGCTCCATTATACGGGCTTGGGGACCACTTGTCAATTGACTTGGGAAAAATACGGACCGGCAGCTTTCACTGTCGGTCCAATTGGCTTTTATAAAATGACTTTCAGCACCGTCTCCCGGTCCTGGATGCTGGGGATCCCCCCGGGATGCTCCGTAGACAGGCTGGCCGCGGCGGCGGCGAAGGAACCGATATAGCAAAGGTCCTCTTCCGTCAGCTGGGCCATGGGCTTGTCCAGCTCCAGGAGCCTCGTCATCGCGCTGCCGCCGAAGATGTCCCCGGCCCCGGTGGTATCGATGGGATGGACCTTGGGGCACTTCGCCCAGAAGGAGGCGCTCTTCGTTTTCAGCAGGCAGCCGTCGGGGCCAAGGGTCACCATGGCCAGAGACACGCCGAACTCCTTCAGGAGCTTCTGGGCCCCCTCCTCCGGCGTGCAGCCCCACAGGAACTCCACCTCGTTGTCGCTGATCTTTACCACGTCCGCCTGACGAAGGCTCCAAAGCATCTGCTCCTTGGCAGCCTCTTCCGACTTCCACAGGGGCAGCCGCAGATTGGGGTCGCAGCTGATGAGCTTGCCCTTTTCCTTTGCGTAGGCCACCGCCTTCTGGGTAGCGGTCCGGGCAGGCTCGTCTGTCAGGCTCAGGGTGCCGAAGTGGAAAACCCTGGCCTCGTCAATGAGGCTCTTGTCGATCTCCTCCCAGCGGAGCTGGGTGTCCGCTCCGGGCTTCCGGGCGAAGGCAAAGGACCGGTCCCCGGTTTCATCGAAGGTTACGAATGCCAGGGTGGTGAAAAAGTGATCGTCTACCAGAATTCCCTTGGTCTCGATCCCCGCCCGGCTCAAAGTGCCCAGCAGGAGATGGCCAAAGGTATCGTCGCCTACCTTTCCAAGGAAGGCCGTCTTCCGGCCGTAGGCGTTCAGCGCCGCCAGAAAATTGCCGGGAGCGCCGCCGGGGTTGGCGGCCATAGTGGGATATCCGGCAGCATCTGTGGATTTTGCGGCGAAATCAATGAGCAGTTCGCCCAGGGCTACTACATCGATCATGGTTTTCTCCTCTCTCAGTCCTTTGCGTTCGGGTACTCTGTGCACAGCAGCCGATAGGGCGGCTCGTCCTCCTCGATGGCAGGGAAGCGGCCCATAGGGGGATTGAACCGGTTGTCGTGGGCATCGTCGTTGCACTGGCTGACCTCCCCCAGGAGCACGGCACCGGTACCCTGCTCCACCTCGAAATCGTGGTATAGGTACTGGGTGACGAAAATGCTCTCGCCAGGGGTCAGCCGGATCTGGGTACCGGCGGGGACGGTATAGGTCCGGCCATCGGTATGAACGGTCACATCGCTTTCGTAGTCGATGGACTCATCCGGCTTGGAATTGTACACCCGGATCAGCACATTTCCGCCGCCCCGGTTGATAATATCCTCGGTTTTGTACCAGTGGAAGTGGTTGGGGGAATACTGGCCCTCCTTCAGGTACAGCAGCTTCTCGGCGTAGACCTTGGGGTACTTGTCACGCATGGTCTGGCTGCCGTTGCGGATGGTGATGAGGGAAAAACCAATCTTGTCGAAATTTCCCTGGCCGTAATCCGTAATGTCCCAGCCCAGGCAGCAGTCCCGGACCTCATCGTACTCGTGGCCCTTCGTTTGCCACTGCTCCGGGGTGAAGTGGCAGAAGGGAGGCAGATAGCAGCAGTATTTCTGGCACATGGCCTCCAGCTCACGAAGAGCCTTGTTGACTTCGGAACGTTTCATGATTATCTCTCCTTTGTGAGATCAAATGGGGCGTCCGGCCGGTGGCCGAACTTTTTCCTATTCGTACAGTATAGCACACTTTGCCGGATTTGGCAAAAGCGCCGGGAGGACCCGGCGCTTTTATTTTTCGGAAACTTACTTAGTCAGAACGGATACGCCGGTGTCGGTGACGGCGCCGCCCAGATTTTCACCGTTCAGAGCGGCAACAGCAGCCTTCACGCCCTCAGCGCCCATAACGTCGGGGTTCTGAGCCATGGTAGCCAGGATGTAGCCGTCAGCAATCAGGCCCAGGATGGCATCGGACTTGTCAAAGCCCACGCAGATCACATCGGAACCGGAGGCCTTCACAGCGTTGCCCGCGCCGTTGGTGGAGCCTTCGTTGCAGCCGAAGATGCCCACAACGCCCTGGGTAATGTAATTCTCGGCAATACCCTGGGATTTGGCAGCGTCGCCTTCACCGTACTGGGTCTCCAGCAGCTCGAAGCCGGTGCCCTCGAAGGCGGAGCGGAAGCCGCTTTCACGGGCCACACAGGAGGCGGTGGCGGCGTTGACGTTGACGATGCCGATCTTACCGGAAGTGACACCCTTCTCGGTCAGGGCATCCAGCATGGTCTCACCGGCAGTCTTACCGGCGGCGGTGTTGTCGGTGGAGAAGGTGGCCTCACCGGGCACGTTGGCGGGAGAGTCCACATAGACGATCTTCACACCGGCGGCTTCCGCTTCCTTCAGGGCGGAGGAAATGGCATCGGGGCCGTTGGCGGCCACGATGATGGCCTTGCAGCCGGAGGCTACCGCATTGTTGACCTGCTCAATCTGCTGGGCATCGTCCTTGGTGTTGGGGGCCATGAAGACCAGCTCCACACCCAGCTCCTTGGCGACCTTCTCAGCACCCTCCTTCAAGGTGATCCAGTGCTGGTCGATGGAGTCCATGGTAATCAGTGCAATCTTGTAGTCACCGGCGGGCTTGACATCACCGGTGGGTGCAGCGGAAGAGGAAGCTTTCAGGACAGAGACACCAGTATCGGTAACGGCGCCGCCCAGATTCTCGCCCTTCAAGGCGGCAACGGCAGCCTTCACGCCTTCGTAGCCCATGACATCGGGGTTCTGGGCCATGGTGGCCAGGATGTAACCGTCGTCGATCAGGCCCAGGATGGCATCGGACTTATCGAAGCCCACGCAGACAACATCCGCACCGGCTGCCTTCACAGCGTTGCCAGCACCATTGGTGGAGCCTTCGTTGCAACCGAAGATGCCCACAACGCCCTGGGTGATGTAGTTCTCGGCAATGCCCTGGGACTTGGCGGCATCGCCTTCGCCGTACTGGGTCTCCAGCAGCTCGAAGCCGGTGCCCTCGAAGGCGGAGCGGAAGCCGCTTTCACGGGCCACACAGGAGGCGGTGGCGGCGTTGACGTTGACGATGCCGATCTTACCGGAAGTGACACCCTTCTCGGTCAGGGCATCCAGCATGGTCTCACCGGCAGTCTTACCGGCGGCGGTGTTGTCGGTGGAGAAGGTGGCCTCACCGGGGACGTTGGCGGGAGAGTCCACATAGATGATCTTCACACCGGCGGCTTCCGCTTCCTTCAGGGCGGAAGAGATGGCGTCGGGGCCGTTGGCGGCCACGATGATGGCCTTGTTGCCGGCAGAGACGGCGTTGTTGACCTGTTCGATCTGCAGAGCGTCGTCCTTGGTGTTGGGGGCCATGAAGGTCAGGTCTACGCCCAGCTCGGCGGCGGCCTTCTCAGCGCCCTCTTTCAGGGTGATCCAGTGCTGGTCAATGGAGTCCATGGTGATCAGTGCGACTTTGTAGGTTTCGCTGGAGTTTGCTTCAGCGGGCTTGGTGCCGCTGGAGCAGCCTGCCATCAGGCTCATGAGCATAGCCAGACACAGCAGGATGGATAATGCCTTTTTCATATTGGTTCCTCCTAATTTTTTACGCGGGTTTCCCGCGAAATTTACGAATTACTTCTTGGCCTTCTTGGTGCCCTGGCGGAATACCACATCCACCAGCACAGCGCCAGCCACAATCACGCCAATGACGATTCTTTGAATGCCTACGGGAGCGCCGATAATGCCCAGGCCGTTTTCCAGGGTCTGCCACACACCGGCTCCGGCGAAAGCGCCCAGCAGCAAGCCGCTGCCGCCCAGAGGAGAGATGCCGCCGATAACGCCTGCGGCTACGCCGTACATTTCGTAGCAGTTGCCCGCCTCCATGTTGCCCATGCCTGCCTGGCCAGCCAAAATCAAACCGACAACGGAGGCGCAGAAGGCACTGATGAGATAGGCCTTGGTAGTAGTGGCAAACACATTGACGCCGGAGAACTTGGCGGCATCCACATTGGAGCCGATGGCATAAATGTGGCGGCCGGTACGGGTCCTGTTCATGATGAAGAACACCGCCAGGAAAATCACAAAAGCGATCCAGAAAGCGTTATAAATGCCCAGGAACTTGCCGTAGTAGAAGAAATTCTGGAAAGCGTCGCCTGCCTCTTTGCCCAAGCCGGAGACGATGGCATCGGTATTGCGGTTGCCGTTGGCCATGTAGGCCACGCCTCTGGCACAGAACATGGTGCCCAGGGTGGCGATGAAGGGCGGCAGCTTGAATTTGCCCACGAGAACGCCGTTGATCACGCCCACAGCCAGACAGCAGACAATGGCGGCCAGAATGGCAATGATGGCAGCCACACCCTTGCTCATCATGGTGGCGGAAATCATGGCGGACATGGCCACCACAGAGCCGATGGACAGGTCAATGTTGCCGGTGATCAGGATCACACCCTGGCCAACGCCGACCAGCAGATACTTGGCCATGGAGCGGAGCAGATTCAGCATGTTGTTGGTGGTGAAGATGTTTGGCTCGATGAGGCCGAAGACCACATACAGGACGATCCAGCCCGCGAAGCCTACCAGCGCGGCACCCATGCCGCGGATGGAAGTCAATTTCCGTTTGTTCTCATTCAGTGTACTCATTTCTGTGCTCCTCCTTCAGTGGCCTGCTCCGCGAACTTATTCTCAAACCTAGTTGCCAAGGTCAGGATCTCCGTCTGGGTGGTCTGCCGGGCCATGACCTCGCCGGTAATCCGGCCGTCACACATGACGATGATCCGGTCCGCAATGCCCATGACCTCCGGCATTTCGGAGGAGACGAACATCACCGCAATGCCTTGCTGCTTGAGCTGGTTCATCAGGTTGTAGATTTCCACCTTTGCGGCCACGTCAATGCCACGGGTGGGTTCGTCAAAAATGACCACTCTGGAATTTCGTGCCAGCCATTTGCCCACAACCACCTTCTGCTGGTTGCCGCCGGACAATCCACCCGCTTCGATCTCCACATTGGGGGTCTTGATCTTCAGATCCTTTACCGCCTTGGCGCACATAGTGTCTTCCTTCCGGCGGTTGACCACTCCCAGCTTGCTGCACAGCAGGTCCAGATTGGGGAGGGCGATGTTCTCCCGGATGGGGAGCTTCGTGCACAGGCCGTCCTTTTTCCGATCCTCCGGGGCCAGGACAATACCGGCCTTGATAGCATCGGCAGGGCAGCGGATGATGACGGGCTTGCCGTCCAGAAGGAGCTCGCCGGACTCCTTGGGATCCACTCCGAAGATGGCCCGGGTCGTTTCCGTCCGTCCTGCGCCCATCAGGCCCGCGAAGCCCACGATTTCACCGGCGTAGAGCTCAAAGTTGATGTTCCGGACCATACGGCCTGCGTTGAGGTTGCGAACCTCAAAGATTTTCTGCCCTTTTTCGCACTGTACCCGAGGGAACTGCTCCTTGATCTCCCGGCCCACCATGTTGGTGATGATCTCGTCCATGGTGGTTTCCTTGAAGTTCATGGAGGTAATGTACTGGCCGTCCCGCATGATGGTGACCCGGTCCACAATGTGCTGCAGCTCCTCCAGCCGATGGGAGATGTAGACGATGCCGCAGCCGTTGTCCCGGAGCTTGCGGATGATCCGGAACAGCTCATCGATCTCCTTGGCGGTCAGAGCCGAGGTTGGCTCATCCATGATAAGCACCCTGGCGTTGATGGAAAGGGCCTTGGCGATTTCTACCATCTGCTGCTTGGAAACCGGCAGGTTTCCCACAGTCTCTGTGGGAGAAATGCTGATGCGCAGATCATCCAGGATCCGCTTGGCTTCCGCCTCCATGGCCCTGTGATCCACCAGGCCACCCTTCATTTTTTCCCGGCCCAGGAACATGTTTTCCGCCACATTCAGGTGGGGGCACATATTCAGCTCCTGATGAATGATTGCCACGCCCAGCTGCTGGGCCTGCTTGGGGGTCAGGTCGTCGTAGGATTTTCCGAAGATCTCCACCGTGCCGCTGTCTCTGGTGTAAACACCACTGAGGATCTTCATCAGCGTGGATTTGCCTGCGCCGTTCTCCCCCAGAAGAGCCATGACCTCGCCGGACCGCAGTTCAAAGTGAACATTGTCCAGGGCTTTGACACCCGGAAAGCTCTTGCAGATCCCTTGCATGGAAACAATGGTTTCGTTCATTTGCTCACTCCCCTATTTTTCCCTTGTTGATTCTGAAAATATTGCACAGTTTTTTTCGCCATCGTTTGGCTTTACTGTAGCATTCCGTCATCATTTTGTCAAGCCGCTTTACAATAAAAAACAGGTTTTTCACAGCATTCTCCTGTTTTTCTTGCAAGTTACACAATTTGACGCCATCTTTTTAGTGCATAATCACCAGACTCCTCTGTCAAATTAGTGCTTGATATTGGAATTGCTCTGCGGTAGAATACCCTCAGACGATTTTACCATCCGGGGAGAACGAAAAAATGATCTATTCCATTCAAAACAAAGCCTTGACCGCTCAGGTGTCCACCCTTGGCGCACAGCTTATGAGTCTATGCGGGGCGGACAGCACCCAGTACCTCTGGCAGGGGGACCCCAGATACTGGCCGGACAGAAGCCTGACTATTTTTCCCTATGTAGCCCGGCTGACCCAGGGGAGCTATCGTTACCAGGGAAAGCTCTACCATATGCCCATTCACGGCTTCGGTCCCACATCGGAATTTACCGTTTTGGAGCATACCTCCACCTCGCTGACGCTGGGGCTGGACAGCAGTCCGGAGACCTACGCCATGTATCCTTTTCTTTTCCGGTTCATCCTTCGCTATGCTCTGGAGAAAGCCACCCTGTCCGTAGAGCTCCGGGTGGAAAATCGGGGAGGAAAAGCCATGTACTTCGGTCTCGGCGGCCACCCCGGCATCAACGTGCCGCTGGAGAAGGGGCTTGCCTTTGAGGACTATTGCCTGGAGTTTCCTCCCTGCGCCCCCAGGCGGGTAGAATTCACAAAGGAATGCTTTATCACCGGTGAAGAAACGCCGTTTTCTCTAAAGGATTACACACTCCCCCTGTCCCACTCCCTGTTCGATGACGATGCCATTGTCCTGAAGGGGATCCCCGGCCGAGTGACCCTAAGGAGCAGGAATGGCACCCACGGCGTCACCCTGAACGCTCCGGACTTCCCTGTTTTCGGCTTCTGGCATATGCCAAAAACCGACGCCCCCTACGTCTGCCTGGAGCCCTGGACCAGCCTGCCCTCCCGTCAGGACCTGGTGGAGGACCTGGAAAAGCAGCCGGACCTCATCCGTCTGGAGCCGAAGAATGTATATAAAACGACTTGGAGTCTGGAGACCTTTTGACCATGAACATCTATTTTCACAACGGCACTGGCCCCGCCCGGCGGATGCCGGAGCAGGCCTGTGGGTTTCAAAACGTCCAGGGTTCCGGAGAGATCCACTGCTATTCCCTCTTTGACGGTGTCAGCGCCATGCTCATGCGGCTGGAAATCGATTCCTATATCGAGGAGCGGAATCAGGTGGGAGCCATGGAAATCAATTTCTGCGCCAATGGCCGGTTTGAGACCAGTTTTTCTCCCAGAGAGGATCTGTTTTTGCAGCCCGGAGATATGGCCATCAGCTGCTGCGACGGTGTCCACGGGGCACGGTCGGAATCCCGGTTTCCCCTGGGCTATTATGAGGGCATCTGCCTGGAGGTAAGGCCAGAGGCAGCGAAGGGGTGGATCGACCGGCAGGCTCCGGAATTTTCCGTGGACTTTGAAGACCTGAAGCGGAATCTCTTAGGGGACAGATGGTATATGTGCGGCCAGGCAGGGCCCCGGTGTGAGCACGTCTTCCGGGAGCTCTACGAAAACGCCGCCTACCTGGACCCTCGGTTTCTGCGGCTGAAGATTCTGGAGCTATTCATGCTCCTGCGGCAGATTCCCCGACAGGAGGCCCTCTATTGTTCTTCCCGGCAGGTTAATCTGGTCCGCCACCTACGGGACCACATGCTCTCCGACCAGGAAGGCTATGTGTCTCTGGCCCGGCTGGCGAAGGAGCACAGCATCTCTGTTTCCCACCTGCAAAAGCTTTTCAAACAGGTCTACGGTATGCCTGTCTACCACTATATCAAGGAGTACCGCCTGGAGCAGGCCGCCGTGGAACTGGTCCGGAGCACAGCCTCCATCACAGATATTGCCCAGAATGCCGGCTACGACAGCGCCAGCAAGTTCTCGGAGGCCTTCAAAAAGCGCTACGGCGCCACCCCCAGTCAATACCGTGCCAATGCAATCGGCGTATCAAAACGGGCTAATGAAAGCAAAATGGGATAGCGCATTTTTCTCTCCTGTGCTACTATATCGTCAAGTTAGTCAATGCTAACTAACAGATATGGAGGTACATTATGAAAAAGAAATCCGATCTGTCCCGACTCATGGACTATGCCGGAAGCTACAGGTATTTTACCTACGCCTCCTGGATCCTGGCCGCCGCCAGCGCCCTGCTGGCCCTGGTGCCCTTTCTCTACATCTGGAGGATCATTCGGGATGTGCTTGACGTGGCCCCGAACTATGGGGAGGCTGTGAATATCCCCCACTACGGCTGGATGGCGGTGCTGTTCGCCATTGTGTCCTATCTCGTTTACATCTGCGCCCTGCTCTGCTCCCATATGTCCGCTTTCCGGGTAGCTACAAATTTGCGGCTGGAAACGGCGGAGCACCTGGCCAAGCTGCCCCTGGGCTTTACGGAGACCTTCGGCAGCGGCAAGCTCCGCAAAATCATCCAGGAGAGCACCGGCGCGGCGGAGACATACCTTGCTCACCAGCTGCCGGACAAATACAGTGCCATAGCTACCCCTGTGGGCCTGCTGGTGCTGCTGTTCGTCTTCGATTGGCGGCTGGGGCTTCTCAGCCTTGTGCCTGTCTTCCTGGGCTTCGGCATTATGACCACCATGACAGGCAAGCGGATGGAGGAAAAGATGCGCCAGTACGGCAACGCCCTAGCCGCCATGTCCAACGAAGCCGTGGAATACGTCCGGGGCATCCCCGTGGTGAAAACCTTCGGCCAGTCCGTTTTCTCCTTCAAAAAGTTCAAGGCCACCATTGACGAATACGAAAAATGGGTGGTGGCCTACACCAAAGAGCTGAGAGTGCCCATGCTCTTCTACACCGCCGCCGTCAACGGCGTCTTTGCCTTCCTCATTGCCGGTGGGCTGCTGATGACCAAAAACGGCGTGACCCCGGAGTTTTTGCTGAATCTACTGTTTTACATCATCATCACTCCGGTGATTTCCCTGACCCTGACCAAGATCATGTACATGAGTGAAAATCAGCTCATCGTAGCCGATGCCCTGAACCGCATCGACTCCGTGCTGAAGGCCGCCCCCGTCTCCCTATCCGATACTCCCAAGCATCCGAAGGACGGCTCTGTAGAGCTGAAGGACGTGGTATTCAGCTACGACGGCACCAATGATGTTATCCATGGCGTGTCCCTGCGCATTCCTTCCGGCAGCACCGTGGCCTTGGTGGGTCCCTCCGGCGGCGGAAAATCCACCCTGGCCAGCCTCATGTGCCGGTTCTTTGATGTGAAGCGCGGCAGCATCCTGGTGGGCGGCACCGATGTCCGGGATATCCCCAAGGAAGAACTGATGAATACCGTCTCCTTCGTCTTCCAGAACAGCCGCCTGTTAAAGGGTACTCTGCTGGACAACGTGAAGCTGGGCAAGCCTGATGCCACCGAAGAAGAAGTCCTGGCAGCCCTGAAGGCCGCCCAGTGCATGGACATTGTGGAAAAATTCCCGGATGGACTCCACACCGTCATCGGCACCAAGGGTGTCTACCTCTCCGGCGGTGAGCAGCAGCGCATCGCCATTGCCCGGGCCTTCCTGAAAAACGCCCCCATCCTGATTCTGGACGAGGCCACAGCCTTCGCGGACCCGGACAACGAGGCCAAGGTCCAGGCGGCCTTCGCCGAACTGGCCAAGGGCAGGACCGTGATCATGATTGCCCACAGGCTGTCCACCGTGGCAAATGCTGACTGCATCTATGTAGTGGAGGATGGCCGCATCGCCGAGTCCGGCACCAGAGATGCTCTCTGCGCGAAAAGCGGCATCTTCGCCAAAATGTGGCAGGACTATGGATCTTCCGTTCAGTGGAAGGTTACGAAAGAGGGGTAACAATATGATCGAAAAAATTCAAAAAGCCACGGCAAGTTCCCCTGAGGGGGCCAAAGGGCTGGTTAAAGGCATCCTCGCCTGCGCCTTCCAGAATGTGGCCTTTATGCTGCCCACGAGCCTGCTGTACTGCCTGGTGCGGGACCTGATGGCGGGCACTACTGTAGGCCGGGCCGGGTTCTATACCACCGGGTGCATCGGCTGCTTTGCCCTGATTTTCCTCACCACCTGGTTCCAATATAACGGCACCTATTTCGCTACCTACAAAGAGAGCGGCGTCCGGCGGCTGTCCCTGGCGGAGCGGCTGCGGAAGCTCCCTCTATCCTTCTTCGGAAAGCGGGACCTGGCGGACCTGACCAGCACCATCATGGCGGACTGCGAGGTTCTGGAGAAAACCTGCTCCCACTTCATCCCCGGCCTCTTCGGCTCTCTGATCTCCACGACCCTCATCGCCCTGAGCCTCTTCGTCTTTGACTGGCGGATGGCCCTGGCCGCCCTGTGGGTGATCCCAGTATCCATTGCCATCCTCCTGGGCAGCTACAAAATTCAGGACCGGGTCCAGGCCAAGACCATGGCCGTAAAAATGGCCTGTGCCGACGGCATCCAGGAATATCTGGAAACCATCCGGGATCTGAATGCCTGCAACGCGGAAGAGACCTATCTTCGTGGCCTGTCTCAGAAGATCCGGAACGTGGAAAGTCAAACCATCCGGGCAGAGCTGTCCAATGCCGTTTTCGTCACCTCCGCCGGTATGGTCCTGAAGCTGGGCATTGCCTCCGTTGCCCTCACCGGCGCTACGCTGCTTGCCAAGGGCGGCATTGATGTACTGACCCTGTTCCTCTTCCTTCTGGTTGCCTCCCGGCTGTACGACCCCATGCAGGGTGCTCTGCAAAACCTGGCCGCCGTCATCGCCATGCGCACCAACGTAGGCCGCATGAACGAAATCTTGGACTACCCCATTCAGACCGGCAGCGAGACCTTGGCCAACCAGGGCTGCGACATGGTCTTTGACCATGTGGGCTTTGCCTACAACTCCGAGGAAACTGTTCTGAAGGACGTATCCTTCACCGCCAAGCAGGGCCAGGTCACCGCTCTGGTAGGCCCCTCCGGCGGCGGCAAGACCACCGTCTCCCGGCTGGCTGCCCGATTCTGGGACTACCAGAAGGGCAAGATCACCGTTGGCGGCATGGATATCTCCAAGGTGGACCCAGAAAAGCTCATGAGCCTTTATTCTATCGTCTTCCAGGATGTGACCCTTTTCAATAACACCATCCTGGAGAACATCCGCCTGGGCCGGAAGGATGCCACGGACGAGGAGGTTCTGGCGGCGGCACACCTCGCCAACTGCGATGAATTCGCCGAGAAGCTCCCCCAAAAGTGGAATACCCCCATCGGTGAAAACGGCTGTGCCCTCTCCGGCGGCGAACGTCAGCGTCTCTCCATTGCCCGGGCCTTTTTGAAGGACGCTCCCATCATCCTGCTGGACGAGGCCACCGCCAGCCTGGACGTGGAGAACGAGACATTGATCCAGACCGCCCTGTCCCGGCTGATCCGGAACAAAACCGTTCTGATCATTGCCCACCGGATGCGCACCGTGGCCGGTGCCGACCAGATCGTGGTCCTGAAGGACGGTGTGGTCGCCGAGCAGGGCAGCCCCAAGGAGCTCTATGCCAAAGGCGGTATCTATGCCCACATGGTAGACCTCCAGGCCCAAGGCCAGCGCTGGACCATCTAGCCCCTATAAGAAACGCCGACTGAAGTGTCAAGCTCCAGTCGGCTGTTTTTTTTGCTTAATTCAGGCAATATCTGCCCGGTTTCCCCCAGTTTTTTCAGTTGTACGCCCACTTTTCGGCTGCGGAGGTACTCGGCGGCTTCCTCCGGGTCTACAGGGTCCTCCGCCAGCAGCACCCGGACCCCGGGGCGAAAGAAGGAGGCAAGGCCCTCCGCTGTCAGGGTCTCCCTGGTCAGCAGCAGGTAGTCCGCCGTGTCGAAGAACACCACCCCGGGGGCAGCGTTTCTCAGGTCTGCCATGGCCTCTTCCAGCGTGTTCCCCAGGCCGAACTGGCCGGTATCCGTCTCCACACGAAAGACGCCCTCTTCCCGGCGCACCGCCACCAGCTCCACCGGCAGGAGCTTCCCGATGTCCGTTCCCCGGTCCGGGAGGCACAGCGCCGCTGCCAGGAGCGCCCACACAAGAATTCTTTTCATGGCTGTTTTCTCCGATCCACCGGGTTCAGCCGCCTGTCCCGGAGCCGGTCCTGGGACACTCTCTTTCGCAAAATGCCTTTTCCCTCGGTTCCATCGAAGGGGGCCAGGTAGCAGACATCCAGGCTTCTGAGCTTTGCCAGATGGAGGACCAGCCCCCCAAGGCCCAAAGACAAGCCCAGCAGTCCAGCCTTGGCCGACAGCACCGCCAAACCGAATCGCCACACCCGGATCCCATCCGCCAGGTCCCGGTTTGGCAGCGCAAAGCCGCAAACCCCGGCAATGCTCACTACGATCAGGGCGGCGGCAGACACCAGTCCCGCGTCCACCGCCGCAGTGCCCACCACAATGCCGCCGATGGTGGATACGGACTGGCCGATGGCCTGGGGCAGATGGATGCCGGACTCCTGCAAAAGCTCAAAGGCAATGAGCAGAGCCAGCACCTCTGTTGTAGCCGAAAAGGGCACATTTTTCTTGCTGTCAATGATGGCCCGCAGCAGGGGCAGGGGGATCAGCTCCTGATTGTAGGCCGCCAGAGCAATGGCCAGCCCCGGCAGCAGCAGGGTGAGGATCAGGGCCCCATAGCGCAGAATTCTCAGGCAAGAGGCGCTGATATAATCCCGGCTCCAATCCTCCTGGCTCTCCATAAGATACCCCAGATCTACCGGGGCCAGATAGCCCAGCGGGATGCCGTCCACGATCAGTCCTACCCGGCCCTCTAAGAGGGCGGCGCAGAACTTGTCCGCCCGCTCGGTGTATTGCAGCAGAGGGAAGGCGGTCTTCCGGGAGCCGGTCACCGCCTCCTCTACCGCTGCCGGAGATAGAAATCCGTCTGTATCCATGTCATTCAGCCGCTTTTTCATCCGCCCTACCAGAGTGGGGTTCGTAATGCCCTCCACATAGCACACAGTCACATTGGTCAGGCTCCTGCGGCCCACCCGTGTCTCATAAAGCCGCAGCTCCGGGGACCGAAGATGCCGGCGCAGCAGGCTCGTGTTGGTCCGCACCGTCTCCACAAAAGCGTCCTTGGCCCCCTTGACAGTATTCTCCACCTCCGGAGCAGAAATGCCCCGCTTCTCCCCGGTCTTGACCTCAAAGGCAATGGCCCCGGCCTCCGGAAAGAGAATGACACAGAAGCCGTTGACCAGCTTCAATGCCACAGTGTCCAGGTCCCGGCAGGGGTCCGCCACGCTGTTATAAACGCGCCCCCGGAGGGCCGATGTATAGAGGGCCTGGATGGTATCCCCCTGCAGATTATCCGTAATGGGCCTTATCACATACTCCGAGGTATCCGCCCCGGAGGTCAGGCCGTCAATGGCATAGGCATAGAGGGTGAATTTCCCGCATTTCAGGGGACGGACGATAAAGTCCCCGGCATCCCGGAAAATGTGCCGGATATTTGGATCGGTGACCTCTCCAAAGTACATTCTCTTCACCTCTTCGGTAGGGTGCCCGGGGATAGGGGGTTCTATACCTTAGCGTTCTTCCTTTCCTGGTACTTACAAGTATTCTTGCATTTTTCAGAAAACTATGCTATGTTTTTGGTGCATAGGAAAAAGAGGGGGCCGGTCGTGCTCGTTTAAAGGTACGCTCTATGCCATCTCCTGTCGATGCGGCAGTTCTGAATTAATTCGAATCGCAAAAAATATTGTAAAAAAGTAATTTTCAGGTGTCCAAAATCAGTCTCCTCGAACGTATTAGTATATGAAGGGATTCGAAGGGAGGTGATTATCATGAAAAAATCCATCAGCGCTATTCTGCTGCTCATTGCGCTTCTGATTCCCGTTTCCGCGCAAGCAGCTTCCCCGCGAACTTCCAGAGTGTACCCCAGCCTGAGTTTTGACGGCACAACTGCTACTTGCTCTGTGTATATTTCAGGAAACAAAACCACGGACAGTATTGCCTTGAACGCCAAGCTCTGGCAGGGAAGCAAATGTATCGCAACCTGGAGTTCGTCCGGGACTGGCTACCTGAATTTCAGCAAAACAAAAACAGTCAGTTCGGGCAGCTCCTACAAGCTGACCGCGGATGTGACGATCAACGGGAATGCGCTGGATACGGTTTCAAAGAGTGGAACCTGTCCGTAACCCAAGCACTTTTTTAAGCATCTGGAGGTATTTTTTTGAAACGGTTCATCTTTCTTTTTTCTTTACTGTTGGTTTTTCTTACCGGTTGCTCAACTCGTTCTACTTCGGAAATTTTTTACACAATTTCCTCTACATTGCCAAGTGACATCACTCTTCGAGAAGACTCCGAAACAGAATATGCAATGCTCAACCAGAGCCAAACAGCTTTTGGGGGCATTTCTCTGACTGATTTAAGCCCTTCCGACATCAATAAAGGAAGCTCAAAGATGACGCTGTACTATGATACTGTGCTTCCCGGATGTCAAATTGGCGGATGGCGAGGCGGACGATTCTTGCACCGTATTTGGTACAATACTTTATCTGTTGCCGATTCGGAGTCGAGTTCTGAAAAAGAATATTATAGCGTCTTATTCATCCACAATTCGCATGTCTACGATATGTGGTTTGATCTATCTAAAATTGAATTTGATCAAGCTAAAAGCATTTGCTCCATCATTAAAAATCTATAAAATAGTAACAAGGTGGTCTACCTGTGATTAAAAGAATGTTTAGTGTTCTCTTGGCTGCACTCATGACCTTTTCCCTGTTCATGACTGTTTCCGCTGAAGCAGCTACATATGACGATGGTTTTATCGATCAAGGTGGTTTCGTTACCCACGAAGAACGCATCGAAGACGATGGAACATACTGGTTCACTATCCGCGAGGAAGCAAAATCCAAGGACGAATTCATCCCATCTAAAAATACCATTACACTTACCGCTAAAGGTCGACGTGGAAGCACCAAAGATGGTAGTTTGTACCCTGATGATAGTATCAGTTACACTGTAACAGTTTACAACAGTGATACTGACGAATCCGTTGGCAGCATTTCCGCCACCGCTGACGGCAAAACGAAGTCCCAGAAAATCACTGTTGTGGCAGGTCAGCAGTATTATCTGATTGCAACATGCAGTCCCACTCTCACCAACCCCTCCTATTTGCGACTTGATGGTAGAATCACCAAAAACATCACCGTTATCAGATAATTTAAAATATAATTCAGTATCGAAGATCAATATGATCCGGAGTCTGTTACACCTATGGTGCGGAAGTTCCATGATAAGCAGTATTACAGTATCAATTTTTAACTGTGACGGTCAACGGGAATGCGTTGGATACCGCATCGGCTTCGGGGACGTGTGGGTAGTGCTACTGTTCTCATCTCGGTAATTTTCCTTAAGATACATATTGTCAATATCTATCAATCTTTGTAAAATTTGGAGCATAAAATGTTGGATGTACATCGTTACCATGTAAAAGAAATCACTATATTCCTGCTTCTCTCTGTTTTCGTCCTATGCGGGTGTTTTGATCAAACAGTCGTCCCAGATAAAGGAGATTTTACGCTTAAGGTGCCAAAAGGCTATATTATTTCCGACATAACCGATTCGAATTGTTCGATTTACGAGGCAGAAAAAAGCAAAATGGTCGGTGGTATTGAGATAACTAAACTGAAACTAAAGGACTTAAAGGACGAAAACAGTTCAAATATCTTTCGATATTTACGCCAACGTTTCTACGGAAATAAACGAATGGAGCAGGTAACTTCTTTATGGGGCGATAAACATCCTATTGTGGATATTCATCTATGTGTACAGGACGACGAAAATTCCCGTCATGAGTATTACCACATTTTCTTTGAAAAAGATTTAGGCGTGTATCATTTGTGGCTGGATGGAGGACTTGTTGATCAGAATTCTGAAACCGAATTTATCGGGATCACAGGGGTCGATTAAGCTCGTAAAAAGAAATGGAGGATACAAAAGCATCCAGCAAGGCTCCAGATACTATCTGACATTCACATGTCGTAGCCAGGTCCCAGATAATATGATTATTGATGGAAAGGGCCGGGTAACTGACGTGACCGTGCCTTATCCAAGCTAATGAAAATCCGCCCCAGAAATCCCGTTTTTCAGGATCTCTGGGGCGGACACATATTTACTGCGCGCTGGGCTTTACTTCCGGGCCAATGGGGCAATCGTACCCCGCCGCGGCGTTCTCGTTGAACTCCTCCCGTGCGGCTTTCAGGATCTCCGGCTTCTCCATCAGGTCGGCGGCAGCACCCGCCAGAACCTTGGCAGCGTATTTCAGGGCCTTGTGGGCCTGTCCGGATTTGCCGATGGAGACCACCTGCCAGCTGTGACCGGGAACCTGGGAGGGCCAGGCAGCGGCATTGAACTGAGCCGTAGGGGTAAGCCAGCTCACATCGCCTACATCGGTAGAGCCGGGGCTGTAGAAGCTGGAAGGATAGTAAGGCACCACAAAGTCATTGATGGCTTTCTGGCCCTGATCAGAGAGCTTGGACACTTCCTTTTTCAGCACAGGATTGCTGTCCACACCGTTCCCGGGCAGGCCCTCATAGGGATAGGTCTTCCGCAGAGTCTCGGCAAAATCCCAATCCTGCTGGGTGTACTCCGGCAAGGGAGCCTCCTGGAGGTTCTCGTACAGCAGCTCTTCCAGGATGGTATTGGAGATGGTGTCGGCGGTGCCGTCCAGCTGGTGCCAGGTAACGGTGGTGCCGGACATAAGGGCCGCGCCCTTGGCGATGTCGTTGACCCGGGCCAGAAGGGCCTTGGCCTTCCGAACGGTTTCCGCCCGGACCATGTAGATGAGCTTTGCCTTGGGCTGGACCACATTGGGGGAGATGCCGCCGGCATCGGCAATGGAATAGTGAACGGAGCACTTGGGCTCCATGTGCTCCCGAAGGAACTGAACGCCCATGTTCATCATTTCGGCCCCGTCCAGAGCAGACCGGCCTTCCCAGGGATTCCCGGCGGCATGGGCCGCCACGCCCTCAAATTCGTAGACAAACTGCATGCAGGCGGCGTTGGAGCCCGTGGTCACCTCGTTGGTGTCCCCGGGGTGCCAGGTGATGGCGGCATCCAGGTCCTTGAAGAGACCGTCCCGGGCCATGAAGGTCTTTCCGGCGCATCCTTCCTCTCCGGGGCAGCCATAGAAGATCACGGTGCCATGGAGCTTCCCGGCTTTTATCGCATCCTTGATGGCGATGGCGGCACTCAGGCTGGCGGCGCCCAGCAGATTGTGTCCGCAGCCCTGGCCGCAGCCGTCTTCCACCAGGGGCTTCTTTTCGGCCGCGCCGCTTTCCTGGGACAGGCCGGACAGGGCATCATATTCACCCAAAATACCGATGCGGGGGCTTCCCTCTCCGTAGGAGCCGGAGAAAGCGGTGGGAATGCCGCAGAGATTTTCCGTGACCTGGAAGCCCTCTTTCTTCATCAGCTCCACATAGGCCGCGGTAGACTTGTATTCCAGCATAGAGAGCTCGGCGTAGCCCCAGATCTTGTCGCTGAGGTCCAGGACCTCCGCCTGCTTATGCTCGATGATCTCATAGAGTTCCTGCTTATCCATAAGTTACAGCACCTTCTTTAAGAAATCCTGGAGACGGGGATGGGTGGGATTGTTGAAGATCTGCTCCGGCTTGCCCTGCTCCAGAATGTTGCCCTCGGCCATAAACAGCACCCGGTCGGATACTTCCCGGGCAAAGCGCATCTCGTGGGTAACGATGACGCTGGTCATACCGGTTTCCACCAGGCCCTTGATAACGTCCAGCACTTCACCCACCATTTCGGGGTCCAGGGCGGAGGTAGGCTCATCAAAGAGCATCACGTCCGGCTCCATAGCCAGAGCCCGGACAATGGCCAGGCGCTGCTTCTGCCCGCCGGAGAGGTTGCCGGGCATCTCGTCATATTTATCCAGCAGGCCTACACGGTTCAGCAGGTCCTTGGCCATCTGGTTGGCCTCGGCCTCGCTCTTACCCTTGAGCATCATGGGAGCCAGGGTGATGTTCTTTGCCACAGTCAGGTGCGGGAAGACATTGAAGTGCTGGAAAACCATGCCCATCTTCTGCCGGTGGACATCAATGTTCACCTTGGGGGGCTTGGGCATTTTCCCCTCCTTGATCATGTGCTTCTCTTCCTGGGTCAGGTTGCAAGTGATCTCATCGCCCTCGAAGTAGATCTTGCCGCTTTCCGGCTTTTCCAGCAGGTTCAGGCACCGCAGGAAGGTGCTCTTACCGCCGCCGGAGGGGCCGATGATGGAGACGACCTCGCTCTTTTCAATGGTCTGACTGACGCCTTTCAGAACGTGCAGCTCACCGTAACTCTTATGTAAATCAACCGTTTTGATCATTTCCATATCAGATATTCCCTTTCGTGTGCAGGTTGTTTCTCTTCCGGGCGCCGTAGCTGTTGGGGTTGGCCATCTTCTTGCCGAACTTCTCCACAACCTTGCTCAACGGATAGGTGACGCACAGGTAGATAATGGCGACGATGGTCAGAGGCTCCAGTGTCAGATAGGACACACCCTTGACCACCAGGTAGGAGGTCATAATGTCACCCAGGAAGAAGGTGGAGGCCAGGGAGGTCTCCTTCAGCATCATGATGAACTCATTGCCGAGAGCCGGAAGAATGTTCCGCACAGCCTGGGGCAGGACAATCTTCACCATAGTCTGGCCCTCGCTGAGGCCCAGAGACCGGGCGGCCTCAGTCTGGCCCTTGTCCACAGCCTGGATGCCGGAACGGATCACCTCAGACACATAGGCGGAGGAGTTGATACACAGGGAGATGGACACCCACATGAACTGGCTCAGCTTCAGGAAGGTGAAGATATTGGGCAGTACGAAGTAGAATACATACAGCTGCAGCAGAATAGGTGTGCCGCGGATGACCTCGATATACACGGAGGCAATGAACCGGACAATTCTCAGCTTGGACATCTTCATCATGGCGATCAGTGTGCCAAGGACCGTGCCGAGAGATACGGAGATGGTGGTCAGAATCAGGGTGTTTTTCAGGCCGGTAAACAGGAAGAGCTGCCAATATTTGCTCCAGATGTTTGCCAGATTGGGGAGAAAGAGGCTAAAATCCATGTTCTTCAAATTCCTTTCGCTTATCTTGATAATTTCTTCTGTTCTTCTTTTCAAAGCAGCCGTCTTTTCCCGCTGCGCTGAAAAGGGGAGCAGTCTGGAAAGCGCTGCCATTGCGAACCAGTCCGGGGACTGGTTCGCAATGACACATTTCATTTCGATTAGCCGGCTGCGTTGCCGTTGTCATCGAAGGACTGCTCCACACCGTTGACAGCCAGAGCCTTGGCATCGGTGTACCAGCCGTCCCACTTGTCCTTGGAGGATGCCAGGGCGGCGTTGACGGCCTCGGTCAGAGCGTCTGCGCCCTTTTGCAGCAGGATGACATTGCCGGTGTACTTCTCGTCCACCACAAACTTGAAGCCGGACATGGCGATCTCAGGGTTGTTGGCAATGATGGAGTCGCCATTGCCCTTGGCAACCGCGATGCAGTCGAAGTCGCCGTTCTTCAGCTGCAGAACGCCGGTGCCCAGGTCGGTGAAGAGGACCAGCTCAGAGTCGGTCAGCTGCTCGGTGGTCAGGGACTGCTGCAGGGAGGCGTTCTGTGCGCCGATCTTGGCACCCTTGAGCCCATCGGCAGTGGCATACTTGTCACCGTTGGAAGCCAGAGTGATCAGCAGCTGCTCGTCCTCGTTGTCGCCGGGATGATAGTAGTCGGAAACATTGTAATTCTGAGCCCGCTCTTCGGTCCAGCTAAAGCCGGAGATCGCCATGTCTGCGGTACCGGCGTAGACGGCGGTCTGGCAGGCGTCGAAGCTCATGGGCATGATCTGGAGCTCCAGGCCCAGGGAGTCGGCAATGTACTTGGCCAGGGTGATGTCAAAGCCAATATAGGCATCCTGGCCTTCCTTGCTGGGGTCCATGAACTCCATAGGAGCGAAGTCAGGAGAGGTAGCCACGGTGAGCTTACCGGCGGTAACAACCTTCAGGCTGCCGGTGGTGGCTTCGGGATTTGCTCCGGTGGAAGTGTTTGCAGAGCTGCTGCCGCAGCCGGCCAGAACGGAGGCCAGCATCAAAGCGGCCAGAACCAAACTAACGATCTTTTTCATTGTCATTGTCTCCTTTGCTGTGGGGTTGATTGATGGCTGTATTATAGCGCGAATATTATACAAATGCAATTGATAAAATATCCAAATATAGTGGGGCGTTTTCTGCCCCGCTATGGTAATTACGTATATCACATTCGTTTATCAGCTGTATATTCAAGTATTCTGTTGGATTATTCAGTGAATGTGTGGATATTCTTCACTTGCCATAATGAATATTATTCATCGTTTTCCGCATAAGTGAATGCCGTTTTACCGGGTGCGCCTTCAGCATCTCCATGAGGCTCTCCCAAGCAGTACGGAAACCCGCCCCAATATTCTAAACCAAATCCGCATCCCTGCAATGTCAATAGTTTTGAACTTGCAAGTCGAAAACCATTATAAAAATGACAGTTTTCGACCTGATTGCAGTTTTATAATTCCTAATACCACCAGGTCAGCCGTTTTTCAAAGGCAAGGAGGGGAACATTCAGTATTGAAATAAAGAACAAGCCCTGAAATCTTACGATTTCCTGAAATACCCGTGTTTTTCAGGCATAAATAAGGGCATCTGCCGGTGAAGACAGATGCCTTTTTCTGGTTCGGATTATTGCAATGCACTCAGATCGATTTCGTATTTCATTGTTTGGGGCGGTTGGTGGACTTTCATAAACATGACCATATACCAAGGATAATACCACACCCCATCAATGAATTCGATATTTCCTTTGCAGAGCACGGTTGCTTTTTCAAATTTCCAGCCCTCTATTTTGCGGATTCTGTCCAGGGCGGAATGTACCTTGAAATCGTTTCCGGATTTGGCCTCAATCAGTTCGATTCCCATACCATTTTGAATGACAAAGTCAATCTCACCGGTTTTCTTTCCGTCATAATAATTCAGCTGGAATCCATTGCACTTTAGCTGCTGTGCGATCATATTTTCCAGAATGCTGCCCATATTGATCTGTAGCGCACCGTTTAGAATTTCAAACTGCACATTTTCCATACAGGCAGCACACAGCAAACCAGTATCTCCCATAAACAACTTGAAAAGATTTCGCTTTTCATTTAGCATGAGTGGTGGTTGGGGCTCCTCCACATTGTAGCAGGGAAGCGCGACGCCTGCATCGGCCAACCAGTTGAAGCTATCCGCATAGCGAAGCTGACGGCCATTGGGGTCCAATGCGGTCAACACAAATCTTCGCTTTTTATCATTCAACTGACTGGGAATACTGTCAAAAATAGCGCGGACCTTTACCTTTTCGCTGCCCTGTGCATACTGCGCAATATCCAGCCGGTACAGTTCCAATATTTCCGTTTGACGGGCAATCACCTGGGCAATATCGTGTGTATTTACATAAGTCTGGACAACATCCGGCATACCCCCGACCACAATATAGCTATATAACAGCTTGCACATGGTCTGATGAATGGCATCCGTAACCGGCGTTCCCGTTTCATAGCAATCCTTGAGGTACTGAATGGTCGATTTTTGCACGCCGTTAGCCCACAGATATTCTTCCAGGTCCATGGGATACATCTGATAAAGTTCCTCAAAGCCCACCGGGTAGGACCGCACCTCTTTGTGCCGGACACCCAAAAGGGAACCGGATTCGATATAGTCAAAGCGGCCATCCTCCACCAGAAACTTGATGGCGGTCCTGGCGTTGGGGCACGCCTGAATTTCATCCAGAAGCACCAACGTGTTGCCGGGGATCATTGGTTTTCTGGTGTAGGCAGTCAGATTTGTGATGATCGTATTGGCGTCCAGATTCCCGGTGAATATCTTTGTTGCGTCGGTATCGGTAATAAAATTGATTTCCACAAAACAGGAATACTGTTCCTTACCAAATTGACGAATAACGGTTGTCTTGCCGATCTGACGCGCACCCATAATGCAAAGGGCATTTCTTTTCGGTTGTCCTTTCCACTCCAGCAGCCTGTCATATGCCTTCCGATACAGCATTCTGTCACCTCCTGATCGTATTGTAACGCAGTTAGTGTAACATTATTCTGCGGATTTGTCAAATGGAATGTAACGTTTTTCTATGCTGGAGAGGGCAATACTTAACGCTCCCGGCTTTGAGGCTTATAAGGCACAGATTCAATACCGTCTCTTGAACGGAAGAATCGTTCCGGGAGACGGTATTTTTCCAGATACCGCTTCTGCTGCTCCTTGGAAAGGCTGCCGAAGGATTCTCCGCTGCAATCGCAGATGAAGAAAGTACCGGCGATACTGGATACCGGTTCTTTCGTCTGTAATAAATCTTTGCATAACGCTTTCTCCTTTTTGTGGTACAAATCCCAGTTCTGCGTCAAGCAAAACTGGGGTTTGTTCTGAAAAATGGGAAACGAGCGATATAATACAGGGAAAACAGTCAGGATATATATCCCTCCATACCCATTTTGCGTACTTTTTCAGATTCATGGCAGCAAATTTAAGCTTCACCCAGTTCGTTACCTGAG
>URGL01000003.1 GCA_900547405.1 uncultured Eubacteriales bacterium
CATGACAGCAAAGCAGAACCGGAAGAAATTCACAATGGAATCCGGCTGGGTGATTACCTGCACGGTGGATTCCGGCGGAATATACCCGAAAGCGCTGATGCCTGCAAGCAGTATGGTCTGGCACAGTCCCAAGGCGATGGTTTGGGTCATGCTGCTGACCGATGCGCTGAAGCCGTCTGCCCGGATGCCGTCTTTGTGTTCCACATGATCCAGCACATCCGCCAGATAAGACGCCATGACATACGTAGGCAGACTGCCCGTGGATTTGACCAGAAGACCGGCAAGCACAAGGCTCATGCGGTTTCCGGCCAGCGAAACCAGCAGGCTGCCTATGGCGGCAACGGCAAACCCCAGGATGGTCACTTTCTTTTTCCCGAATCTACGAACAAGCGGCCACAAAATCACAATTCCAAAGCCCATTGGCGCCTGTCCGATGATGTTTACCATAAGCTGTTTGGTGGCTCCAGATTCTACGGAATTGCCCAGAACCCAATTGCAGTAATAAAGCATGGAGCTGGTACTCATGGAATTGCAGATATGCAGCAGCAATATAAATGCCATGACCAGCAGCCAGTATTTGTTGTGGAAGCAGGCATATATCTGACGGGAGAAGGATGTATCCAAGGCGGTATCTGCCAACTGTGTGGTAACCCGCTCTTTCGTATGAAGAAAAGAAAGCGGCATTATGAATCCCTGCTGGAACGGAAGAAAGCCATAGAAGCCACAGCCGTGGTTTTCAGCGGCATTCTGTTCCGGCTGACGGAATTGGAGGAAATTCCGATAGACTTCGATGAAGCGTTGTGGAACACCCTGATAGACCATGTTGCCATCTATGCAGATGAGCGGATTGTGTTCAGCTTCATGGATGGGACGGAGATTTCGGAAATGGTGTGAAGCGTATCAGGTGGTTTCATGTAGTGTAATTGAACGATAGAAATGCCCGATTTCGTGTTTTTCTCGTCCTGGAGGCCATTTCGGTTCAATCGTCAAGGTGCTGAAAAACGGAAAAGTTGGAATTACCCTTATTTACTTGGATAATTCCAACTATTTCTTGCTCTATAAATGAAATTACCTGATTTGACATGGTATCAAATCAGGTAACTTATCTGGGGTGGATAATGGGACTCGAACCCACGATCTTCAGAGCCACAATCTGACGCCTTAGCCAACTAGGCCATACCCACCATATGCACTTTGCTGAATGGTACGCCAAGAGGGACTCGAACCCCCGACCTACTGCTTAGAAGGCAGTTGCTCTATCCAGCTGAGCTATTGGCGCATTTGAATGGAGCGGGTGACGGGAATCGGACCCGCGTATCCAGCTTGGAAGGCTGGTGTTCTACCATTGAACTACACCCGCGTAAGCCCATGCCTGAGTGATTCAGCTTGGGCATTTTATCATGTTTTTTCTCTTTTGTCAAGAGCTGACGTTGATTTTTTTCAAATATCCGGTGGAAACGGATGACATTTCCAAAATACTGTGCTACACTAAATGAAATTTCCCGAATTTCCCGTTAAAAGGAGGCCGCCTCGATGCGCAGCCGGTTTTTCATTTTCTCCCTTTTCTTTGTGCTTCTCTTCGTCGGCTGTACGGCGCAAAAAAGAGACCCGATCGTTGGAGCCTACAGCCCGGAGGACGGGACCGACGGCGTTTATCTGTTTCTGGAGGACGGCACCGGTGCCCGGACGGAGTATCCGGAGCCCCGCTCCGGTCAATCCACCCAGCGTCCCTTCACCTACACCATGGATCCCGGCGTTCTCACCCTGGACTTTGCGGATGGGACCGTCGAAGTCTACAGCTATTCCCTGAGCGAGCACCATCTTTTTCTGACCGGCAGCGCAGGTTCCTTGCTGCTGACCCGGATCGGTGAGGACCGGCCCGCTTCCGCCTCGGAAATCTGGAAGGGCTACTGGCCTCTCTTCGGTATGACGGCCGTCGCCCTCTTTTTCATCCACCTGACCATGCCCTACACCCATAGATTTCACCCGCCTCTGGACAATATGCCGGAGCTGTGCTTTCCCACCTTTTCCAAGGGGCAGCTGATCCAGTACCTGATCCAGGTGCCAACCCTTCCTGCCATTCTGCTGGGCGGTGCCTGGCTGGGGGCCTGCACCGGAGTCCCGAAAGAATTCGCAATTGGGTTTAGCTGCGCACTGACTGGACTCTGGGGACTTCTCCCGCCGGAGCTGGCCAGGCGGATCGACGGCTGGTGAGTCTGCGGAAACTGTTTTTTAACTTGATTTTCTGCGGAAAGTTGGATATAATGAGGTGAATTTGAAACCTGAAAGGGAGGGTATCTCCATGAAAAACAGTGAAAAGACGCTGGACATGATCGTGAACCTCTGCAAAAACAGAGGCTACGTCTATGCCGGCTCTGAAATTTACGGTGGACTGGCCAACGCCTGGGACTACGGCCCCTTGGGTGTGGAATTTAAAAACAACGTGAAGAAGGCCTGGATGAAGAAGTTCGTCCAGGAGTCCGACTACAACGTAGGCCTGGATGCCGCCATCCTCATGAATCCCACCACCTGGGTGACCACCGGGCATGTGGGCAACTTCTCCGACCCCCTGGTGGACTGCAAGGGCTGCGGCTCCCGGCAGCGGGCAGACAAGCTCATTGAGGCCTGCGAGTCCGGCAAGAGCGTCAACGTAGACGCTATGAGCTTCGAAGAGATGGACAAGTTTATTGCCGAGCACGATGAGGTCGTGTGCCCCAACTGCGGCAAGCACAACTTCACCCCCATCCGGAAGTTCAACCTGATGTTCAAGACCCAGATCGGCGTCACCGAGGACTCCTCCTCCACCGTCTATCTGCGGCCTGAGACCGCCCAGGGCATCTTCGTGAACTTCGCCAACATTCAGCGGACCACCCGGAAGAAGCTGCCCTTCGGCGTGTGCCAGGTGGGCAAGGCCTTCCGGAACGAGATCACCCCCGGCAACTTCACCTTCCGGACCCGGGAGTTTGAGCAGATGGAGTGCGAGTTTTTCTGCCAGCCCGGCACCGACCTGGAGTGGTTTGCCTACTGGAAGGACTTCTGCAAAAACTGGCTGATCTCCCTGGGCATCAAAGAAGAGAGCCTGCGGCTGCGGGATCATGAGCCCGCCGAGCTGGCCTTCTACTCCCGTGCCACCACCGACATTGAGTACCAGTTCCCCTTCGGCTCCGGCTGGGGCGAGCTGTGGGGCATTGCCGACCGGACCAACTACGACCTGGGCCGCCACCAGGAGGCCTCCGGCAAGAGCCTGGAATACTTCGACCAGGAAAAGGGCGAGCACTACATTCCCTACGTCATTGAGCCCAGCCTGGGCTGTGACCGTGTGGCCCTGGCCTTCCTGTGCGAGGCCTACGACGAGGAAGTCGTTGGTCAGGACAAGAAGGGCAACCCGGATATCCGCACCGTGCTGCACCTGCACCCCGCTTTGGCTCCTTTCAAGGCCGCCGTCCTGCCCCTGAGCAAGAAGCTGAGCCCCAAGGCCGAGGAAATCTACCACATGCTGCAAAAGGACTTCATGGTAGACTTTGACGATGCCGGTTCCATCGGCAAGCGCTACCGCCGGGAAGACGAGATCGGCACCCCTCTGTGCGTCACCGTAGACTTCCAGACCGTAGGCGACGAGAATACCCCCGCCGACAATTGCGTCACCGTCCGTGACCGGGATACCATGGAGCAAGTCCGGATTCCCATCAGCGAGCTGAAGGATTATATCGCGAAGAAGTGCGCGTTCTAAGCGCCGCATATAAAACGCCGATCCCAAAACGGGATCGGCGTTGCCTTTTATCGGAAATACCCGGTCTCCAGCAGACGGGTCAAGGCTTGATTGGCCTCCTCATCGGAAAAGAGGCCGGTAAAGCGCTTGTCCACGGCCAGTGCTTCCAGGCTCAGATCCAGGCGGCCTTTGGTTTCCAGCTGGCCGAAGCCATCACTGCACCGGTTCCCGGTGAGTTGGCGGTGGGCGGAAGCCAGCATATCCTCTTTTTCTACAGGCCGCAGGCGGATGCCCAGAGCCTGGGCCTGCTGCCGGGCGGCAAGCCAGGCGGCGATGAATTTTTCTTCCATAATTTTTTCTCCTTTAATCAGTATCTGATGAACCAGAGCTGATCCAGCAGCCTCCTCCACCAGGGGGCTGTTTTCAGCTCCTGGCAGCAGCTTCGGATATAGTCCTGAAAGGGCACCAGGTCCATGGCTGTAATGCGGTGGGCGCTGAATTTGGCCCGCTGGGCCAATTCCAGAAGGCCGCCGGGGATCTCCCGGCCCAGGGCCTTGGATAGATCTTCTGCCCGGCGCCAGTAGAGCAGGGCCCGCTTTTTGGTATCCGCCCGGCGGATGGCCTCCCGGCGAAGCAGCAGGAGCACATACCGGCGGAACAGCAGGAGCAGCACCAGCCCAGGGAGAATCAGAAGCCAATGGCTCACCGGTTTCCGGGCAGACGGGCCCGGAGCGGGCTCTCCGGGGGTGGTTCCCCCGGCATTGGGGTGAGTTTCCGTTCCTGTCCCCGGCTCCCGGGGCTGGGCGGCCCCTTGGGCAGCGGTCCGGGAGGCTGTGGATTCCAGGATTTTCCAGCTGCCCTCTGCCCCGTCGTAGTATTCCGCCCAGGCGTGGGCATCCAGGGTGGTGACCGTGGCGGATTTGCCTGCCTGGGCCTCCTTGCAGAAGCCGGTGACATATCTCGCCGGGATCCCCGCCGCCCGGAGAAGCACCGTGGAAGCCGTGGCAAAGTGGACGCAGAAGCCCCGGTCTGATTCCTCCAGGAACCACCGGGCAAAGTCCTGCTCCCCCTCCGGCATTTGCGGGGTAGATAAGTCGTACAGCCCGCTCTCCCGGACCATGTCCCCAATGGTCTGAGGATCCGTTACCCCATTCAGGTATTCCCGGGCCCAATCCCGGGTGCTGTCCGGCAGACGAAGATAGGCTTGCAGCGCCTCGGCAGTCATGGCGCTGCCCCTGGAATAGACGGGGAAGGTATAGGCGGTCACGCCGCCGGCATTTTCCAGGACGCCGCCGGTCAGGATGGTCCCCGTCCCCGGGTAATAGGGCAGATAGACCACATTCTGCACGGCGAAGGTCCGCAGGGTGATTTCTCCCGCCTCCTCCCCCCAGCCGTCAAAATTCTCGGACCGCTCCGGGTCGGAGGTCCAGGCCTTCCCTGTATAGGTGTCAAAATCCTGGCCCCGAAGGTATACGGTGCCGTCCTGAGGGGCGGTGAAGGTCAGGATAGGCAGCCGCTGCTTTTCCCCACCCTTCAGCGCCGCCAGGTCCGCTTCCATGGAAACCTGAGGCGTAAAGGTGAAGGAGGGGCTGATTTTCAGGGTAAAGTCCGCCTTTTCCATAAGCCGCTCCCGCCAGATGGCGGACCGGTCCCGGTAGTCCTCCTGGGGATTCAGCAGAACCAGCAGCAGGGCCGTCAGCAGCACCGGCACCGCTGCCATAGCCGTCAGCATTCTTCCCTGGATGGCGCTGTTCTTTCGGGTGCCGGAGGTAAGGATCAGCAGGCCCAGGGTCGCCAGAATGGCAAAGACATCCCAGGGATTGGGCTCCACATTGGGGATCAGCACACAGAGGATCAGCACCGGCACCGTCAGCAGCAGGGGCAGCACCGGCCCCCGGCGCCGGATGACGCACCGGGCAAAGCTCAGCAGCACCGCCGACCCATAGACCGCCACAGGGATCTCCACCGTTCCCGGAGTGTGCCCCGGGAAAATGAAGTAGCCCCAGTGGTATACTTCATGCAAGCTGACGCTGGCATAGACCAGCAGGCTTTTCAGCTGGCTCAGGGTCTGGGGCAGCCGCAGCAGATAGCCCAGGACCACAGCGCTGAGGCAGAGGACGATCTCCGTCCCCCGCCGGGGCGGCAGCAGGAGTCCCGCCAGTACGCCTGCCACCAAAAGGCACCGAAGCAGGGTCACCCAGGGGATCTCCATGCCGTAAACGGTGCCGTAGCAGCGGATCACCGCAAGGCTCAGGATCAGCCCTCCGGACACCGCCCAGAGGATATCCCAAATTCGTTTCTTCATACGCCGCCTCCCAGGCAATAATGCCAGCTGGCCCCTACAGGCTCGGGAAGGGCGGCGCTTTCGCACTGAGGCAGGCACAGAAGGCTCTCCACAGCCTGTTCCAGCTCCTTTTCGCTGTGGGGCTCCAGGCGGACAGGCCCCTCCCCTGTCATACAGAGGATCAGCGGATCCATGTCTCTTTCAAGGAGGTACGCCCCCAGCCACAGCAGCTGCCCCAGCCTTTTGTCCAGCTCCTGGGGGCTGCCCCAAAGGTTCAGGGTCAGGCAGGCGGTCCGCTTCTGGGGCTCCATGGCCTCCCGGACCGTCAGAGCCCCCATCTTGGCGGAGAGCTTCCAGTGGACGGTGTTCAGGCTGTCCCCAGGCCGGTAGGGCCGAAGCTCGTGATTCTCCCCCAGCCGCTGGGTGCTGGGCTTCCACCGCAGCGGCGGCAGATCCAGCTCCTCCGGCAGCCTATCCAGAGGACACTTTACAGGGGGCACCAGAAGCCGCCCATTGCGTCTCCTCCGGGCAGGGAAGGAAAACAGGCCCAAATAATCCAGGATCCGGGCCTTTTCGATTTCCACCGCGTAGCCGCCGCAGTTTTTGGGGATGAACCCCGTTTCCTCCTGGTATGGCCGCTTCTCCCCGGTCCGCAGGTCCCGGAGGAAGATCCGCCCCCGAAAGGGCGGCATGGGCATATCGCAGCTGCCCATGAGCAGAAGCTCCGCCTTCTCCCCTACCTTCACCCGGTCCGGCCCCGCCACGCCCAGGCGGATGGAGCGCAGGGCGGGGATGCTCAGCACCAGCGACACCACCGGCAGGGCCAGCAGCCCCAGCAGGAGCAGCCACAGCAGCCACCGGCCAAAGGTCAGATAGCCAAGGCCGCAGCCCACCACCGCGGCCAGATACGCCAGCCGCCGCATCAGCGCAGCCGGGGGGCGGGGGTCCCATCCAGCACAGCCTTCAGGATCTGCTCCGCAGTCTTTCCCTGGCTCTCCGCCCGGCCCGTCAGGATCATCCGGTGGGCCAGCGTGGGGATGAAGACCTCCTTCACATCCCCGGGCACCACATAGTCCCGGCCCCGGAGCTGGGCAATGGACTTGGTCATTGCCGCCACGGAGAGGGTGGCTCTGGGACTGGCTCCCCGGGCCAGCAGCTCCTGCCTCCGGGTGGCATCACTCAGCGCCACAATGTAGTCGATGACGCTGTCACTCAAAAAGGTTTCCTCCACCCTCTGACGCAGCTCCAAGAACTTGGCCCGGGTGAGGACCGGGCGCACATCCTGCAAGGGATTGCCCCCCTGGCGGTTTTTGATCATAGCCGCCTCGTCTTTGGGGGCAGGATAGCCCAGCCGGAGCCGCAGGGCGAACCGGTCCACCTGGCTGTCCGGCAGCAGCTGGGTCCCCGCCGCCCCGGTGGGATTCTGGGTGGCGATGACAATAAAGGGCTGGGGGAGGGGGTGGCTCACCCCGTCCACCGTCACCTGTCCCTCCTCCATGGCTTCCAAAAGGGCGGACTGGGTCCGGGAGGTGGCCCGGTTCAGCTCGTCCGCCAGAAACAGGTTACATAAAATTCCGCCGGGCCGGTAGGTCATATTCCCCCCTCCGTCAGGCACCGAGTAGCCCGTTACATCCGAGGGAAGCACATCCGGCGTAAACTGGACCCGGCCGTATTCCAGATCCAGCGCCCGGGCAAAGGACAGCGCCATGGTGGTCTTGCCCACACCGGGCACATCCTCCAATAGGATATGCCCCCCGGAGAGCAGCGCCGCCAATACCCACAGCAGCGCCTCATCCTTTCCGGCCACCACCCGCCGCACCTGATCCAATATCTGATGCACGCTGGCCACAACTTCACTTTCCCGTGTCTGCAACATGCTCGCCTCATTTCCTTTGTATTGGGTTCTTATTATAGCGGGTCACAGGGAGAAAAACAAGTCAGTTTCCGTGAACGAAGATGGGTGCGCAGGAAAAAACCGGGGCGTGGCGATCACAATGTCCCGGTTTCCCGTTTTAACTAATCGCGGTGCTTACACTTTTCTTCCAAACAGGTAGAAATCTAAATGGATCTTTGATATAATAAATACCAAAAGGAAGTGAACTGGAGGTGCTATCATGACCATAGAAGAAATTCTCGCAGGGGAATCCAAGAATGTAGAGTTCAAAGAAAACCTTCCGGAAAGAAGTATCAAATACATGAAGTCCGTAGTTGCCTTTTCCAATGGGACCGGCGGCAAAATCATTTTCGGAATTGCGGATAAAACCAGAGAAGTAATCGGCTTTGGTAAGGAAGATGTATTCAAAACCATGGATGCCATTGCAAATGCCGTGTCGGATAGCTGTGAACCAGCCATTATACCGGATATTACTTTGCAGACCATTGATGGAAAAACTGTGATTGTGGTCGAAGTCTCCGAAGGCAGACAGCGCCCCTATTATATCAAAGCATTGGGCAGAGAAGGCGGCGTATATGTCCGTGTTGCCGGAACCACCCGCCTGGCCGACGAATACATGATCAAAGAGCTGATGTTTGAAGGCAGCAACCGCTATTTCGATCAGGCTCTGTGTGCGGGGCTTCGCATTACGGATGCGGATATTGATGCCCTGTGTAAGGCCATGAAAGAACAGGCCATCAAGAACGCCCACAGCGAAGAGCAAAAGGTATCCATCAAAGAGGTAGGCAGGCAGCAGCTTCGCTCCTGGGGTGTGCTGATTGAGCGTGATGGGAAGGATTACCCGTCCAATGCGTATGCCATTCTGACAGGATGCGGAGCGCTCCCAGTGGCTACACAATGTGGTGTCTTCAAGGGAACAACAAAGGAAGTTTTTGTTGACCGCCGAGAATATACCGGTCCGATCTGGGAACAGATTGAGGAAGCATTTCAATTTGTATTACGAAACATTCATCTGGGTGCAACGATTGTAGGAATTTACCGCCAGGATGTTTATGAAATTCCGCCGGATGCCATCCGTGAGTTGATTATCAATGCGGCGGTGCATCGCAGCTATCTGGATCACGGAAATATTCAAATTGCCATTTATGATGATCGGCTGGAAATCACTTCTCCGGGAAAACTCCCCATGGGACAAACGTTGGACCGCATGAAAGAGGGCTACTCTCAGATTCGGAATGAGGCTTTGGCCTATGCGTTTTCCTATATGAATCTGATTGAGCACTGGGGCAGCGGTATTCCGAGAATTATTGGGAAGGTAAAGGCCGCCGGGCTGCGGGAACCGGAGTTTATTGGCGGCGAGGTTGATCTGCGTATCAACATCTATCGCGGTGGAATCAATGATACCAACCGCCTGAATCGTGACACGAATGGTTTCAACAATGCCGATAAAGTGCCGGATAGCGCCGATAAAGTGCCGGATAGTGAACAGGAACGGCGCATTTACGAATATGTGCTGGAAAATGGTTCTGTAACAACCAATAAAGTGATGGGACTTCTGAATGTAAAGGAGCGCCGGGCACGGGTTATTTTGCAGTCGATGATTGAAAAAGAATGGCTGAGAAAAACAGGTGCAGCGAGAAGTACCATTTATCTGAAAAATACAGAGGGAAGGTAACGTAGCATTGGTATGCCCATCTCAATTGCTGCAATGAAATTATAATTACGACTTCAAACGCCTGTCGCACCACGCGGCAGGCGTTTCCCTTTGTCACTTGCCCTGTATTTGATGTCAAAATCAAATACAGGGCTGTTGAGATATACTCCTTCTTTGTGACGACGAGGTGGACAGAGGTGAGACAGCCCCTTTTTACAAGTTCACACCTTACCGCTCCCTGCTGCCTTGCTGATGTCCCCTACTCCGTTCAGGATCATGGTGGGCTGGTAGGCAAAAGCCTTCGGCGTGTCTCTGTCTGACACACCGGAGAGGACCAGCACCGTATCGATGCCGCTTTCCGTACCGGCAATGATGTCCGTATCCATCCGGTCACCGATGACCACCGCCTCCTCGGAGTGGCAGCCCAGCAGCCGCAGACCCGTGCGCATCATCAGCGGGTTGGGTTTTCCGCAGAAATAGGCCTGCTTGCCGGTAGCCATCTCTACCGGGGCAATAAGGGCCCGGCAGGCCGGGGCGATGCCGCACTCAATATTGCCGGACACATCGGAGTTGGCTCCGATGAGCTTGGCACCCCCCAGCACCAGGTTCACTGCCCTGGTCAGGGTATCCAGAGAGTAGGTCCGGCCCTCGCCGATGACCACATACTCCGGGTTCACATCATTCATGGTGATGCCCGCGTCATACAGGGCATTCAGCAGTCCCGCCTCACCGATGACAAAGGCGGAGCAGCCCGGAGCCTGGGCTTTCAAAAATTCAGCGGTGGCCAGAGCGCTGGTATAGAAGTGCTCCTCCGGCACCTTCAGTCCCATCCGTTCCAGCTTCTGGCCCAGTTCTCTGGGGGTCATGCCGCTGTTGTTGGTGAGAAACAGATAGTCCTTCTTCTCCCTCTGGAGCCACTGGATGAACTCCACCGCCCCGGGAAGCACCCGGTTGCCATGGTAGAGCACACCATCCATATCACAGATAAAGCCTTTTTTCTGATTAAAATCTATTTTCAATCATCTTTCCCCCTTGTTGTTCAGCGCAAAGATCACCCACTCGGCAATGTTGGTGGCATGATCGCCGATGCGCTCCAGATATTTGTTGACCAGCAGCAGGTCCGCGGCGTATTCGCCGTATTCCGGATTCTGCCGGATGACCTCAATGAGGTCCGCTTTTACCTTGACAAAGTAGTCGTCCACAATGTCGTCATGGACAATGACGGCGTGGGCCTTTTCAATGTCTTTGTTTACATAACTATCCACAGCATCCACCAGCATGACCATGGTCTCCGCCGCCATCTTCTTGATGTTCTCCCCCGGAAGCCGGCAGGGCACGTTGGCAATGGCAATGGTCAGCTCGGAGATATCCGCGGCGTGGTCGCCGATGCGCTCCATGTCCGTCACCATTTTCATGGCGGCGGTGATGGTCCGCAGGTCCCGGGCCACAGGCTGCTGCTGGATCAGGAGCTGGAAGCAGAGGTTTTCGATCTTCTTCTGTTCCTGGTCCACCAGGTCGTCTTCCTTCATGATCCGTTGGGCGGTCTTCACATCGTGATTCAGCAGAGCCTGGACCGCGTCCTGGATGGCCTGCTCGATCATGCTGCCCATGTGGGTCATTTCTTCCCCCAACTGCTTCAGTTGTTCGTCAAATTTCAGTCTCATCAGCCAAATCTCCCCGTGATATAGTCCTCGGTCTTCTTCTGTCTCGGATAGGAGAAGACCTGTTTTGTTTCGCCGAATTCGATCAGGTCTCCCAGCAGGAAGAAGGCGGTGTAGTCCGAAACACGGGTGGCCTGCTGCATATTGTGGGTGACCACCACCACCGTGTACTTCTTCTTCAGGGATTCCATCAGGTCCTCGATCTTCGCCGTAGAGATGGGGTCCAGAGCGGATGTGGGCTCGTCCATCAGCAGCACCTCCGGCTGGACCGCCAGAGCCCGGGCAATGCAAAGCCGCTGCTGCTGGCCGCCGGAGAGGCCCAGAGCGGACTTTTTCAGCCGGTCCTTGACTTCCTCCCAAATGGCGGCACCCTGGAGGCTCTCCTCCACAATGTCGTCCAGCTTTTCCTTGCCGCGGATGCCATGGACTCTGGGACCGTAGGCCACATTGTCGTAGATGCTCATGGGGAAGGGGTTGGGCTGCTGGAAGACCATGCCCACCTTCTGCCGCAGGGCAATGGTATCCACATTGGGACCGTAGATTTCCTGCCCGTCCAGCAGCACCTCTCCCTCGATGCGGACACCGGGCACCAGATCGTTCATCCGGTTCAGGGTCTTCAGAAAGGTGGACTTGCCGCAGCCGGAGGGGCCGATGAAGGCGGTGACGGCTCCGGCAGGGATATCCATATTGATATTTTTCAGGGCGTGATTGGACCCATAGTACAGGTTCAGGCCCCGAACGCAGATTTTTGTTTCAGTATCCATCTTATTTTCTCCTTGTTGGGTCCAGTTTGGAGGCCAGCTTCTTCGCCGTCAGATTGATGCACAGCACCAGCACCAGCAGCACCACCGCAATACCGAAGGCCGTGGAGAAGTCGCCGTCCGCCGTGGCGCTGAGGTAGAGCTGAATGGTCAGGGTGCCGCCGGAATGGAAGATCTTTTCCAGGAGCTTGGCGAAGGTCTTTGGCAGGGCCTTGGCGCTTCCGGCGGTGAAGAGCAGGGCGGCAGACTCCCCTACGATCCGGCCGATGGCCAGGATGGCACCGGTGAGAATGCCGGGGGTTGCGCTGGGAAGCAGGACGGTGCGGATCATGTACCACTTTCCCGCCCCCAGTCCCAAGGCACCGGACCGGTAGCTGTCCGGCACGGTTTTCAGGGCCTCCTGGGTGTTCCGGGTCAGCAGCGGCAGGACCATGAGGATCAGGGTCAGGGCGCCTGTCAGCAGGGAGTAGCCCAGACCAAGGGTCTCACCAAAGAACATAGAGCCAAAGAGTCCGAAGATAATGGAGGGAATGCCGGAGAGGGTCTCCGTGGCAAACTCGATGGCAGACACCAGCTTGCCGGGCCGGGCGTATTCATTCAGATACACCGCCGCGCCTACACCCAGAGGGGTGGCGATGAGCATGGTCAACACCACGATCAAAAGCGTGTTCAAAAGGTTGCCCGCAATGCCTACCGTGCCCTTCAGCACCGAGGTCACCGTGGTCAGGAACTGCCAGTTGATCACGCCGATGCCCCGGACCAACACATAGCCCAGAAGCACCGCCAGAAGGGCCACGGAAAAGAAGGCGCACAGGTAGATCGCTCCATAAGCCAGCACGTCCGCCGGACGGGCCCGCTTTGCAGTCAGAGAGTCATTCATTCCTTTTCCGCTCCCTTCTTTCTCAGTTTCAGCAGCACCAGGTTCACCGCCAGGATGAAGAGGTACAATACCAGGCCCACGGTAAACAGCACCTGCCGGTGGGTGCCCTCGGCGTAGCTCATCTCACTGACCAGCTGGGTGGTGAGGAACCGGACGGAATTGAAGGGCAGGGGCAGGTTCACAGAGCCGCCGGCCACCATATTGATGGCCATGGCCTCGCCCAGGGCCCGGCCAATGCCCAGCACCACGCCGGTGAGGATACCGGATCTGGCAGCGGGGATGGTCACCCGGAACACGGTCTGCATCTTGCTGGCCCCCAGGGCCAGGGAGGCTGCCCGCATAGAGTCCGGCACCGCCCGCAACGAAGAGGCGCTGACGGAGATCACCGTAGGCAGGATCATGATCGCCAGAACTATGACGGCGCTGAGTACGTTGGCGCCGCCGGTAAACTGATGGGTGCTGCTCCCGGCAAAGACCAGCTTCTCCAGCTTATACATGGCCGGATTCAGGACCATCATGCCAACCAGTCCGTAGATGACCGAGGGAATGGCCGCCAGCAGCTCCACCGCCGGCTGGACAACCGCCGCCATCCGTCTCCCGGACACCTCCGTCAGGAATACGGCGGTCATAAGCCCTACAGGCACACCCAGCAGCACACTGAAGGCCGTACCAACGATGGAGGACAGGATGATGTAGGCAATGCCGAACTGAGGCTCCGCCGCCGTAGGCTTCCACTTGGTGCCGAAGAGCAGCTCCGTCACGCCCACTTTGCCCAGGGCAGGCAGTCCCTTGGCGAACATATAAAAGGTGATGGCACATACCGCGAATATTGCGGCCACCGCGCATATCAAAAGGAGGGCCCGGGCCACAGCCTCCGCGGTGAAGGCTTTGTGGCCCGGATGGCCCTCGGGTACTCTGTTCATTTACTGGGGCAGGATCAGGCCCAGACCGGTGATGACAGTCTTGCCGGCATCGGAATCCACATAGCTGAACCAGGTCTTCACGGCGTCGCTCTGTGCGTCAATGGCGCCCTTGGTGGCCATAACGAAGGGACGGGACAGGGTGTAGGAACCGGCCACAATGTTTTCCTCAGTGGGAGCCACACCATTCAGGGACAGGGCGGTAACGGTATCGTCCACCACGTCCAGGGATACGTAACCGATGGAGCCGGGAGTGGCGGCAACCTTCGCCAGAACACCGCCGGTGGAATCCAGCTCCTGGGCGTAGGCGCACTTGTCCTCGATCTTCAGCAGCTCTTCGAAAGCGCCCCGGGTGCCGGAGCCGGCCTCACGGCCGATGACCACGATGGCCTCGTCATCGCCGCCCAGATCCTTCCAGTTGGTGGTCTTGCCGGTATAGATGTCGCTGAGCTGCTCGGTGGTCAGATCCAGGACCTTACCGGCCTTGTTGGCAATGACGGCGATCCCGTCGATGGCCACAATGTTCTCCTCCACACCGGCAGCTTTCTCGCTGTCCTTCAGAGCCCGGGAAGAGTTGCCGATGTCGGTCTTTCCGGCGGCCACAGCCTCCAGGCCCGCGCCGGAGCCGGTATACTCAGCGGTGACGGTGACGTCCGGATACTCCTCGGAGAAGCTCTCGATCATGGCCTCGCAGAGCTTCTGCATGGAAGTGGAGCCAGCCAGAGAGACAGTACCGGAAAGGCTCTTGGGAGCCTCGGTGGTCTGCTCAGCAGTGGCAGCAGCCTCAGTGGCTGCGGCGGTGGTGGCGGCAGGCTCGCTGGTGGAGCCGCAGGCGGTCATGGTCAGCAGCGCTGCCACAGAAAGGGCAATCGCAATTGCTTTTTGGAATTTCATTTTCAATTTCCTCCATTGATGTCTTGTTTTTGTTTACGGCCATATCTTACCCCTGCCGTGTAAAGGAGGAAATCGTAAGAAGGTAATTTCTGTGTAAAGGATTCCGAGGGTTTGTAAAAAGAAAAAACCTTCCCCTGGGGGAAGGTGGCTCGGCGCAGCCGAGACGGATGAGGGGCAGTAGGCACTTGGTTCTTCCTACCGCCCCACTCCCGTCCCGGGCTGTGCCCGGTCCACCCTCTCGTAAGGAGAGGGTTTTATCTGCTTTTCACCAGAGCGCGGACCTTGTCCGGCAGCCGGTCCCGGTTGACAAAGAGAACGCCTACAATGGCGTAGAGGGCTCCCAGCATGATCACGCTGATCAGCCAGTCTCCGGCCAGGATGCCCTTTCCGGCGGCACAGGTGATCAGTGTCGGCAGAGGCAGGGCCACACACAGGGCCAACAGATAGGCCTTGGCCACAATGCCGGAATTGGCGGCGGCGTAGGGGATGATGCCGTTGGGCAGACCCGGTGCCAGCAGGACCATCACCGTCACATAGGTCCGGTTCCGGCTGACGGAGAGGACGTTCATAAGCTTTCCCAGCTTGGGATTGGTCACGGCAACGGTGTTCAGCAGCTTTTTCGCCCGCTTTCCCAGGGCAAATACCGTCATATGGGACAGGATCCCCGCCGACAGGCACACGGCGGTGCCGATCCAGGGCCCCAGGACGATGCCCGCCACCAGCTGAATGGGAAGGGAGGGCAGAACAATCGACACCACCTGCACGAAGGACAGCAACCAAAGGAGGCAGGCGCTGTAGGCCCTCCCCTCCCCCTCAAAGCAAGCCTCCAGGGCGTTGCCGTTGCCGCTGGAAAATGCCGCCCAGACCCCAGGGGCATACAACCGGATAAGCTCCACCACCAGACCAATGGCGACCAGAATCACGAAGGCGATCACCGCCAGAGAGATGGCAGCGGATCTGCTTTGCTGTTTTTCCACGGGCACTTCTCCTTTTTCTAAAAAAATTCGCATTATTCCCAGATTATACAGGAAAAACGGGAAAAGTCAAGAAAAACACATCCACCGGCAAAGCCGGTGGTGCAGAGTATCGCCAATGGGCCATCCCCCCGGGGGCTTACCGCTTACTCTCAGCCGGCGATATGCGTCAGCTGGGCGGTCAGCTCCTCCAGACGCTCCCCTATGCTACAGTTCAAGCAGCTCCTTCTTTTTGGCTTTGTAGTAGAGGAAACCCACCAGATCCGCCAGGCCCCAGCCGATGGGAACCGACCACCAGATGCCGGTGACACCCACAGTGGGGATCGCGGACAGCAGATAGGCCAGGGCCACACGGGTCCCCAGGGAGATGACGGTCAGAACAACGCTCATGCCCGGCTTTCCCAGGGCGCGGTAAAGCCCATAGAGCAAGAACAGGCATCCGATGCCGCAGTAAAACGCCCCCTCAATGCGAAGATACCCCACGCCTTCCAGAATGACCTCCCTCTCTCCGGCATCCACAAACAGCCCCATAAGGGGTCTGGCAAAGGCGAACACCAGCATGGATATGACGATGCAGAAGGCCATGGAAATGCACACAGCGCTTTTGAGCCCGGCACGGATCCGCCCCCGTTCCTTCGCCCCATAGTTCTGGGCGATGTATGTGGAAAAGGCGTTGCCGAAGTCCTGCACCGGCATATAGGCAAAAGCATCGATTTTCACAGCGGCGGCAAAGGCCGCCATCACCACGGAGCCAAAGCTGTTGACAAGGCCCTGGACCATAAGGATGCCGAGGTTCATGACCGATTGCTGCACACAGGTCAGTGTAGAGAAGGAGACGATCTCACGGACCCGCTCCCGCCGCAGGAACCGGACCTTCCACAGGGAACGGGCCTGGGGGAAGCGCATCAGCGTGTAGGCGGCAATGCCGACGCCCGAAAGGTACTGGGCAATCACCGTTGCCTCCGCGGCTCCGGCCACGCCCCGGTCCAGCCCGATCACAAACCAGAGATCCAGGACAATATTCAGCAGGGCGGAAACAGCCAAAAAGGCCAGAGGAATCACGGAATTGCCGATGGCCCGCAGGAAAGAGGCAAAGTAGTTATACAGAAAAACAGCGGGAATGCCCATAAAAATGACGAGCAGGTACCGGCGCATATCCCCCCACACCTCGGCAGGGACCCGGAGAAATGCCCGCAGTCCATCCAGGCAGGCAAAGGACAGGACGTTCAGCAGCAGGGTGACCAAGGCAATAAAGAAAAAGGACGCGCAGAGATTCTCGCAAAGAGCCTTCTCATCCCGCTGGCCAAAGCGCATGGAGAACAGCGCCCCGCTGCCCATACACAGGCCAAGGATAATGGAGGTCAGGAAGGTCATCAGCGTAAAGGCAGAGCCCACGGCCGCAAGGGCGTTCCGGCCCAGGAATTGCCCCACGATCAGCGTGTCGGCAATGTTATAGCACTGCTGCAATAGATCCCCCAGGATCATGGGGATGGCAAACAGCAGCATAGACCTGGTAACAGGCCCCTTCGTCAAATCACGGTTCATGGTGCGCCTCCGTATCGTAAGTTGAAAACTTTGTTTTGTAAGTATTGTGCTGTAATATGATCCTGTCCCGCATCAAGGACATCAAGGGACTGCGGCTGTGAAAAGCGGCGGGGTTGACAAAAGGACAAGGCACGACAGATTACAAGCAGAAAACCGGAATTTGTCACTATGAAAATCCCTCACACCAACTGAGAAGTGTGAGGGATTTTGGGATATGCGTCCAAACTCGTTTTCACCGCTCCACCAATTCGCAGATGACCTTTATCAGCATTTTTGTATCGATGGGCTTTGGGATATGCTCGTCCATTCCCGTCTCTTTTGCTCTCAGCCTGTCCTCCGAGAAGGCGTTGGCCGTCATTGCGATGATGGGAATTTTCTTTGCGTCCTCTCTGTCCAGAGAGCGGATCATTCTGGTGGCCTCGTAGCCGTTCATGACCGGCATCATGATGTCCATCAGGATCACGTCAAATTCACCGGGGCCGCTTTTTTCGAATATATCCAGGGCTTCCCGGCCATTCCACGCCTTGGTCACGACGGCCCCCTCATTCTGGAGCACAAATTCCGCGATTTCCATATTCAGCCCATTGTCTTCCGCCAGAAGAATATGGAGGCCCTGGATAGACTTCTCCGGTGTATCCTTCTGCTCCTCCCGCTTGTTCCCATCCTGATCGATTTGAAACGGGATCCTGATCACAAAGGTAGTCCCCACACCTTTTTTACTTTCGAAGGTGATAGTTCCTCCCATTTTCTCGATCAGCTTCTTGGTGATCGGCATTCCCAGGCCTGTTCCCGCGTATTTTGTGCGGCTGCCGGAATCCTCCTGTGCAAAGGGCTCAAAAATACGTTTCTGGAACGCCTCGGACATCCCGATCCCCGTATCCCGGCAGACGAATTCCATTGTGGCTATATCTGTCCGCTGGGATGGGAGCTCCTGGCAGCTCATATAGATTTGTCCGTTTTCCTTGTTATACTTCACCGCGTTGGACAGGATATTCATCATCACCCGTTTCACATGGCCCGGGCTTCCGATGAGCTTCCGGTGAACGATCCCTTTCTTCTCCAAGGTGACCCGGATATTCTGCTCCGCGGCCATCTGCTCGACCACAACCAGCACTTCCTCAGAAATGCTGCTCAGATCAAAGGGGACCTCTTCCAGGACCACTTCCTCCGATTCCAGCTTGCTCATGTCCAGGACTTCGTTGATCAGCTCCAGCAGCAGATGGGAGGCCTCTTTGATCTTTCTCCTGCACTCCGTCTGCTTCTCTATATCCGCCGCGTAATGGTCAGCCACGTCGATCATGCCGCAGATCCCATTGATCGGCGTCCGGATGTCATGGCTCATACGCTGGAGGAACTCGGTTTTGGCCTCGTTGGCAGCCTCCGCTTTTTTTGCCGATCTCAGAAGCTCTGCTTTGTACTGCTCCTCCTTTTCCTGTTCCAGCTTCTGGTGGGCCAGATTAGTCCTGTGCACCCAGAGCCAGAATATACTGAATATCAGAAAATAAAGAAGGGCAGCGCCTGCTGCACGCAGGGGCAGATCGTGGAACACTTCCGTATCCGTCAGATAGGCATAGATGTAGTAGTCCCGCTGCTTCAGCATGATCCCGTAGCATCCGGCCCCATCCTTTCTCAGGTGAAAAATGTGCTGGCTGTCCGTGTGCTTCTTCATGGCCTGAACCACCTGGTTGTCCGCGGTATTCTGGCCAAGCAGACTCTCATCGTTGCTGGCAACGACCACCCCCTGATCCGCCACAAGAATCGTTCCGTCTTTCTGGGTACTGTAGCCATTCAATAGGCTCTGCACCGTCAGGGTATAGTTTCTGGTAAATTCCGGGGATGTATCATAATAAATCGCCACGATGCCGGGGGCGTCCTTTCTGGCGCAGGCCGCAATGTCGATATAGGACCCGTCCTCCCTGGAAAGCCGCTCCGAATAGCTTCTTTCCCTATATCCGGTAAAATCCATGATAATGTCTTTTTGCAGATAGTCCGTAATTTCCTCGGTGAGGGATTCATCCATGCTGTATTCGCAGTCCGTCTTTCCCTCCCCGTCCAGCACAAGGATCCCGTTCACCCAGAGGGTTTGCAGATTTTTCTTCAGAAACTCCCGGCTGAGCTGTCCGCCGTTTTCGATCTCTATGTTGATATTTGTGCTCATCTGCCTGGCGCTTTCGATTGACCGGAGGAGGCTCTTGGATTCCGAAGACTCATTGAAGTGGGTGTAGGTGGAGCATTGCACCTTGACATAGTTTACGATCTCCACCAGTCTTTTTTCCGCGTCCGCTTTTTGGGCGTGAAAGGTATAGATCAGGGCGATCAGGGCCACGCAAAGTCCCAGCAGGCCGCCGATCGTCTGGATCTGTTTTTCTTTTGCCCCTCCTTTAATATCCAAGATCATCCACCTCCAGATATTTTTCCGGATCATCCAGATATTTTCCGATGATTTTCAGGGATGTGCCGTCCTGCCGCATTTCTTCCAGGGTCCGGTCCATCTCCTCGCAGATCCCCCGGTCGTCCTCTTTCGCAAAGGCCACCCCTATCCCGGCGACCATCAGAGGCTCCTCCAGGATCCGGAAGCTGATATCGTAATCCTTCATATACTGGACGATAGACTCCTCATGGGCGGCAACCCCGTCTACATATCCTTTTCCCAGAAAGGTAAATATCAGTTCCCTGTGTGCCAGGCTGATCAGGTTTCCCAGCCTGGGGATCCGCCCATCCTCCCGGTTCAGGAAGATGCCCTCCGGCTTGGTCGTGGACTGGACGGCAAGATTCCGTCCCGCCAGGTCACTCAAATGGTAGATACCGCTGCTCTTATTGACGGCTACCACCTGGCGGCTTGCGATATAGGGCCCGGCCCAGCGGTAATCCTCTAACCGCCCTTCCATGGAAAAGCAGCCCATGACGCAGTCGATCTCCCCGCTTTCCAGCAGCTCTTTTTTCTTCTCCCAGTTGATCTGGAGGACCTCCACCTGATATCCCATTCTTCTGAAGGCTTCTGTGGCCAGCTCTACGTCAATACCCGTTGGCACGCCGTCCTCATTCAGGTAGTTATAGGGTGGATAGCTGTCGCTGCCAAGGGTAATGACAGGCCTTTCCCCTTCTGTGCCGCTGCTCTGGGCCCTGCCGCAGCCCGCCAGGGCGGCCACTAACATTCCCGCAAGCAAAATGCCTGCGATCCCTCTTTTTCCTTTCATTTTCATGATATCCCTGCTGTCCTTTGTGGTTTTTACGTCTGGTTCCTCGCCATTTTCACGCTTCTATATCAAAGGTTTGCGTCAAAGCGGCAGTTTTTGCTCATAATATCTCCCATAATACCACAGGCCGCCCCGTTTGTCACTTAAAATTTTGAAGCGCCCGCAAAAAATACCCGGCATTCTGGGGGGAATACCGGGTATCATAAGGTTATGTCATTGCGTCTTCCATATCAGTCTACGTACTCGATCTGGCTTGACTTGATGGTATTGACTCCGCCTTCCTGGCTGAAGAGGGGGTTGCTGGGGCCCATACCGCCAAAATATTCGTAATCTCGGTCGATGGCGATATAATTTCCCAGCATAAACAGGGGGAAGAAATTGACCAGAGGATTGATAAAGTCCCTGTCCGATCCGGGGATCCGGCAAACGGTGACCCCCGGCTGGAACCGGTCCGGATCCGCGTCCGTGATCACCAGTACATTTCTGCCGGATTTCTGCATGGAGCCAATGGTCTCAACGGTCCGACTGAAGGATGCGCAGCTTTGGAATGCTATGGCTACCGTTCCCAGCTGGTCCCGCTTTGTCTGGAAATAATCGATGTGGCACCAATCCTCGCTGTCATTCAGGCAGTTCAGGCTGCCGCACAGCTCAAAGAACTTGGCTGTGGCAAAATAGGCTGTGGCGAAGTCGCTTCCGCCGCCTACAAAATCGTAGCCCAGATAGCCCTGCCAGGTTTTCGCCAGACCGTACATCTGATCGTCCACCCGGGCCAGCACTTCCTCATTGCAGGCCCTGGTGACATAGTCCAGGATCTCCTGACGGATCTCCGCCGCTTGCTGCTGGGTCACTCTGCCCCGGAGCAGTCCCGCGTGGAGAGCCATCAGCAGCGTGGTACACACCGCCGCCACATAAGTCCTGGCCTGGAAAGCCGGAGAGAAGGTCTCTGCCTTGGGGATCCTGATCTGCAGGATATGACCGGCCTCCTTTGCCATTCTGGACTCCGGGTTTCCCGTAATGGCCAGAGTCGTGCAGCCCTTGGCCGCAGCCCGCTTCATGGCCTCCGTGACCCGGGCTCCACCGCCGGAGACGCTGATCACCATCACAAGGGTCTGCTCCGGGTGCTCCGGATCAAACACATGATGACGGCTCACATCGATGCAGCGAAGGGCCTGGTAGTCCGCCTCCAGGAACATCCTGCTGCCAAACTCCTTGGTTGCCAGGCTGGCCCCATAGGAGTCCCCATTGCCTGTAACGACCACATGGCGGATGTTTTTCAGCACGTCATCCGGAATGACCGCGGACAGCGCCTCATCCGTCAGCGCTTCCACAAGGCCCTTTACAAAGGCCGGATAGGACGCAAATCCCAATTTTACCTGATTGTCTCTGCCGATTACTTTCATAGCGCAGCTTCTCCCATACGTTCCTTCATTTTTCTGCTCTTGTCAATGGAGATCGCTCCCAGAATGCCGGCAATGGCATACAGGACGATTCCCATAACAAAGGCTCCCCGATAAGAGCCGAACTTATCGTAGAACAGACCGATACTTGCGTACAGGCCGCCGCCGATCAGGCTGTTGATCATCATCATCAAAGACCAGATCTCGGAATAATGGGCCGTACCCACAATATTTCTGGCAAGCAGCGGGCACTGCACCATATACATGCTGTTGCCCAGACCCACCACAAAAATGGCCGGGTAGGCAAACAGGGGATTCCGGAAGCTGAGGAACATGATGGTGTAGCCCAGTGCCGTTGTCACGCCACCCCAGAGCAGACCTGCCTTGACACCGTAGCGGTCATTGATCTTACCCACAATAATACTGCTGAGGGTTCCGCCCAGGTTGGAGCACACCCCCACTGCGGCACCGAACTGGATCGTCTGCTTCAGCTCGATGGTGGCAAAGTTTGTGGCATAGCCCGCAATGCCGCAGGCGTAGCTGAACAGCACGCAGGCCGTCCAGGCAATGTAGAGCAGCGGCAGACGGAAAGCCTGCTGCTTGGTCAGGCCGGTGGCTTCCTGCCGGGTGGTCACCGTCTCGCCCTTGGGCTGCTCCTCCTCCGCTCCATAGGGCTCACAGCCCACCTCCTGGGGGCTGCGGATCAGGGCAAACACCGCAGGGATCGTAATGACCGCCGCCATAGCCGCCATGATAAAATAGGCGTTTCTCCAGCCAAGGCTGGTGATCAGCTTTGCGGAAAGCAGGGTATACAGGATGGCGGAGGCGGTGCCCACCGCCGTAACGATGCCCAGAACGGTGCCGTTCTTTTTCCGGAACCACATATTCAGCAGGATGGGAATGGACACAAATCCGGTGAAGGCCTGGGCCACGCCGATCATCACGCCGGAAATATAAAACATCTGGACCGTGCGGTAAAGGCCCATCAGGGCAAGACCAACAACCTCCAGCACAGAGGAAATGCCGATCACCAGTCCCACCCGCTTGGTGGTGATAAACCGCGCCGCTGTGGTATACAGCAGGGCCATAGAAATTGCCTGGATACTTGTAAACATGGTCAGCTGGCTGACCTTGCACCCCAGCTCCTGCACGATGGGCGTAATGAAATTGCCCACTGCAGCGGCTGTCGCGCCGCCAGTGCCCAATTTCATCAGAATGCAGGCAATTACAATTTTCCACGCATAGTGCATCTTTGCTTTTTCTTGCTTCATATTCTCTGCACCCTCTGCATCAGCCCTTGGCAAGCTCGTCTTCCAGGGCCCTGACGTTGCGAACATAGTCCGCTACGATAGAGCCGATCACGGGACCGCCCCATTTGCCGCCCTCAAAGGCAGTACCTACCAATGCGCCGTCCGCATAACGCAGCCGATCCGCGCAGTTCTCTACCGTCGTCGCGCCGCCCAGGATGACCGGGAAATTGCCGGCACTCTTCACGTCCTTCACCAGCTGCTCATTGCGGGCAAAATCCCGGTCGCAGATCTCTATGGCATTGGCGCCCAGGCGCATAGAGGTACCCGCCAGGCTCCGGATGTCCGCGGAGCTGTATTCGCCTACGTGGTGGTAGCCGGAGATCTCAGAGAGCATACCGATGTTCTGGGCCTCGATCTTCTTGCGATAGTCCGCTACCTTCAAGGGCTGACCCTCCATGGTCCCGTACAGGGTCTCCACCTTACCAACCAGGGCGGAGCAGCGGGTAAAGTCTGCACCGGCAGCCTTGCAGACCGCCAGAGAAGGCGTAATGCAGTTCATCATGATCTGGGCACCGAGAATAAAATCCGGTCCCACTGCGTCTCGCACCCGGGCGGTGACGGCTGCCAGCCCGGCTACCCGGGCATAGTCCGTGTCATCCGTGCTAGGATAGAACACGTCCACCGTCTGGATCAAGCCGCCGTCGGCACCGTTTTTCTTCAGCGTCAGGCAGTCCTCAATGGCCTTTTTGGTCATCTTATCCAGGTTTCCGTCCTGGTAAAGAGGGGTTGAAACCATGGGCAGCAGATGAACCAGGCCGATCACCAACTTTTTTCCGTTTAGATCGTCAAAACAAGTGTGCATTGCGCATTCCTCCATTTTCTTTTGTACTATGCTTATATTTCCGTTTCTTCCAGCCACCGGGTCAGCTCATTCAGGTCCCGGACTTGCCTCAGGCACTTTGCGGCCGTCTCAGGCTCCACCCGGGAGATCCCCAAAAACTGCACGACCTGGATCCCCGCCTCCAGCGCGGCGGTAATGCCGCTTTGGGAATCCTCTACGGCCAGGCAGTCCTCCGGCGCTACCCCCAGCTTCCGGCAGGCATTCAGGTATGGCTCCGGGGACGGCTTTCTTGGCAGCTCCAGGTCCCCTGTATACACCGCGTCAAATACTTCCTCAAACCGGAAGAGCGCCCCGTAGCCCTCCATCCATGTGCTGCCGTTGGAGGTCACAATGGCCTTCTTCTTTGGAAAGGTCCTCAGATAGGCCATCAGCGTTTCATACCCCGGCATTGTGGGGACACGGCCTTGCCGGATCCGGTTCCAGGTCTCCTCCCCCCAATTTTGGCGGAGGGCATCCGGATCTCCCGGCAGATTCAGGGCGATGAACCGGTCGAACTCCCAGGGAGGAGAGCCGCTTACGTTGGCGTACTCCTCCCTGCTCAGTTCATAGTTCTGTGTCTTTCGCAAAAAGTCCCGCCAGATCTCGTAGGCCTGGACCTCCGTATCCAGCAGCACTCCGTCCATATCAAAGAGCAGCGCCTGATGCATATTTTCATCTCCTGTTCTCCTGGACTTTTTTCTCTAAGTGCCGTGTTTTGTTACAGGCCCAGTACTGTCACGGCGTAGGTTCTCTGCTGTCCGGCCACATACTCTCCAAAGAAGATCCCCTGGGAGGCTCCCAGCTTCAGAGCACCCTCCTCCACAATGAAGTCCATGCTCTGTCCCGCCACGGAGGCCTTGCTCTCCGCCGCAATCTTCCACGGGTCTCCAGTGGACTGGAAGTCCAGTCTTGCCGGCCAGATCCGATCAAAATCCTCGATGATGTCCTCATGGCCCTTCGGGTCATAGAAGGAGGTGCACAGAATGCCCGCGCCGGGTTCCGGTGTGGACACCAGGGCAACACCGTGGTGTATCCCGCTGGCCGCCACGATTTGCTTCACTTCCTCTGTCAATTCCAGAAGGGAGCCGCGCTTCGCCGTCTGAACCGTCTTCTCAATATACACGTTCCGTTCCCCCTTACACGATCTCGATTTTACTGGTACGAATGGTATTGTTTCCGGCCTGGGCCCACACGCCGCCTCCCCGGAAGAAGGGCTCCTGCTTTCTCCCCGACAGATAGCCCGCCAAAAGCGCGCCGGGCACATAGTTCATCATCGCCAGCAGGAAATCGTAGCCCTTTGGTGCCTCCGGAACAGAGCAAACCGTAACGCCCTCGGGGGTCTCCCCCTCCTGGGTGCCGTTGACGATCAGCAGGGTTGGCCGCCCGATGCCCGCCGCCTGGCTCAGCGTTTCCCGAAGTCTGCTCCAGTCATTGGCATACCGGTCCGCCGCAACCACCGTACCGATGCTGTGGGGATCTCTCTGGAAGAAGCCCACATGGCACCAGTCCTCGCTGTCATCCGTGGCCGTCATGCAGCCGGTCACTTCCACGATCTTGGCCGCCATGAAGAAGGCGGAGGCAAACTGGATATCATCGCCGATATAGTCGAAGCGCTCAAAATCCTTCCAGGCTTCCGACAGGGCCAGCATCTGGCTGTTGATGCGGTCCATTTCTCCTGCCCAGGCAGCCGTATTCTCCACAATGGCCGCGGCCATGCCCTCCAGGGCACCGGCCTTGCTGCAGCCGGTAAGCTCGCCCAGCTTCGCGGCCAGCAGATACAGGCCAGTCAAAGAGGCGAAGTAATTGCGCAGTCCCGGATTGGCATTGGGGAATTCCGGGGTATGCACCAGATAGGTATAGGCAGCCGTTTTGGCGGCCGGAGACTCCGGGTTGTTGGTCAGGGCCAGACTGACGCAGCCATACCGGTTGGCGCGCTCCAGCACCTCCGAGATCCGGGCAGGTCCGCCGGAGCAGCTGACGCCAATCACCAGGGCGTTTTCACCGCCCAGGCCGGAGAAATCCGTAAACCGAGCCGCATCGATGGCTCTGGCATAGGAGAACTGGCTGCCGAAGCGTCCGGCAAATTTCCGGAAGGCGGGGATCGCGGCCTGAGCCGCTACATAAGAGTCACCGCAGCCGGTGATCAGGACCCGGCGGATCTTTTTCAGCACATCCTCCGGAATGGCCTGGCTCAGTCCCAGCAGGGCCCCTTCTACCTGGGGCTTTGCCAGCTCCGGAAGGCTCAGGCACTGACTGCTCAAAGGATTGTCAAACATGTTGTTTTCCACTTGTGTTGCCTCCATTCTCCTCAATCCGCATAAACCGCTACATAAAAGCTTCGGGGCCGCGGCCCGTCGAACTCCGCAAAGGTGACTGCCTGCTCCGCTCCCAGAACCAGCCGACCATCAGAAACCGGCAGGGATATCTGAGAGCCTGTCAATGCCGTCTTCACGTGGCCGCCGGCATCCGATGCGGTCTCCCGGTGCTTGAAATCCACACGGGTAGGCACCATCCGCTCAATATTCGCCATAACGTCCTTTGCCTCGGTCTCCTGCTTCGGTGCCAGCACCAGTCCGGCTGTGGAATGGAGCATGGCAATGTGGCAGATACCGTTCCGGACGCCGCTCTTGGCCGTGATCTCCTCTACGGCGGCGGTAACATCGTGCATTCCCATATATACGGTCTGAATGTTCCGCTTTTCCAGGTACAGAGGCTTTTCAATGATCTCCACACAGAATTCACGGGGGCGGGGGCCGTCAAACTCCACAAACACCAGTCCCTGGGAGGAGCCCAGGATCAGTTTCCCCTGGTGGATGATCAGCATGGCAGAGCTTCCCATTAAGGCCGACTTCACATGGCCGGAAGCGTCATAGGGAGAATCCTGGTGTCTGTAGCTCACCCGGGTCGGCAGATTCCGGTCGATCTCGTCCATCAGGTCCGCCAGACCTCTGGGGTCCCAAAAGGAGGTGATGGCCAGTCCGGCAGTCGTATGGGGCACGGAAACCACACACAGTCCCTCCTGAACACCGCTCTGCGCCAGGATCTCATTGACATCCGCCGTAATGGAGGTGCAAGAGCGGAAGGTCGTAGTCAGTTTTCTTTCATACAGCATGTTCGTTCCCTCCTTAATCGTAGATCTCAACCTTGCTGTTGCTCAAGGTCATACAGCCACGGTTGGCAAAATCGCTGTTGGGGTCCGGTGTGCCGTCGGCCAGCCGGGCAAACCGGAAGAAGGGCTCCTGCTGCAGCTGGGCAATGTAGCCTGCCAGCAGGGAGGCGGGGATGTAATCCGTCAGCGGCAGCAGCCATTCATAGCCTGCGGGTGCCTCCGGGACGCAGCATACCACCTGGGCTCCGGGGAAGTCCTCACGGGGCCCGTTGGTCACCACCAGTACCGGCCGACCAATGGCCGCGGCAGAGGCGGCTGTCTCCTTTTCCCGTCCGTAGGCCGGGGAATTCTTATCCGCCATGATCACCGTGCCAATGCTGGCCGGATCCTTCAGGAAATAGTTGATGTGGCACCAGTCCTCGCTGTCATCCACGGAAACCGTGCAGCCATTGGCCTCCAGGAACTTGGCCGCGCCAAAGAAGGCAGAGCCGAATTCCTCTCCGTCGCCGATAAAGTCAAACCTTGTAAAACTCTGCCACTGCTGGGCCAGCTGGAACATCTGCTCGTCCACCGACTCCAGCACCTGGGTAAAGGCCTCCATGTGGCTGCGGATCGCCGCCTGAAAATCACCGGGTGCCGTAGGCGGAAGGGTCCCGCGCACATGGCCCAGCCGGTTGGCAAAGGCGATGAGCCCGATCAGAGAGGCAAAGTAGGACCGCAGGCCCGGCCCCTTATCCGGGAAATCCGGTGTGCCCATGCAGTAGACCCGCTTGGCCAGCTTGGCCGCCCTGGACTCCGGGTTGTTGGTCATCAGGATGGAAAAGGCTCCCACAGCGTTGGCCTTTTCCAGCACCTCGCAGATTCTGGCAGTGCCGCCGCCGGCGCTGATGGCAATGACCAGAGGGCTGTTGGGTTCCCCGATGCCGATCTGATCCTTCGGCAGAAATCTGGTGAAGTCAATGGCCCGCATGGCCTGGACCCCGAAGCAGTCGCAGTAGCGCTCCACAACGGGAGCCATGGCCACCGCCGCCGCATAGGAATCTCCGCAGCCGGTCAGGATGATCTTTCTGGCATCAAAAATTTCTGCCATCGTCATCAGTTCCTTCAGGCCATGGCCGAAGCAGGATTCCAGCTGGACCTGGGTCAGTCCAGGCAGGTCAAACACCTGCCGCCGGATGGGATTATCAAATTGTTCGCTTTTCACGTTGGTTCCTCCCTTGTTTTTTGTTGCGGATACGTCTTACGCCTTATCCGAAGTTGTAGAAAAACAGCAGTCCCAGGCCCACGAAGTACAGGGCCAGCCCTGCAAACAGGGTTGCCATGGTTTTCTTCTTCGCGCCTTCAAACTCCCTGTAGTAGAAGCCCCAGAAATAGGTCCAGATCGTAGAGGTCTTGCCGAACAGGAAGGACAGGGTGGCGCTGATGGCAGGCATGGAGTAAATTGAGAGCACGTTGCCGCCGTAATGGCACACAGCGGAGATGGCGCTCATGACCAGGGGCTTTTTGCTGCTGCCAATGCACAGCACCATCTTCCACTGCTTTTTCCAGGTAAACAGCACCAGGCCCAGCACAAGCACCGACAGTGCGGAGCCCGTTACCATAAAGGCACAGGTCATAATGGGCGGAAGCCCGGCGGCGGTGCCTGTAGCAGTGCCGCTGGCCCAGCCGTTCATCAGCAGGCAGTCCACAAGGATCCACACAACCACCTTCAGGGTCACCTTGCTCTTCGGCTTTTCCTGACGGACCCCTTCGGCGGCCATCCGGTCCTGGGCGCACATCTGAGAGGCCTTGGAGCAGATATAGCCGGCAACAATAAAGATCACCGCCGTGGCCACGATCAGCACCAGAGCCATGGGCTTATCCGGAAGTCCTTCCTTGGAAATGGATGTGGCGATACCCATAATGCTGGTCACCGCGCCGGAAAGGGTCGTCGCCAGCATCAGTCCCAGGTCGTTCATGATCGTCAGGCTGATCACCAGTCCCAGGGACATCATGGCCCCTCCCAGAATGATCTCACCCATGACATGCTTACACTGCTCCAGGGCCGCCATAAATCCGTTGGGCAGCAGCACCGGCGACAGCACCAAGGTAATGGCCCACACCAGAAGGAAGGAGAACATATACAGCATAAAGGCAATACCCGTAATGGGGTAGTCCTTTTTCAGCTTGATCACCTGCATCCAGCTGCCCCACATGGCCGCCGCCAACAGCGTCAGGGTGATTGCCACAGGCGTGGAAAAATAATTCGTCACAGTACACTCTCTCTTTCTCCAGCTTTCCGCTGGGTGATAAAAAAGTGACTATCCGCTTGCCAGCATTAAGGCCGAAACAGCCCTTTTTCCCTCATGCCCACACACGCCGATAGTCACTTACGCATTCATTTCTTCATCACAGCCATTTCTATAAGATACTCATTTCCCCCACCGGCAGGCCCGCATCAGCGTGCACCGGCTTCTACAAAGGCCTGATAGGCGCTTTGGATATAGGTATTGAACATCTCCTGATAGGCTGCGCTGTGCAGGCTCTCCACACTGGCAAACAGATAGGCGAAGAAGACAAATACGATCATCATCCCCATCACACTGAAGCCGGTCTGGCGCTTGCAGAACAGCGGCAAATACTGCCGCAGAGGGGTGTCGGATAAAAACACGGCCGGACTGAACATCCACAGAAACAGGATCACTCCGCTCAGGCGGTAGATCCCCCCATCATAGGCACCGGCGGTCACCGGCACCGGGGTGGTCAGGCCGAAAAACAGGACCACAAGGCACAGCAGGTACCAAGCCAGCGCCACAGTCATTTTCAGGGGATTTCCGGATCGGAACCCAAGCAATTTTTTGATAGCCTGTTTCATGTTTTTATCCTCCCCCATGTCAGAAATGCTGCTCTGCCTTCATCTGCTGGAATACCTTTTGTGCAAGAGCTCTGGCCTCCGCCATTGTTTCATCCGTATACAGCCGGTAGGGTCCCCGCTGGGCCGCGTTGTAGCCACCGGCTACATTGGCCATTGCCGCCACCATGGCCGGGTGCTCCCCAGCGAAATAGGCATAGGCAGCGGCACCGGTAGAGCAGTTGCCGCAGCCCGTGGGATCCACGGACTCCCCAAAGGGCTTGATCACCGGGCAGAAATAGGCATCCGTCGGTGTGACGGCGTAGGAGCCCCGGTCCCCCACCCGGTAGAAGGTGAACTTGGTGGGCAGCTTCTGCAGCTCCCGGATAATGGCCTCGTCATCTTCCTTCGGAATGTCGAACAGATCCGAAGCCTCGTTGCTGTTCAGGGACCAGGCATCCGCACCGGTTTCCAGAATATGGCGGATCCGGACCAGGACTTCCTCCCGGCTGATTCCCTGGGCCTTCCGATAGGCCCCCGCATACTCGATCTCCCACATGATCCGGAAGCCGTGCTTTTCCTTCACCCGGCGCAGATTCTCCCAAACCACATAGTCCAGATTATGGGCCATGTACATGCCCCGGATCGGATATCCCGCAGCCGCCTCATCGATGTCGTCGGCGTGGGTCTTCAAAAAGCCCAGATGCTCCCCGGAAAAGCTGGGTGTGGGCAGGAAGGAGCCGTCCTTGTTGTATTTCAGCGTATAGCGGGTGTGCTGCTCCAGCTCTTCCCGCACAGATTCCCGGGTCACACCGTTGGCATCCATCCACTTTCCGTAGGAGTCCGCGTAATCCGCGCCGGTCTTGCAGACCAGCTTGCAGTCCTTCGTCCAGATCCGCATGCCGGACAGTGCGTAGAAGGCAGGGCCGCCCATATTCCACTCGGAGAGATTTCCCTCCTTGTCCTCGATCCGGTCGGACATAATATTGCCACAGGCAAGGTATTCGATATTCATGTATGCTACCTCCGTTACCGCTCCACCACTTCAATGGGAGAGAAATAGGTGGGAATGAAAATGGTGGGATCCATACCGCCCCGGAACATGGGCTCCCCAATGGTCGTATGCCGGAAGCCGCCGAAAATCGCGCCGGGCAGGTAGGCATAGATCTGGCTCAGGAATTCCCATCCCCGGTCCGGCTGAGGCAGGGGGCAGTACCGCACAGGCACCTGGATACCCAGCTTCTCGGGCTCCACGTCACTGAACACCAGCACTTCCCGTCCCGTCCGCTCCACCATGGCATTGACGGCGGCGGCCAGGTTGTCGGCGCTGGGGGACTGGCTGTCCATCAGCACCAGGCTGGCGATGTCCGATCCCGGTCCCATCAGGCTGTTCACGTGCATATAGTTCTCGCTGTCGATCACCGTGCAGGGGTCTCCGGAGAGCTCCACGATCTTGGCCTGGATGAATTTTCCCGCCCAGAACATAGGGCCGTCGCCAAGGATCTCAATGTACTTCTTATCCATCCAATGGATGGCTGCCTCAAAGCAGGCCTTTTCGATTTCCTCGATCTTTCCGAAGAACCGGTCGTGGTAGCTCTGGACCTGCTCCCGCAGGGCCGGGAGTCTGGGCTGGCCGTCCAGCTCCTCCGCCATGGCCGCCGCCAGAATGGTCAGGCTCATCACGTTCATATAGTAGGTCCGCAGGCCCGCGTTGTTGTCTCCCGGCGGGCAGTTCAGATAGTACAGCAGGTCCGCCTCTTTCGCCGTGGGGGACTCTGTCCTTCCGGTCATGGCAATGGTGGTCACTCCATGGCGGCGGCACTGCTTCAGCGCCTCAATGGTTCGGAAAATGCCGCCGGAAACGCTGATGAACACGGCAATGGTGTCCGATCCATCCCCCTGGAAGGGGTAATGCCGACTGAGCTCAATGGCCTCCACTGCCTCATATTCCACATCCGGAAGATAATGCGCAAATGCTTCCTTGACGGCAAAGGACACCAGATTGGAGTCTCCGCAGCCCGTTGCCAGCACACGCTTGGCCCGGCGGACCTCCGGGCACTTCACCAGAGCCCTGACCTGGGCGGCGGCTCTGTCGAACTGCTCCATGGTCAGTGGGTCCACATCCATGCACTGGGCGTAGAAGCTGTCCTGAAAATAGAATTGGCGATAATATTTCTCGTCTCCAAGTCGTTTGAACATTCTGCGCACCTCCTAATTGCGTCCGAGCCAGGTCTGGTTCCGGAAATCGTAGCGTCCGTCAAAGAAGAACCGCTCGTTGACCGCCGCGTGATAACCGGCCAGCAGCGCCCCGGGGACAAAGTCCACCAGAGGGGACATCCACCGCTCCGGCGCGGCAGGGATCCGGCAGACGATGGGCTTGATGGCGTGCTCCATGGCGTTGGCACCCAGCACCGCACTGCCGTAGATGTTGACAGAGGTATCCACCTTGTGGGGCTCAACCTCAAATTGCTTCGGCTCTGCGTCCGTCACCACCAGGGTGGGGCGGTGCTGCTCCAGGCAGCCCCCTACGGTATCCAGCATCCGGGACAGGCTCGGGTCGGCCTCATTGACCATCACGATCATGCCGTAGGAGCCGGGATCCCGCTGGAAGAAGCTGATGTGGGCAAACTCTTCCGAAGTGATGTGGTCGCAGAACACGCCGCCGCACTCGATCAGCTTCTGCTCCACGAACTGGGCGGAGAAGCCCTCGTTCCAGTCGGCAATAGTCTCGAATTTCCGCAGGTCCTTCATGACACAGGCGGTTTCAAACATCTGGGTATCGATGTCCCCAATGTGCTCCATGAATTCCAGGGTGTAATCCCGGATCTGAGCGCCAATCTGGGCGAATCGCTCCTGGGTCAGCTTGCCTCTGCACAGTCCCAGGTAGGCTCCCACCGCGGACAGGGCCACCAGGCTGGCATAGTAGGACCGGAGTCCCGGCGTATTGCAGCCCTGAGGCGTTTCCACGTCCAGCACCAGCTCCGCCGCTTCCCCGCACCGGGATGCTTTGTTCCCGGTAATGGCAAGGCTATGCAGTCCCAGGTTCTTGGCCCGCTCCAGGGCCTCCGCCGCCCGGACGGAGTTCCCGCTGAAGCTGATGGAGATCACCAGGACCTCTTCGGGGCGGTGTCTCTTCAGGATCCTATTTTCCGTATAATATCTGCAAAAATCCACCGCATCCGGTGCGTTGCAGTCATAGATGCCGCTGAGCTCCCGCAGGGCCGGGCGCATGGCTCCGGCGGCGGAGTAGGAGTCCCCGCAGCCGGTGACGATCACTCTCTGGATCTTCCCGGCAATTTCGGGCGGAAGCATCTCTTTCAGCTTTTGCAGATCGAAGCACTTTTCTACCTGGACGGCAGCCAGGTCCTTTAATTCCAGCACCTGCTGCGTCACAGAGTTAAAATAGTTTTGTTTGTCCATCTTGTTCTCCTGATCTGTCGGCGTTTACAGGCCGTACTTCTCTTTGTAGAATGCGTATAACTCCTTGACCTGGGCCTCTGCCTCCTGACGGACCGCCCCAAAATCGGGAATGACACCGAACTGCCGGATATTCTGGCCGGATGCCACATTGGCGATCACGCCGATCATCAGGGGGTCATATCCCTCGGCATAGGCATACAGCGCCGCGCCGGTGGAGGTATTGCCGCAGCCGGTGGGATCTACCACAGGCCCGGGGGCCGGGGCCAGCAGATAGGCGCTGTCCGGCGTCACCACATAGGCTCCCCGCTCGCCCACCCGGAACAGTGTCACGTCCACAGGCAGCTTTTGCAGGTTTTCGATGCAGGCCTGGTCGCCCTCTACATCAAAGAGGTGCTGGGCCTCCTGGATATTGATGGAGAAGATATCCACATACCGGCAGGCGTAGATCACCTTATCCAGGAACTCCTTCTGGGCACTGGGGCCCTCGATTTCCCACATGATCTTGAAGCCGTCCCGCTCCTTCACCTTTCCCAGCTGATCCCAAAACACCTTGTCGCAGTTCTGGGCCAGATAGATGCCCTTGGTATCCGCGGAGGTCATCGCGGCAAAGTCCTGGGGAGAGGTCTTCATATAGCCCAGGTTCTGCATCCACTCGCTGGTGGCAACGATGTCCTGGAACTGGGAGGAGCCGTAGGTACCATCCGGATAATACACCAGGTTGCTGTGGTTGCAGCGGTCGCTGACCACCTTCAGTCCCTTGGTTTCAATGCCGTTTTTCGCCACCCAGGGGTCAAACAGGGTGTGGTAGTCCTCCCCTACCCGGCTGCACTGGGCCACATCATCGGTAAACAGCTTCACGCCGCTGTAGGCAAAGGTAGCCGGGCCGCCGATGCTCTCTCTGGTGTGCTCGGTGCCGTCCGCAAAGCGGACGGAATCCAGCATCACATTTCCGCCAATGACATATCTCATAGCACACGTTCCTCCTTATTGGGCCTGGGCCTTCTGTTCGCTGGCCTCCGCTTCTGCCAGCTTCATTCTGGCAGCCTTCAGGCGGCGCTCCTCCTCCATGGACCGGTAGGCGCTGACAATGAAGTACAGCACAATGATCAGCAGGAAGGGCAGGGCGGACAGGAAGTAGGAGTCCACAATATAGGGCTTCAGGTAGTTGGTGATGGCGTAGGCCAGGCCGAAGAAGAAGCTCATAACGGTGGCACCCACAGGCATGCCGTTGCCAATGGTAGCGGCGGCCATGCCGACGAAACCCCGGTTCGCAGTCATGTTACGGATGAAGAAGTTGTTGTAGCCCATGGACAGGTACATGCCACCCAGACTGCCGATGGCAGCGGCCAGCACAAAGGCCAGGGTGTAGATCTTTCTGGGGTTGATGCCGACGGACTCCACCGCGTGGGGGTTCTGTCCGGAGGCGCGGATCCGCAGTCCCAGCTTGGTCCGGAACAGCAGGAACCAGACCACAAAGACCATGACAAGGGCAATGTAGGTAAACAGGTTATGTCCGGAGAAGATGGCACCGATGATGGGAATATCCTGAATGATGGGGATATTCACGTTGGGCAAGGACAGGCTCTGGATCACACCGGCGGTGGTGTTCTTGGTGCCTGTTGCCAGGTACACCACAAACACCGTGCCTGCCACCAGGGACATATTCAGAGAGATCGACATGAGGTACAGGTCTACCTTCATAACGAAGCTGGCGAAGCACAGGAACAGGGCCAGCAGTACGGAGCAGGCCATGCCGCACAGGATACCCAGCCACACATTCTGGAACATGGCGCTGAACATAACGCCAGCCAGAGAGGAGGTCAGCATCATGGCCTCGGCGGCCATGTTCAGCAGGCCCGCCTGCTGAGAAATCGTAGAGCACAGAGCCACGAAGATCAGAGGCGTGGAGATACGGATCAGGGAATAGATAAAGTTGGTGATGTAATTCAGCATGACAGGGACTCTCCCTTCTTCGCCTCAGCCTCAGCCTTGCGAGAGATGTTGAAAATAGCCTTCCGACGGAAGCCGCCCAGGAACTCCTCAGCAGCCACAAACAGGATGATGACGGAGGACAGCATGGTGACCAGCTCGATGGGGATATTGGTGTTGGCGTTCAGCACGGCAGCCGCCTGGCGGATATAGGCCATGACGAAGGCAGTAACAGGGATGTACAGGGGTTTTTTCTTGGCCATGACCGCCACCAGCAGGCCGTCCATGCCGACGTTGGTCAAAAATTGCAGATAGTAGGAATCATACAGGCCGAACACTTCCACGGCAGCAGCCGCGCCGGCGAACAGGCCGCCGATCAGCTGGGCCAGATACATCATCTTCTTGGCATTGATGCCGGAGTAAATGGCGAACTGCAGATTGTCGCCGCAGATCCGGATCTTCACACCCAGAGGCGTCCGGTAGTAGAGGATCAGACCGATGATCACGCCGATCACTGCCACCCAGAAGCCGCCGGTAAAGTTGCTTCCGTTCCAGTATCTGGTGAAGCGCATGGCCGCGGGATAGTTGGCGGTGCCCAGGAAGGAAACGCTGCGGTCTGCCACGGTGCCCTTCAGGATCCACAGTGCCGCGTACAGGCAGAACATATTCATAATGGTGGAGGTGACCATTTCGTTGGCACCCAGACGCTCCCGGCCAAAGGCGGGGACCATCAGGATGGCCGCGCCGGTGATCATACAGCCGGCCACAATGATAGCCAGGTTCACGATCTTCGGCAGGCCCGGCATCACATTCAGGCCGAAGGTGGAGCCGAACATCAGCAGCAGGGCGGGCATAGGCGCCAGGTTGATGGCACCCTCACCGGCCATGTTCAGGCGGCCGGCGGCGTAAATGAAACACATACCCATGCCGGTCAGCATGTAGGAGGCCCATTTTGCCATGACCTGGCCAAAGCGGCGTCTGGTCATGAAGGGGCCGATCATAAAGTTCTTGACCGCCTCACCGGCGTCGGAACCGCTCATCAGGACAATGACCACGACACAGATCAGGAACGCGATCACGATTCCCAAAAATACCCGGAGGAACTCAAAGAAAGAGTCCACTCTTTCAACCTTTTTCAAAACAGATCCCCCATTTCTTCTTTTGTCATCGTTTTAACGCCCAGCATGTATTCGCCGAGCTCGTCTGTTGTCAGCTTCTTCAGGTCCGTAAACTGGGCCACAAACTTTCCCTTGTGCATGACCAGCAGCCGGTCGGACACTTCCATGATCTCGTTCAGGTCAGAGGAGATCAGCAGAGAGCCGTAGCCCTTTTCCCGGGTGTAGCGGACCAGCAGGCGGCGGATCAGGTCTGTGGTGCCGATGTCGATGCCTCGGGTAGGCTGGTTGGCCAGGATAAAGTTGGCACCGCTGCAGAATTCCCGGGCAATGATCACCTTCTGGATGTTGCCGCCGGACAGGAACTTCACGGAGGAGCTGCTGCCGGTACAGGCGATCTCAAATTCCTCGATGCATTGATCCACGAATTTGTTCAGCTCCCGGGTATTCAAAAACAGGCCCTTTTTGAACTTCTGGTTTTCCAGATAGATCGAGGCGATGTTATCCCGGATGGACAGATTCTGCGCGATGCCGTACTTCATCCGGTCCTCGGAGATATGGGCCAGGCCCAGATCCCGGATCTGCTTGATGGTCTTGCCCTCCGTCTCGGTGCCGTTGAGCTGGATCTTGCCGTCCGTCCGGTGGAGCAGGCCGGAAATGATCTCCGACAGCTCCGTCTGGCCGTTGCCTTCTACACCGGCGATGCCAACCACCTCTCCGGCCCGGATGCCGAAAGTCACGTCGTTCAGCACCCGCTTACCGATGTCATTGACATAGTTCAGCTTCTCCACATGGAGGATGGTATCCTTGGGCTGGGACTTTTCCTTTTCGATCTCCAGCACCACGTCCCGCTCCACCATCATGCGGGAGAGAAGGGCAGGATTCAGGTTCTTGATCTCTCCATGGCCGGTAACCCGGCCGTGCCGCAGCACGGTGCATCGGTCGCAGAGCTCCATTACCTCTTCCAGCTTGTGGGAGATGAAGATGATGCCGTAGCCCTGCTCCCGCAGCAGCTTCAGCTGCACGAAAAGCTCTCTGGTCTCCTGGGGGGTCAGCACCGCGGTGGGCTCGTCCAGAATCAGCACCCGGGCGCCGCGGATCAGGGCCTTCAGCAGCTCTACCTTCTGCTTGTAGCCTACGCTCAGGTCCCGGATCAGGCTGTTGGGGTCTACACCCAGCTGGTACTTGTCGGCGGCTTCCTGAACCATCTGAGTAGCTTTCTTCGTATCGTAGATCTGGCCTGGGCCGGGCTCCATGCCCAGCATGATGTTGTCCGTCACCGTCAGGTTCGGCACCAGCATAAAGTGCTGGTGCACCATGCCCACGCCCTTGGCAATGGCGTCCAGGGGATTGGCGATCTTGGTCTCCGCTCCGTCAATATATATCTTTCCTTCCTGGCAGTTCTCATGCCCGAAAAGGATTTTCATCAAAGTTGTTTTACCGGCGCCGTTTTCGCCGATCAGTGCGTGGATCTCTCCCTCGTTTACAGACAGGGTGACATCTTTGTTAGCCATAAATCCGTTGGGATAAACTTTTGTGATGCCTTCCATTCTCAGCAGTTCTTTTGGCATTCCTGTGCTCCCTCCTCAATGGAAAGGGCGAGTGGCGATCTGGCCACTCGCCCGAAAATAAGTGATTGTCAGGTGATCTTACTTGGTGAATTCAGCGTCAATGTTGTCGCGGTAGGTAGCGAAGTCGTCATAGGTGGGGAAGTCGAAGTAGGAGACTACGTCGATCTCGCCGCTGGCGATCTTGGCGGAGATGTCCGCGATCTGCTTCTGCACATCCTCGGGGGTGTTCTGCTTGTACCAGTCGTTCTCAGCCAGGCCGGTGCCGCCTTCGGCTACGCCGTAGGTGTGGTTGCCGGGCTCAATGCCGGTAGCCTCGCCGTTGATGTTCTGCAGCAGCAGGGCCACGCAGGGCTCAATGTTCTTCAGCATGGAGGTGACCATGGACTTGTAGCCCTGGACATCGCCGACGGTCTCGAAGTAGGTGTACTGGTCGTAGTCGGTGCCGATGATGAACTTGCCGTTCTCGTAGCCGCCCTTTTCGTCAGCAGCCTGCATAGCGCCCAGAGAGACGGAAGCGCCCACGTTGTAGACATAGTCGCAGCCATTGTCCATCACGACGTTCACGGACTAGTAGTCGCCCTGAACGGTCAGCTCGCCCATGTAGGTGTACATAGAATCCACATTCAGGCCCAGGGTCTTCTTGGCATACTTAACGCCGCACAGCCAGCCGGTGCCGAAGTCGTTGGTGATGGGGGCGTCCAGGTTGATGACGCAGCCGACCTTGCCGGTCTTGGACATCAGAGCGGAGTAAATACCAACCAGGAAGGAACCTTCGTTCTGAGCAAAGGAAACGCCGTAGATGTTGTTGGTGCCGCTGAAGTCGGTGGAGGGGGCGGTATCGTACAGGATGAAGGTGGTGTCGGCCCACTCGCCGCTCTTGGACTTCTCGATGACGGTGTCGGAGATGTACCAGCCCATGGCCATGACGTAGTCATAATGCTTGGTATCCAGAGCGTCGATCAGGGAGTTCACAGCCTGAGAGCTGTCGTTGCCGTACTCAACCAGGGTCACATCGTAGCCGTACTTTTCCTGAGCGGCCTGTGCGGCACGCCAGCCCATGTCGGCCAGGCCGAAGTCGCCGATGTAGGCGGTGTAGTACAGCATGGTCTTGCCTTCTGCAGCCTTGCCACTGCCCTCAGCGGCAGGTGCCTGCGTATCCGTAGATGCCTTCGTTGTTGCGGGGGTAGAGTTGCTGCCACTGCCTGCGCAGGCCACAAGGCCCAGACACATAACCAGTGCCAATACCATTGCCAATGCCTTTTTCATGTTGTGCCTCCTGTTTTGTTTGTTTTTTTATTTGCTAACGCACATCTGCGTTTATGCACCATACACAAAGAAACCGTTTTTTGTACGAAACTTGTTCTATTTATTTCGCTGCGCTTTTCTGTTATTTTCGTGCAGAACTGATATATTCACTTACTATCTTCCTATGTTTTCTGGTATTGCTGTGTATATTTTATAGTTTGTATCATTTTTCGGAAGTGTTTTTGTGTAACTTCATAGTACACGCAGATGTTCGCAATGTCAACACCTTTTTTAATTCACACACAAAATAGATTATTTTTGTCATATCAAATGTTCGTTCAAACATTTCGAATGTTCATTTCGTCAAATCAGGCCCCTCCGTTTTATGCATTTTGCCGGGATCACCCCTTTTCCGCCCCACACTGTCCGTCACTTTGCCCTTGTTTATCCCTTCCTTTCCCTTGTATCTTTCCTGAAAAAAATTTCTCTTTTCCCCAATAAGCAATAGACATTCCATGATTTTCCTGTTACAATAGGTCTATCGGTGTTACCGGAGCGGATTTCAAGGTCTGCGCACATGTTTCGCACAAAACGTTCGCTGCGTGTTCGGTCCGGCACACCATTTTGCAAAAGGGAAAGGGCGGTCATTATGGGCAACGCATCCAGGCGCGATCAGATCTACAGTCTTCTCGAAATTCACGGTCAGCTTTCCGTTTCAGAGCTGGCAGAGCAGTTTCAGGTAACCGAAACCACGATCCGAAGAGATCTCATTGAAATGGAGGAGCGGGGGGAGATCCTCCGGAAGCGGGGCTTTGCCATTCTGCCGGACCAGGGGCACAATCTCTCTGTGCGCAGGCGCAATGTATTTCAGGAGGAGAAGCAGCGCATTGCCGCGAAAGCCATGGACCTGTGCCGGGGTGTCCACTCCATTGCCCTGGACTCCGGCACCACAGTGGAGGAAATGACCCGGCTTCTGTTCTCTGACCTGGCCGACCGGAAGCTGGAGATCATCACCTGCTCCCTGACCACGGCGCTGGAGTCCTGCAAATACTTTCATACCTACGTGCCCAACGGGATGGTCTTTCCCGGAGAGTTTTCCATCTGCGGCACAGCTATGACGGACTATCTAGAGAACATCACCGCGGATATCACCTTCCTGGGCACCAACGGCATTGCCTCCACCTCCGGGCTCACCGTCTCCTATCTGCCCATGCTGGATGTGAAGCACGCCCTCATGAAGTGCGCCGCCAAGCGGGTCGCCCTTGCGGACTCCTCCAAGTTCACCACCCGGGGCCTGTATACCTTCTGCAAATACGAAGAGCTGGATGTGCTGATCACCGTCCAGACCGAGCAGAACGCCCGGGCGCTGGATGAGATCGCGAAAAAAACCGAGATCATTCTCGCCTGATATTGCCGCCGGAATAGGAAGTCCTCCCCGGTTTCTGTCCTTGACATTCCATTGGAAACGGGTATACTAAATACGCAGAAAGAAACATAAGGAGGCAGAACCTATGCCGGAAGCGCTTCAAAGCATTTTGCCGCAATTCTTCCCGGAGGGGGTCCTGTCCTGCAGCCGGTATGGCTGCGGGCACATCAACGAAACCTATCTGGTAACCGCCCGGAATGGGAAGCGATATATTTTACAGAAGGTCAGCACCCTGGCATTTCCGGATGTAAAGGGATTGCAGGAAAATATCACCGCCGTCACCGCCCACCTGCGGGGGAAAAATCCGGACCCCCGGGGGACCCTGCACCTGGTCCCCACCGTTACCGGAGAGAGCTGGTACGCCCTCCGGCCGGACAGCAATTGGCGGGTATTTGACTACATAGAAGACAGCATCTGCCTGGAGGCTCCCCGGTGCCCGGAGGACTTTTATGAGAGTGCCCTGGCCTTCGGCGGCTTCCAGCAGGCACTGTCCGACTTCCCGGCGGAGACCCTCCACGAAACCATCCGGGATTTCCACAACACCCCGGCCCGCTTCCGGCAGTTCAAGGAGGCCCTTGCCCGGGATCCTCTGGGCCGGGCGGCGGAGGTGCGGCAGGAGATCGACTTTGCCCTGGCCCATGAGCAGGTAGGCAGCGCCCTGGTGGACCAGCTGGCCCAGGGGGTCCTGCCCCTGCGGGTGACCCACAACGACACCAAGCTGAACAACGTCATGCTGGATGCCAAGACCCACGAGCCCCTGTGCGTCATCGATCTGGACACCACCATGCCGGGCCTCAGCGCCTACGACTTCGGAGACTCCATCCGCTTCGGTGCCGCCACGGCACCGGAGGACGAGCAGGATCTGAGCAAGGTGGAGATGGATCTGGACCTGTACCGGATCTTCACCCGGGGCTTTCTGAAAGCCTGCCCGGCTCTGACCGAGGCAGAGCGGGCCTCCCTGCCCCTGGGGGCTCTGGTGATGACCCTGGAGTGCGGCATCCGCTTCCTGGCGGACCACATTGATGGGGACCGCTACTTCGGCATCCACCGGGAGGGTCAGAACCTGGACCGGGCCCGGACGCAGTTCAAGCTGGTGGCCGATATGGAAAAAAAGTGGGAAGAAATGAAAAAAATCGTGGAAGAGGAGTATTCAAATATGCAGAAACCGGTTCTTGTGGTTATGGCCGCCGGTATGGGCAGCCGCTACGGCGGACTGAAGCAGATCGACCCGGTGGGGTCCAAGGGGGAGGCCATCCTGGACTACTCCCTCTTCGATGCCCGGGAGGCTGGCTTCGAAAAAGCCGTGATTATCATCAAAAAGGCCATTGAGAAGGACTTTATGGAAACCGTCGGTGCCCGGCTGAAGCAGGCCCCCATGGAGATCCGCTATGCCTTCCAGGAGCTGGACAAGCTCCCTCAGGGCTACGCCGTCCCCCAGGGGCGGACCAAGCCCTGGGGCACCTGCCACGCCGTATGCTGCGCCGCCCAGGTTATCGGTGACGCGCCCTTCGCCGTCATCAACGCCGACGACTACTGCGGCAAGGCCGCCTTCCGGGAGATCTACCAATACCTGAGCACCCATCACGATGACGACAAATACCGCTACTGCATGGTGGGCTACGAGCTGGGCAACACCGTGACCGACAACGGCTCCGTCGCCCGGGGGGTGTGCCAGGTGAACGGCCAGGGCTTCCTGGATGCCGTGGTGGAACGGACCCGCATCGAAAAGTACGAAGGCGGCATCCACTACACCGAGGACGGCGGCGAGACCTGGACCGATCTGGACGGGAAAACCCCTGTCTCCATGAATATGTGGGGCTTCACCCCCAGCTTTGCCAAGGAGAGCATTGCCCGGTTCCCCGCCTTCCTGGACAAGGCCCTGAAAGAGAATCCCATGAAGGGGGAGTATTTCCTGCCCTCCACCGTTACGGCCCTGCTGGCCGAGGGCAAGGCCACAGTACAGATGCTCTACTCTCCGGACAAGTGGCACGGCGTCACCTACGCCGCCGACAAGCCCGTCGTGGTAAAAGCCCTGGCGGATATGACAAAGGACGGACTGTACCCCGACGGACTGTGGGGATAAAAACGAAAAGCCGGCCCCTCATTGGAGATCATGCTCCAATGGGGGGCCGGTCCTTATACCGGCGCGCCCAGGTAGGTGCCCAGGGCCTCCGCGGCGTTCATGGCATCGGTATAGCCCTGCCAGTAGAGGGCTCCCAGCTTTTCCATATTGCCCTCCACCCGGCTGACGGAGATGGGCCGCTCCGGCGCCAGGACAAAGACCCGGCCTTGGTGCTCCAGGGCCTTCAGCTCTTCGCACAGCTCGTTGTAGGTCAGATTCATCCGGTCCGTAGCCCGGGCGAATTCCGGCCAGCGGCGGTAGACCCGCTCTGCCGTAGCTTTCTCCTTGGGCTTTTTCCGGAAATCCCGGTGCCGGGTGCGGATGACCACGATTTTCTCAAAGCCCTGGTCCAGGGCCCAGCGGAAAGGAATGCCGCAGGAGCAGCCTCCGTCCAGGCAGGGGATCCCCTCCACATCCACCATAGGGGTCACAAAGGGCATGGAGGCCGAGGCCTTGGCGGCGGCATAGATATCGCAAGACCCCCGCTCCCAGAAGATAGGCTCCCCGGTGCGGCAGTTGGTGGCCTCTACCACAAACCGGCGCTTGGGATCCAGAAACCGGGCGGCGTTCAGGGGCTCGATGGCGTTGTAGTCATTCAGAAGATAATCCAGACGGATCAGACTCCGGCTCTTTTTGATGGCCCCGGTGCCGATATAGTCCGAATCGTGACGGTGCCCCAGATTGGCTCTGGCGGACCGGCCGATCTGGCCGGAAACGTAGCTCATCCCCGCCAGAGCCCCGGCGGAAACGCCCACGGTGCAGGAGAAGTTGATTTCCCGCTGCATCCAGGCATCCAGAGCCCCCTGGGTATAGAGCCCCCGAAAGGCTCCGCCCTCCAGCACCAGGCAGCCCCTGACTATCCGCTCCCCCGCCTCCCCGGTGGGGATGGCGGAGAGGCAGCTGTAAACATCGTGATTCATGGCAAGCCCTCCAAATTTATTTTGGCTGGATTTTACCAGAAATTGGGGAAGAATGCAAGGGGAAAAAGCCCCCGCCGGAGGTCGCCTTCCCCCACGGGGAAGGTGGACCGGGCGCAGCCCGGGACGGATGAGGGGCCCAGCTCTCCAAAAGAACCGGGCCCGGTCTTGATCGTTAGGTGTCCCCTCCACACCCGCCGCTGCGGCGGCACCCTCTCCAGCAGGAGAGGTCAGGGGATTTCCCCTCATCCGTCACGGGCTTTTGTCGTTTTGACGGTACATCAAAAAATTATAAAATTTTTGTTTACTTTTTATAAACTAAGTGTTATACTCGGTCACATACCCTCCGCAAACCGCGGAGGCAAAAACAAATCTTCAGAAAGGAAGGTACGAATGATGAAACGGAAATTGACAGCGAGGGAAATCGTGGCTGTAGCCAGCTTATTGTTTGGTCTGTTTTTTGGCGCAGGCAACCTGATTTTCCCGGTACACATGGGACAAATGGCAGGTGCGAACTCCGTAGTAGCCATCCTGGGCTTTGTCGTAACGGCGGTCGGCCTTCCTTTGCTGGCCATTGTATCCATGGCCCTGTCCCGCAGTGAGAGCCTGGCAGAGCTTTCCGGCCGGGTAGGCAAGCACTACGGCATCTTTTTCACCTGTCTGCTGTATCTGACCATCGGACCCTGCTTCGCCATTCCCAGATGCGCCTCCACCTCCTTTACGGTGGGCATGGCCCCTCTGGTGGGGGAGGATCAGCAGGCCCTGGCCCTGCTGATTTTTTCTACCATTTTCTTTGCCCTGGTGCTCTATTTCTCCCTGCGGCCCAGCGGCATCCTGACCTACGTAGGCAAGGTCATCAATCCGGTGTTTCTGGTGTTTCTGCTGCTGCTGATCATTGCCGCTCTCCTCAATCCCACAGCCGGGCTCGCCGAGGTTGCTCCCGAAGGAAATTATGTAAATCATCCCTTCGTCACCGGCTTCCTGGAAGGCTACAACACCATGGACATCCTGGCGGCCCTGGCCTTCGGCATTACCATTGTCCAGGTCATCAAGGAGCTGGGGGTGGAGAAGCCCCAGGACGTGGCCGGAGCCACCTACCGGGCAGGCCTGTTCAGCAGCCTCCTGATGACTGTGATCTATGCCCTCATTACCCTGATGGGCGTTTTCAGCCGGGGCGTTTTCGCCACCAGTGAAAACGGCGGCATTGCCCTGACCCAGATCGCCCACCACTACTTCGGGCCTGCCGGTCAGCTGATCCTGGCCGCCACCGTGACCCTGGCCTGCCTGAAGACCTCCATCGGCCTCGTCACCTCCTGCGCCGAGACCTTCGGCCTTCTCTTCCCCAAGGTCAGCTACAAGGCCTGGACCATTGCTTTCAGTGTCTTCCCCCTGGTGGTGTCCAACTTCGGCCTGACCCAGATCATTACCCTCTCCCTGCCGGTGCTTATGTTCCTGTATCCTCTGGCCATTACCCTGATCCTGCTGACGGTCTTCGGGAAGTTCTACGACAATGACCGGAAGATCTATGTCAGCGTCACCGCCTGCACCTTCCTGGCAGCCATCCTGGACCTGCTGAACGCCTTGCCGGCCTCTGCCATAGAAGCCATCCATGTGACGGGGCTTCTCAACTGGGCAGGACGGACCCTTCCCCTCTTCAGCCTGGGACTGGGCTGGCTCCTCCCGGCAGCCATCGGCCTGGTCATCGGCCTGGTGTGGAGGAAGGTAAAGCCCTAAACCAAGCAGCCCCCGCCAGAGGCAGCCTTCCCCTGCGCTTAAGGTGGACCGGGCGCAGCCCGGGACGGATGAGGGGAGCCGCACCTAGAATAAGGAAACAGGCTGGGTTGAATGGGAAACACCCCCGTTCAATCCAGCCTGTTTTTCACTTTTCGGTTGTTTTCCCTCATCCGTCAGGGCCCTTGGCCCTGCCACCTTCCCCGTAGGGGAAGGCGACCTACCGGCGGGGGCTTTTTTATTTCACCCCGTACATCTTTACGGACATCTCCCAGCTGACAGCGTAGCCGATGGCGGCAGCGGCCAGCACGGCGGGGGGTGCCAGGGTAGGCAGGGGCGGCAGGGTCTTGACGGCGAAGCAGAAGGAGCAGAAGAAGCAGATGGCCACGTAGTAGACGATCCGGCCTTTTTCCACGCCGAATTTAAAGAAGAAGGGCATACACAGCTCGATGGAGAGTAACCCCGATGCCAGGGTCAGGCCACTCAGCTGCGTCAGATCTGCCAGTTCGAAGTTACCGGAAATGGCAGCACCCAGGCCTCGAAACGCCGTCAGCACCGCCGCAGTAGGCACCACCAGCAATAGGCCCAACAGGTACTTTTCCCCCACAATCGTCCCCTTGGACACCGGCAGACAGCCGCAGAATTCGTTCCAGTGGCTCCGCTCGTCGTAGGACAGCGAGCTCACCGGCAGCAGGCCCATCATGAGAATGGGGTAGGCAAAAAAGAAGGGATTGTCCTGGGAAAACAGGGATACTACCCCAAATACCCCTACCACCAGCAGCATACTTTTGCAGTAAGCTTTCAGTTGGTAGGCATCCTTTAACAGCAGCGCTTTCATGTTACTCCGCCTCCTTGCTCATATAGATAAACAGCTCTTCCATGGTCACGGGGCTTACCTCCCTGCCCTTGGGCAGGGCGCTCCGCTTCACGAGGGCCTCTACACCGTAGGGGCTCTCTTTTTTATGAAGCACCCCCTCCTCCGGTAGGGTTTCCAGGTCTGCCTTTGTGCAGTGGACCACTCCGTACTCCCCCAGCAGATAGTCCTTCTCTTCGCAGAGCATGAGTTTTCCCTTGTGGAGGAAGGCCACATAGTCACAGAGCTTTTCCAGGTCGCTGACGATGTGGGAGGAAATGAGCACAGACCCGCCCTCCCGGGCAAAGTCTAAGAGGATATTCACCACCTGATCCCGGACCACCGGATCCAGCCCTGACGTAGCCTCGTCCAGCAGGAGGAGCTTTGCCCCGTGGCTCAGGGCAATGGCCAGTCCCAGCTTCATCTGCATCCCCTTGGAATAGTCCCCGAATTTCTTGGTTTCCGGCAGGTCAAAGGTTTTCAGGAACCTGTGATAGGTTTCCGGATCCCAGTTCTGATAGATCGGGGCCATGATCTTCTCCACCTGAATGGCCGTCACACAGGGCGGCAGCCCTACGGTGTCCATCACCACCCCCAAATCCTGCTTGACCGCCACATTTCCCCGGCTGTCCTGGCCCAGGACGGTGACGGTGCCGCCGTCGGAGTGGAGCATATCCAGGATGATCTTGATTGTGGTGGTCTTTCCGGCACCGTTCTCCCCCACCAGCCCCAAGACGCAGCCCTCCGGCAGGGTCAGGGACAGGTTCTCCAGGGAGAATCCATCATAATGCTTCGATAAGTTTCTAATTTCCAGTACGTTCATAGCCGTTCCTCCAGGGCGAATGTTACCATTTCCAGCAGCTCTTCTTTGGCAAGCCCCGCCTCCAGGGCCAGACGCAGAGCTTCGTCGATGTGTTCTTCTATTTTTTTCAAATTTTCCTCCCGCAGAAGCTCCACATTCCGGGGGGCCACATAGCAGCCCTTGCCGGGGACAGTGTAAAGGAAGCCGTCCTTCTCCAGCTCCTCATAGGCCCGCTTGGTGGTAATGAAGCTGATGCGCAGGTCCTTGGCCAGGGCCCGGATGGAGGGCAGCAGCTCGTTTTCCTGTAAGCTCCCGGAAAGGATCTGGGATCGAAGCTGGGTATAGATCTGGTCGTAGATGGGCGTGCCGCTTTTGTTATCGATGAGTATATCCATGGAATCACCTCTGTATATATCGATTATATACAGTAGATACAGTTTTGTCAAGAGGTTTTTCTCCCTCCATACCGATATAAGCATACTGATTTCTCTGGACAACTGTCTTTCCCTATGGTATACTAAAGCAAAAACGGAAGAAAGAGGGTTCCCTATATGCCAAAAGTCATTTTCCAAATTGAAGGCGGCAAGCCTGTTGCCGCTGAATGCAATGTGGGCGACAACCTTCTGGAGCTGGCCCGGCGGTCCAATGTGGCCATCGACGCCCCCTGCTCCGGCAACGGCTCCTGCGGCAAGTGCCGTGTAAAGCTGGTGGAGGGCGACCTGGAAAGCATCCAGACCCGGCACATCTCCGACGAAGAATATGCCGAGGGCTGGCGGCTCAGCTGCTCTTCTAAGGTAGCCGGGGACTGCACCATTTTTGTGCCGGACATTGCCTCCGCCTATCAGTCCCGGATGAAGACCGCGGATCTGTCCTCCCCCAAGGAGGTAGCCATCTTCGACAAGGCCCAGGAGGACCTGAAAAAGAGCGGCATCCATTTCGTCAATTCCTACCGCAGCCTGGTCCTGACCATGACCGAACCCAGCCTGGAGGACACCATGCCGGACAACGAGCGGCTGACCTGGGCCATTGAGGACGCTCTGGGGGTGGAGACCGTCCACATCCCCCACACGGTGATGGTCCGTCTGGCCACCACCCTCCGGGAGCATGACTTCCACGTCTGCGTCAAGGGCCGCCTGGAAGGGAAGACCTTCACCTGTATGGAAATCTGCGGCCCCCAGGACAGGGGCATCTACGGCTGCGCCATCGACATCGGCACCACCACCGTGACCATGGTCATGACGGACCTGACCAGCGGCAAGATCCTGGCCAAGGGCTCCTCCGGCAACGGCCAGATCCGCTACGGCGCAGATGTCATCAACCGGATCATTGAGCAGGGCAAGCCCGGCGGCAAGAAGAAGCTCCAGGATGCCATCATCAAGGAGACCCTGGTCCCCATTATGGTGGGCCTGTGCAAGTCCGCCTCCCTCAATCCCCGGAGCATTCTGAGCCTCTGCGTAGGCGCCAACACCACCATGAACCATCTGTTCGTAGGGGTGGATGCCCAGAGCGTGCGGATGGAGCCCTATATCCCCAGCTTCTTCCACTGGGACGGGCTGCTGGCCGGGGATGTGAACCTCCCCGCCAATCCTCTGGCAGAGGTCCGCATTGCCCCCAACATCGGCTCCTACGTAGGCGGCGACATCACCGCCGGCACCCTGGCCTCCGGCATCTGGGACCGGGACGAAATGAGCCTGTTCATCGACCTGGGCACCAACGGTGAGATCGTCTTCGGCAACCGGGACTTCCTTATGAGCTGCGCCTGCTCCGCCGGTCCCGCCTTTGAGGGCGGCGACATCTCCTGCGGCATGCGTGCCACAGACGGAGCCATTGAGGCCTGCACCATCGACAAGAGCACCATGGAGCCCACCCTCTCCATCGTGGGAGACCCGGGCCAGAAGCCCGTGGGCATCTGCGGCTCCGGCATCATCGACATCATCTCCGAGCTCTTCCGCTGCGGCATCATCAACGCCAAGGGCCTCTTCGTCAAGGAGGGCCGCCGCATCCGCCGGGACCACCACGGCATGGGCCGTTACGTTCTGGCCGAGGCCAGCGAAAGCGAGACTGACCGGGAGATCTCCATCAACGAGGTGGATATCGACAACTTCATCCGGGCCAAGGGCGCTATTTTCTCCGCCATCGACACCCTGCTCAAGAGCGTGGACATGACGGTGGAGGGCATTGACGACGTGTACGTAGCCGGCGGCATCGGCTCCGGCATCAATATGAAAAACGCCGTGAACATCGGTATGTTCCCGGATGTGCCCCTGGAGAAGTTCCACTACATCGGAAACTCCTCTCTGACCGGCGCTTACGCCATGGTCATGAGCGACGAGGCCAACCAGAAGACCGCCGAGGTGGCCTCCAACATGACTTATCTGGAGCTCAGCACCCATCCCGGCTACATGGACGCTTTTGTGGCGGCCTGCTTCATCCCCCACACCGATTCCCGGCTGTTCCCCCACAGCGTACAGGAGGCATAAATCATTGGAAATCGAAAATCACAAGGAAGAAGTCCCCTTTGCCCACTATGAAGCCCTGTTCAAGGACCTGGACCCTCAGGAGGCCCTGGGCCGCCTGCCGGACGTATCCTTTGCAGAGGGTGCGTTTCAGGTAAAGCTCCTGGGCAGGACCTTTGCCATTACCCACCCCGGCTGTGCATTCACCGCCCTGGATGGAGGGGCCCTTCCCCCTCTGCCTACCCGGACCTTCCTGCTGCGGTATCTGCTGGAAAGCAAGGAAGTACCCTTCGGCGGCACCTGGAAGACCTTCCGGGAAATGCCCTGGGGCGAGATGTACATCAAGCCCTATACAGGCCGGGTCCTGACCCGGGCCGCCTTCACCTTCGGTACCCGGGTAAACGCCTTCCGGGCTGCCGCCGAGAAAATGGGGGCGGTAAAGCTCCCCCACGGCGACGCGGGCTATCAGTTCGACTTTGTCGGCCCCTACCGGATGCAGATCCTGGTCTGGGAAGGGGACGATGAGTTTCCCCCCAACGCCCAGGTGCTGTATTCCGACAACTTCGCCGAGGGCTTCGCCGCCGAGGATCGGGTGGTGGCAGGAGATATCCTCATCAGTACCATCAAAGCGAATATGTGACGGAAAGGAAGTGGGCACGTGAAGCCTTTTGCTCTGGGCATCCTGGTAGGCCGGTTTCAGGTGGTCCATGCCGGGCACGAGCAGATGATCCGCACCGCCATGGCCCTGTGTGACCGGGTGGGCATCTTCATCGGCTCCTCTCAGGAAAGCGGCACCAGCAAGAATCCCTTCCCCTACGCCCTCCGGCGGCAGCTGCTGGAGAACCTTTTCGGCGGCGGGGTGGAGATCTACCCCCTGCCGGACATCGGCGTAGGCAACACCGCCGCCTGGGGGGACTACGTGCTGGAAAACGTCCAGCGCCGCTTCGGCTGCCTGCCGGAGCTGCTGGTCTCCGGCAAGGAGTCCCGGCGGCTGGACTGGTTCGACTCCCTCCGAGGGGTCCGCATTGCGGAATTATACATCCCCAAGACCATCGACATTTCCGCCTCCAAAATGCGGGAATACCTGATCGAGGATGACCGGGCCGCCTGGGAGTCTTATGTAAACCCAAAGAACCACCCTCTCTATCCCCAGCTGCGGGCCCTGGCCCTGGCCTCCCAGGAAAACCGGGAAACACAAAGTATTTAAAGGAGAGGGTGGCAGGGCGAAGCCCTGACGGGTGTGGAGGGGACCCCTGAACCTTACGGCTGGACTCCATTGAATGGTAATGCCTTCCCACTCGCGTAGGGGGCGATGCCCACATCGCCCCGAGACCTTACGGGCGGAGCCAGGTAGGTATAAACCACACACGCAATTGTCGAACCCTCGGGACGATGAGGGCATCGTCCCCTACGCGCAGGACCGGGCTATCCCTTCTCAACGCACCCCGTTTTTTGCTTTTAGGTGTCCCCTCCACACCCGCCGCTGCGGCGGCACCCTCTCCATGCAGGAGAGGGCAGAGAGGGTAAGAAAACGAAAAGAAGGCTTCATTATGCTACTGGAACCCATTATCACATCCCTTTTGGATACGGACCTGTACAAATTCAATATGGATCAGGTGATCTTTCACAAGCACACGGATCTGATCGGAGAATACTGCTTCAAGTGCAGAAACGAGGGCATCGTTTTTACGAAGGAGATGCTTGCGGAGATCAATTCCCAGATCGACCACCTGTGCTCCCTGCGCTTTACCAAGGCAGAGCTGAACTACCTGCGCTCTATCCGCTTCATCAAGCGGGACTATGTGGAGTTCCTGCGGCTGTGGCACCCCATCCGGGAGTATGTCCACACGGGACTGACGGACAAGGGAGAGCTGGAGCTGACCGTAGCGGGGCCCATGTTCTCTGCCATGCAGTTTGAGATCTACCTGCTGGAAATCGTCAACGAGGTCTATTTCCGGATGCACTACGACTACGCCGTGCTGGAGGCCTCTGCCCGGGAGAAGCTGGAGCAAAAGATCAAGGACTTCCATTCCGGCAAATATACCTTCTGCTTCGCCGAGTTCGGCAGCCGCCGTCGGCTCTCCCGGGTCTGGCAGGACGAGGTGGTCCGCCGCCTCTCCCAGGAGACGAAAAACTGCGCCGGAACCTCCAACGTGTATCTTGCCATGAAGTATAACCTGACCCCCATCGGCACCTATGCCCATGAGTTCGTCCAGATGTACCAGGGCATCGATTCCATCCCCCTGGCCTATACCAATCACTACGCCATGGCCGACTGGTACGATGAGTACCGTGGGGACAACGGCACCGCCCTGTCCGACACCATCACCACGGACCTGTTCCTCTACGATTTTGACCGGTCCATGGTCAACAACTACTCCGGCGTCCGCCACGACAGCGGGGATCCCTATGTATGGGGCGAAAAGATGATCCGCCACTTCCAGAAATACGGCGTGGATCCCCGGACCAAGGTGCTGCTTTTCAGCGACAGCCTGGACTTTGACCACGCCCAAAAGCTCTATGACTATTTCAAGGACCGTGCCCGGGTGTCCTTCGGCATCGGCACCTTTGTCACCAACGACACCTGCGAGCATGCCCTGAACATCGTCATCAAGCTCCAATATGTCAATGGCCGTCCCGTGGCCAAGCTCTCCGATGCCGAGGGCAAGGAGATGTGCCAGGACGACGATTACCTGTCCTATCTGAAGCGCAGTGTGGCCTTCCGGCTGGACAGAGAAAAAGAAACACAGGAGAGACTCCAATGAAGGCAACCTTTCTCGGCACCGGCTGCGCCATGGTGCTCAAGCGCTACAACACCTGCTTCCTGCTGGAAGAGGATACCAGCAAGCTCTTAGTGGATGCCGGCGGCGGCAGCGAGATCCTCATCCGGCTGGACAAGCTGGGGATCCCCGTCACCGCCCTTGGCGGCATGTTCGTGACCCACAGCCACAGCGACCACATTCTGGGCACTCCCTGGGTCATTCGGGCAGTGGCCACCGCCATGGCGGAGGAGGGCTACACCGGCACCTTTACCGTGGCCGCCTGCCAGCGGACCCTGTCGGATATCCGGACCATCTGCGAAATGATCCTGGGCAAAAAGCTGACAAAATTTTTTGGCAGTCAGATCCTCTTCCGGCAGGTCACCGATGGAGAAGAGCTGGATCTGGCCGGTTTCCACATCACCGCTTTCGACATCGGCTCCAAGAAAATGCAGCAGTTCGGCTTCCTTCTGGATCTGCCGGATGGGCAGCACCTCTGCTTTGCCGGAGACGAGCCTGTCAAGCCCTCTACGGAAAAATACGCCAAGGGGGCCAAGTGGCTGTTCAGTGAGGCCTACTGCCTCCACGCCGACCGGGACATCTACAAGCCCTACGAGCGCAGCCACGTGACCAGCCTGGACGCCGGAAACCTGGCCCAGGAGATGGGTGTCCGGAATATGGTCATCTACCACACCGCGGACTACGGCTCCGACCGGAGAGACCGGATGACCCAGGAGGCCGCCTCGGTCTTCTCCGGAAATATCTATGTCCCCGAGGACATGGAGTCCATCCAGCTGTGACCCAGCTGTCCTCACCGGAGCAGAAGCCTCAGGCCCATGGCAATGACATTTTTTCTATGACCCATTGTTTTCAGAAGGTCACCGTGATTTTTGTGCCCCGGCCCAGGTCGGAGTCCAGGGTGATGGCGGCATCGTGGAGCATGGCGATGTGCTTGACGATGGCCAGGCCCAGGCCGGTGCCCCCCGTTTCCCGGGACCGGCTTTTGTCCACCCGGTAGAACCGCTCAAAAACCCGGTCCTGGGCATCCTTGGGGATGCCGATGCCGTTGTCCTCCACCATGAGCACCGCTTTTCCGGCGGATTCCTTGACGGTGACCTGGACAAAGCCTCCCTCCCGGTTGTAACGGATGGCGTTCTGGATCAGATTCTCCATAAGCTCCTTCAGCATTTCCCGGTCTCCGGTGACGCTGGCCTCCCGGCCAAAGCATTGCAGGCGGATCCTCCGGCTCTCTGCCTGGACCAGCATGGCCTGGCAGACCTCCCGGGCCAAGGCAAAGAGCTCTACGCTCTGGACCTGCCTGGGCCGGTCCGCGTCATCCAGCTCGGAGAGCTGAAGAATGTCGTTGATGAGGCTTAGAAGTCTCGCCGCGTTCTTCCGGATCTCCCCGGCGAAGTGAATCTGCTGGTCCTGGTCCACCATCCGGTTCTCGATGAGCTCGGCGTAGCCGGAGATGGCGGTGAGGGGGGTTTTCAGCTCATGGGATACGTTGGCGGTGAAGTCCTGGCGGCTCTTGGCGGCGGCCAGGATCTTTTCGTGCTGGGAGCGGATCTTATGGGCAAAGGGCTCTAGCTCCCGGTAGACGGTGACGCTGCCCGGCTCGTCCAGGTGCTCCGCCATCTGGTCGATGGGGGCAATGAGCTGGGCGGTGAGCAGGTGACCCAGCAGCAGGCAGGCCCCGAATATCACCAGAGAGATGAGCACCACCACCGGCCCCGCTGCCAGAAAGACGCTGCCCATGCTTCTGGCCTGGACGGCCAGGCGCAGCACCGTACCGTCGGAGAGACACAGGGCATAGTAGAAGGTGTTCATATTGAAGGTATCGGACCGGCGGACAGTCTCTCCGGTGCCCTGCGCCAGGGCCTGCCGGATCTCCGGCCGGTCGGCGTGGTTGGGAAGGCTGGCCGCCTCTGCCTCGTTGTCATAGAGGACCGTGCCGTCCTCCGCCACCCAGGTGACCCGCAGGTCCCCGGAGGGCAGGCTGATCTGCCCCCCCTGGGCAAAGACCTTCGCGGCGGAGAGCATCTGGGCGTTGATCCGCAGGTCCTTGCGGACCTGCTGCTGGAACAGGTCGTAGTAGACCCGGGTGATCCCCAAGGTGGTAAGCACCAGGGCAACCAGGGCAACCAGGGCCAGCCGCAGATTGATCTTCTGCTTCATAGGGTATCCTCCGGAGCGCTTTGCAGCACATAGCCCACATTGCGGACCGTGCCGATCTGGCGGCCACAGGGACCCAGCTTCTGCCGCAGGGTCTTGATGTGCATATCCACGGTGCGGGTCTCTCCCTCGAATTCCGTGCCCCAGACGAAGCGCATGATGCTCTCCCGGGACAGAACCATCTCGGCGTTGATCATCAGGTAGCGCAGAAGCTCATACTCCTTGAAGGTCAGCTCCACGGCTTTTCCGTCGGCCAGCACAGTGTGGCGGTCATGGTCCAGCTGGATCTTGCCCACCGTCAGCTGCTTGCTGCCCTCCTCCCGGGTCCGGCGAAGGAGGGCCTTCACCCGGCTGAGGAGCTCCATCACGGAGAAGGGCTTCTTGATATAGTCGTCGGCCCCGTCGTCCAGGCCCTTGACCATGTCCATCTCCGAGGTCTTGGCGGTGACCATGATCACAGGCAGCCGCTTGGTTACGGTGTTGGACCGGAGGCGGCGGACAATGTCGCAGCCGTTTTCGTCCGGCAGCATCACATCCAGCAGCACCAGATCCGGCAGCAGGACCTCCAGGGCCTTGTAAAAGTCCGAAGCCCGGGCAAAGTCCTTGACCATATAATTGCTGTTTTTCAGGGCGATGGTCTCGATCTCCCGAATGTTATCGTCATCTTCAACGATGTAAATCAGTGCCATGATTTTCAGGCTCCTTTCTTCAATACCCTCTCCTGGGAGAGGGTGGCAGGGCCGAAGGCCCTGACGGGTGTGGGGCGGGACCCAGGACCGACCTGGTGCCGCCCCTCTTCCGCCGCTGCGTGCGGCCAGGCCTTCCCCCTCGGGGAAGGTGGCTCGGCGCAGCCGAGACGGATGAGGGGAAACAACCCCGGAATTTTTGAATGCTCAGATAGGGTAACTCCCCGCCCTCTGTGCTTTCCGAGGGTGGACCGGGCGCAGCCCGGGACGGGTGTGGAGGGGACCCCTATCAATAAAGACCGGGCCCGGTTCTTTCGGAAGCTTGGCCCCCTCATCCGTCACGCCTTACGGCGTGCCACCTTCCCCGTGGGGGAAGGCGACCTCCGGCGGGGGAATGCTTTACAGTCTTTTCAATGGCTCCGACTCGTCCTGGGCCAGGAGCAGATCGGAGATGATATCGTTGGACACCAGGAAGCCTCTGGGGGTCAGGTACCACCGGCCGTCTTCGCTCTGGGCGGTGCGGTAGTAGACCCGGTGCTTCAGGAGGACCTCCTCCAGGGGCTTAAAGGGCAGCAGGAAGGTGCGCTCGTATTCCTCGGCGTAGATCCCGGCGGTGGTGCGCAGCCGCAGCATCAGGTATTCTCCCGCCCGCTCCCGCAGGGGGATCTCCTGAACGTCCTCCATAATGTTGCCGCCGGTCTGGATGCCCCGGATATAGGCCTGCAGGTCCCGGACCATGGTGAAGCGCTTCCCGGCAAAGTCGGAGCTGGCGCTGGGGCCGAAGCCCAGGTACTCTCCTCCGGTCCAGTACTTGGTATTGTGCCGGGAGTAAAGGCCCTTGCGGCAGAAGTTGGAGATCTCGTACTGCCGGAAGCCCCGGGCCCGGAGGGCCTCGATGGCAGCCATATACATATCCGCCTGGAGGTCGTCATCCGGCAGATTCAGAAAGTCCTTCATGTCATAGAAGGGGGTGCCCTCCTCTATCTTCAGGCCGTAGCAGGAGATATGCTCCGGGTTCAGGCGCAGCACATTGTCCAGGGTGTCCTGCCAGTCGTGGAGGCTCTGGCCCGGCAGACCGTACATCAGGTCCACAGACACGTTCCGGAATCCCGCCTTGCGGATGCGCTGGTAGGCGGTGACGGCCTGGGCGTAGCTATGGGGGCGGCCCAGCTTTTTGAGCATATCGTCGTTGTCGCTCTGGATGCCCAGGCTCACCCGGTTGAAGCCCTCGGCCCGAAGCCGGTGGAGGAGCTTATCGGTGACGGAGTCCGGGTTGGCCTCGAAGGTGATCTCCGCGTCCATGGCCACATCGAAATTCCGGCGCAGGGTGGTCATGATGATGGCCAGGGCATCGGCCCCAAAGTAGCTGGGGGTGCCGCCGCCGAAGTACACCGTATCCACCTTATAGCCGGGGCACAGGGCTCCGGCCTCCTTGATGTGGGCGCAGATGGCATCCAGGTAGCCGTCCATGAGCTTGTCGTCCTTGCAGGGCATGGAATAGAAGTCGCAGTACTGGCACTTGCTGCGGCAGAAGGGAATATGGATATAGATCCCCAGAGGGGTCTTGTTGGCGCGTCTGGTGAGTATGGGCATATTTGATGCTGCCTCCTTAAAAAACTCCTGACCTCTCCCCTGGGGGAAGGCTGCCGCCCGCAGGCGGCGGATGAGGGGCCTCCTGCCCTCTCCGGGTGCGGGGCTCCCTGCCCTCTCCTGCTTGGAGAGGGTGCCGCCCGCAGGCGGCGGGTGTGGAGGGGACCCGCTACGGGTAAAAGAAGACTAACGTAGAACGTGAAAACCTTCCCACCCCTCAGGCTGATGCCAACATCAGCTTGAGGGATTTATAAATAAGACAGGCTATATGAAATGAAAAACAGACGGAAGTTTCCTCCAAAGTCTCCCATTTCATATAGCCTGTTTACAGGTCTAAAGTATTCATCCTAGAATAACTCATCTAACAGCATTTGTATTATTTTCTTTCGTTTGTCCGAAAGGACTCGGTATTTGCATAGCATAATGCTTTCTTCCGGAGATATCTGACTGCTTTCAAGTGGAAGTGGCGACATATTTGTTGTGTGGCCGACGAGATAATCGACTGAGGTATGGAAATAGTCAGCTATGCGAATAAGTGTGGCAATATCTGGTTCAATATTATGGTTTTCATACTTATTGATAGACTGTTGACTCAGACCAATGTTATCTGCAAGCGTTTTTTGAGAAACACCTGATGCGGAGCGCAAATTTTTTAAATTTTCAAGCATAGAGCAGTTCTCCTTTGCCTTAATCATAACGAAGGAATTGAAAATATGAAAACATCTGATAGTTGTTATTGACAACAACTAAAAGGAGTGATACAATTAAGGAGCAATAAAGAGGTGCAGACGCATATTGACTGCCTGAGGTACAGGTGGTGGTTCAATAAAAGAAAAATACAATGTTGCTGTTGCAAATAAAAGGAGGAAAATAATTTATGACTCAGGATGATTTGGAAGGGTTGGAGGCTTACCTGGAGAGGTACAGTGGAATGTCGGATGCAATACGGGACTTGATTAGTGACGCACTTTGGGCAGGTGCTGGTACCTATCGCTGCGAATCTGACCTGCGCGCACTGATTGGGACGTTGAAAGCTGAAGGACATTCTGATTTGGTTCCTGCAGTCGAAAGATTGCTGTAAAGCTTTGAGACCGATTTACAGACAGATGGAGGATACGAAATGATCCCGGAGAAGTTTTTAAAAACGTGTGATAACATCAGCGGTGTTTACGAACGTGTCCAGGCAAATGGAACTGGTGGTTTGCAGCCCTTGATTCAGATGATTCAGAAGTCCATGGCTGATGAACGGCAAAACATCAAATTGATTAACGAACAGATTCAATTTGGTTCTTTTTTGAACAAGAGTTATGAAGACTGTGTCGTTATGCAAAATGCGGAACACGGCAGTAATTACTACCAATTTGTGTTTTCTTATAGAGTATCCAAAAATGGAAATGAATATTACTACATCTATTCCATGGGGAATAGTCACAATTTCAGTATGCGTGACACATCTCAGGAGATAGAGGCAGCGGGTGGCTTCCTAAATGGGATTGTGGCAAAGCTTAGCAAGCCCAAAAAGGATGACATTCTGGAAGAAGAGGAATACTATGAAGCTGTAAATAAAACACTTCGGTTGATTTGCGGCGGCTGAAGAAAAATAAAGCAGGAGGACAAAAATGGAAGAAATTAAGTGTCCAATGTGCGGATTTACGGCGCATAAAGTGTTTTTAGATGGTAACAAATGTCGATGTATTTGTGAACGTCCGAGTTGTAAATACATCTTTGATATCGAAATGTGATTTTTTTAAAATCTGTAAAGTTCTGTTTTTTTAGGCAAAGATAGGCCCTGAGTAAAATGGCAAAACCGTCGTATCGCATTAAAGTGCTGCGACGGTTTTTGCACTGTTTGAGCCAGAAATCACTATTCATTGGGGCCTGGGTCATTAGTGGGTCCCCTCCACACCCGCCGCCTGCGGGCGGCACCCTCTCCCAGGAGAGGGTTTTTCCCCTCATCCGTCCCGGGCTGCGCCCGGTCCACCTTCCCCGGAGGGGAAGGCGACCTCCCGGCGAGGGCTGCTCGACTTTGGCTCTGCCAAATTCTTATTTGCCTTTTTATTTGACTTTTCCTTAAAAAAAGAGTATACTATCCAGGCGACTGGGCCGGACAGCCGCGGATGGGAACCGAAAGGACCCAGATGAGGAAAGTCCGGGCTCCACAGGGCAAGGATAACGGGTAACGCCCGCCGGGGGTAACCCTAGGACAAGTGCAACAGAGAGATACCGCCTATGGGCTTCTCCGGAAGCCCATAGGTAAGGCTGAAAAGGTGCGGTAAGAGCGCACCCAGCCCATGGTAACATGGGTTTTATGATGTAAACTCTATCCGGAGCAACACCGTGTGTGGGACAATAGGCTTGCCCGGCCGTCCCCAAGAGGTGGCTTGATCCCGTGAGCAATTGCGGGGCTAGATAGATGGCTGTCAAGACAGAACCCGGCTTATAGGCCCAGTCGCAGAAAAAAGCACCGAAGGTTTTTCGCCTCGGTGCTTTTTTGCCCTCTCCCGGGAGAGGGTGGCAGGGCAAAGCCCTGACGGGTGTGGGGCGGTACAGAGTCGGACTCGGTACCGCCTCTCTTCTGCCCTAGAGTTCTATTTCCAGCACCACCGGGCAGTGGTCGGAACCCAGAATGCCGGTTTCGATGGAGGCCTCCCGGATCCGGTCCTTCACTCGATCGGACACCAGGAAATAGTCGATCCGCCACCCCGCGTTTTTGGCCCTTGCCTGGAAACGGTAGGACCACCAGGAGTATTCGATCTTGTCCGGGTACAGGTAGCGGTAGCTGTCCGTGAAGCCGCAGCCCAGCAGCGCCTGGAAGGCGGTGCGCTCCTGAATGGAGTAGCCGGCATTGCCTTCGTTGGACTTGGGATTTTTCAGGTCAATGGCTGTGGCGGCCACGTTCAGGTCTCCGCAGAGGATAACGGGCTTCTTTTCATCCAGGCCCTTCAGGTATTCCCGGAAGGCTGCCTCCCAAGCCAGGCGGTGGTCAATCCGGGCCAGCTCCTGCTGGGCGTTGGGGGTGTAGCAGGTGACGAGGAAGAAGCCGGGGTACTCCAGGGTGATGAGCCGCCCTTCGGTGTCCAATTCCGCCACGCCCAGGCCGTAGGTCACGTTCATCGGCGGCTCCTTGGCGAAGATGGCGGTGCCGGAATAGCCCTTTTTCTCGGCGGAGTTCCAGAACTGGGTGTAGCCCGGAGTGTCCAGCTGGATCTGGTGGGGCTGGAGTTTGGTTTCCTGCAGGCAGAAAAAGTCGGCGTCGGCCTGCCGGAAGTAGTCGGCAAAGCCCTTGGTCACACAGGCCCGGAGGCCGTTGACGTTCCAGGAGATGAATTTCATGGGGTGATATCCTTTCTGTTCGTAAAGACCCTCTCCTTACGAGAGGGGGGCAGGGCGAAGCCCTGACGGGTGTGGGGCGGTGCGTGGTCCCAAATGGTATCGGCCTTCATCCACCGCCGCGGCGGCACCTTCCTCAGGGCAAGATTAAGGAGCGGTTGTTTCCAGACTGGCCGCTGTGTCCTGGAAAATCAGGCTGTCCCGGTCCAGGGCCAGGCGGCGGTCTCCGCTTTGGATGATGACGGTGGAGGCGCTGGAGAGCTCAAAGCAGGTTCTGGCCAGACAGGCACCCGCTAGGGTAAAGCTGATATCCGTCAGCCGGTTGCCAACAGGGGAGAGGGTAACGGTGACGGTGCCGCCGGCGACGCTGGCGCTCTCTAGGCGGATGTCCGCCGGGTACAGGGCCTCCAGGTCCTCGTCCTGGGGACCCAGCAGGTAGAGCCGGAGCAGATAGCTCAGGTCCTCCTGGGTCACATCTCTGGTTTCCCAGGCCACGGAGCCGCCGGTGACGCTGTAGATATAGCCTTTCCGTGGGTAACAGAATCGGATGCCTGTGTCCTGCTGCCTGGGGGTGCAGCCAAAGAGCAGCAGGCAGATCAGAACCAAGGAAATCAGACGCTTCATGTATCCACCTCCGTATCAAACATGGGGAAGGTGACAGTGAAGGCGGTGCCCTTGCCGGGGCAGCTGTCTACCTGAATTTCGCCCCGGTTCCGGTTGATGATGGCCCGGACGATGGCAAGGCCCAGGCCGCTGCCGCCGGTCTGCCGGGAGCGGGCTTTGTCCACCCGGTAGAACCGCTCGAAAATGTGGCTCAGGGCCTCCGGGGGAATGCCCATGCCGGTGTCGGATATCCGCAGAAAGGCGGAATCCTCCTGGATCCCCAGGCTTACGGTGACGGAGCCGCCGGATTGGTTGTATTTGATGCCGTTTTCAATCAGGTTGAAGACGATCTGGTACAGGTCATCCTCTGTAATGAGGACGGTGCTGTCGTCGTCCAGCTGTGTGATCAGGGTGATGCCGGACCGCTCGGCCACGGGTCCCAGCATCCGCACCACCCGCCGGACGGTGGGAGCCATGCGGATGAGCTCGCTTTCCGGAGCCTCCGCCCCGTCTACCTTGGTCAGGGACAGGAGCTTGGCGGTCATGCGGTTCAGCCGCTCCGCCTCATTGCCGATGTCCTCTACAAACTCCCGCATGGTTTCCGCGTCCATATCGTTTTGCAGGATGGAGTCCGTCAGCAGCTTGATGGAGGACAGGGGAGTCTTCAGCTCGTGGGAAGCGTCGGAGACGAACCGGCGGCGCTTTTCCTCGGAGGTTTGCAGCCGGTCCGTCAGGTCGTTGAATTCCGCGGCCAGCATGGTCAGCTCGTCATTGCCGCCAACGCTGACCTTTTCTGTATAGTTGCCCTGCTGAATGATGTGCATGGAGTGCATGATGGCGCTCATCCGCCGGGAAAAATGCTGGGAATAGGCCAGGGAAAAGGCCACCACCGCCAGCTCCAGCACCACGGTGATCTGGGCAATGGTTTTCAGCAGCAGGTCGATGACCTGGCCCTGGGAGCTGTCGTATTCCGCCACATACACGCAGCCGGCGATGGCGCTGCCGCTGACAATGGGGGTGGCAGCCCGGGAGACCATGGCGGAGTCGTGATAGCGCCAGGAGAACACATCGTTGCCTTGGCAGGCTCCCAGGATCTCAGGCAGCAGGGTGTAGCTTCCCAGCTCCGCCCCTGTGGAGTCGTAGATGCACAGCCCTGCCTGGTCCGTGACGATGAGCCGGGAGGCCCGGAGACTCTCCAGCTGGCTCAGGACCCCGGAGACGGTGGCATTGTTCCACACCTCCAGGGTGGAAAGCTCGTCGGAGGCCAGCTGGCACTTCTCAATCATGGCGCTTTCCTTGTTTTCGTAAAAGAGCCGCTGGCTTAAGCGGGTGCACACCAGGTTCAGGGCCGCCAATACCACGGCGGTGATGACCACATAGGTCAGGGCATAGTGAAACTGAGCCGTGCGGTAGCTGCGGATGGAACGGTTATCTGCTGAAATAGTACCCCACCCCCCACTTGGTCAGAATATGCTGGGGCTGGGCCGGATTCTCTTCCAGCTTCTCCCGCAGGCGGCGGATATGGACGTCCACCGTCCGGATGTCGCTGCGGTACTCGTAGGCCCAGATGGTGTCCAGCAGCGCCTCCCGGGAGTAGACCCGGCCGGCGTTGCGCATCAGGAATTCCACCACATCAAACTCCTTGGCGGTGAGCATGACCAGCTCCTCTCCCTTGTAGGCGTTCCGGGCATCCAGGTCCAGGGTGATGTTGCCTGCCGTCAGACGGTTGCCGGTCTGCTTTTTCTCCGCGGAGCCTGCCCGGCGCAGGAGCGCCCGGATCCGGGCCTTCAGCTCCAGGATGTTGAAGGGCTTGGTCAGGTAGTCATCGGCGCCGTGGTCGAAGCCGATGAGCTTGTCCATGTCCTCCACCTTGGCGGTGAGGAGGATGATGGGCACATCGGAAAACTCCCGGATCTTGCTGCAGGCGGTGAGCCCGTCCATAACGGGCATCATCACGTCCAGAACGATCAGGTCCGGCTGCTCCTTTTGGGCCATTTCCACAGCCTCCTGGCCGTTGGAGCCGGTGATCACATCGTAGCCTTCGCTTTTTAAATTGAATCGAATGCCCTTTACCAGCAGGGCTTCGTCGTCCACCACAAGGATCTTCATGGTGAGCCTCCTTTCAAATGTGAGGATACTATGACAATTTTGGAAACTACGCCGCACAAAGATTGACGGCGTTTTGAAATAATGGTATAATCACGAGGACATTATACACGACTTTTTCCGGCCGGACAACCCCGGCGGCGAAATTTAGGGGGAAATATGAAAAAATCCTTTTGCTTACTGCTGGTTTTGGCGCTGCTGGCGGGTTGCCTGCCGCTTTCGGCCCTGGCCGACGAGACGACGGTGCCCATTACGGAGGACCCGGCCCTGACGGAGCCGGAGCCGGATCTGGCTCAGGACGCCCAGGCACCCCAGACGGACTATGCCTTCGGCAGCGTGTCCATCTTCAACGGCTGCCGGACCCTGGACGGCCAGGTGCCCCTGGCAGGCTCCGACCGGAAGCTGCCCTCCGCCCAGAGCGCCATCGTCTACGAGCGGGACACCAAGACCCTGGTTTACGCCTATAACCCGGACGCCAAGCTGGCCCCCGGTGCCCTGTCCAAGATCGTCAACGCCCTGATCGTTCTGGAGCGGGTCCAGGATCTGGACACCGTGGTGACCTGCGGCGCGGGCATTGCCTCCCGGATCCCCGGCGGCGCTGTGAATGTGAAGCTGAAAAGTGAGGAGCAGCTTACCGTCAACGACCTGCTGCACTGCATGATCCTGCAAAACGCCGCCGATGCCGCCGTGGCTCTGGCGGAGTATGTGGCGGGCACCCGGAACACCTTTGTGGACATGATGAATGAGCGGGTAAAGCAGATGGGCTGCATCAATACGGTGTTTACCGATGTCCACGGCGTTGGCTCCGGCAGCCAGTATACCACTGCCCGGGACATGGTCCGGATCATGATGGAGGCTACGGACAACGAGCGGATGTTTGACCTGCTGTCTGCCCAGAAGTATGAGGTCCCGGCTACCAATCTGTCCGATGCCCGGAAGTTTGCCTCCCAGAACTACCTGATGGAAACCACCATCGTGCCGAAGTACAACTACAAGTATGTCACCAGCGGCTTTGCCAGCTACTCCGAGAACAACGGCGCCAGCATCGTGTGTACCGCCGACAACTCCACCGATAAAAAGAAGGGCCTGAATTTGGTATGCGTGGTCATGGGTGCCACCCGTCAGTTCGCGGAAAACGGCTGGACGGTTCTGAACTACGGCAACTTCGACGAAATGGTTACCCTATTGCAGTACGCGTTTAACAACTTCAAGGTCAATCGGGTGATTTACGACGGTATGACCCTGGAGCAGATCCCGGTGTCAAACGGCAACAACGATGCCGTTGGCATTGCTACGGAGAATATCGACTCCGTGCTTCCCAGCAAGGTGCAGATGACCAACCTGATCCGGGATGTGTCGGTGGTCAACGGCGGCCTTACCGCTCCGGTGCAAAAGGATGATCTCATCGCCACGGTGGAGCTGTGGTATCGCAACTGCTGCGTCCTGGAGACGCGGCTCATGGCCCAGGAGGAGGTCCGCACCGCCACGGATTCCGGCCTCACGGTTCACAGCGCCCTGGCCCCCAAGCAGGACGACGGCCGATCCGGCTTCTCCAAGGTGGTCACCATCATCTGCGCCGTATTGCTGGTGCCGGCAATCAGCTATCTCGCGATCAATTCCTATCTGCGCAGCCGCTACCGGGCCCAGCGCCGCCGCCGCAGACAGAGCAGAAGAAGGAGCCGCTGACATGGAACAACTGGATTGGGCGGCTCTGGAGCAAACCTGCCTGGGCTGCCGGAACTGCGACCTGTGCCAGACCCGTCACAACGTGGTCTTCGGCGTGGGCAACCGGAACAGTAAGCTTATGCTCATCGGTGAGGGCCCCGGGGAGCAGGAGGACCTGCAGGGCATCCCCTTCGTGGGCCCGGCAGGGAAGCTGCTGGATGATATGCTCTCCATCATCGATGTGACCCGGGAGAACTGCTATATCGCCAATATCGTCAAATGCCGTCCCCCCAGAAACCGGGACCCGCTCCCCCAGGAGCAGCAGGTGTGCTATCCCTACCTGGAAAACCAAATTGCCCTCATAGATCCCAAGATCATCGTTTGCCTGGGCCGCATCGCCGGACAGAAGATCATGTCCCCGGAGCTGCGCATTACCGTGGACCACGGCCGCTGGCAGCATAAGGGTGGCCGCTGGTACATGGCCCTCTACCACCCCTCCGCCCTCCTGCGGGATGTCACCAAACGCCCCGGCACCTTCGAGGACCTGCTGGCCATCCGGGACAAAATGCGTGAAATCGGCATGATCCCGTGATTTTTATATTTTCACTTGACTTCTTGCCCTGAACCAGGTATAATACTCTGGTCTCAGGACGATGCTAGTGTAGCACAGTCGGTAGTGCATCTCACTCGTAATGAGAAGGTCGCCTGTTCGAGTCAGGTCACTAGCTCCAGAATAGAGCCCCGAAACCGCTATGGTTTCGGGGTTTTGCTATGTTTTCCGAACTTTTAGAGAAAGCGGTTTTGAACCGTTTCGGCAAATGTCTACCGGATGTCTAGCGAATTTAAAATTTTTCCGTTATGCCTGTTTCGCAATCATGCTTTCGATGGTGGCGGTCATGCTTTGGGGAATGGAGACAATTGTCCGTTCAGTACGTTGAACCTCTTTCCTGCATCCCCTGAGCGCTTGGGCGGCGCTCAGGGGACTTTTTTAGGCTTCAAGAGGCTGCACCTGGGAAGCACCGAAAAACGAAAGAATCCGCTTGCCGCTCTTAAGTTTTGTTTGCCGTCTCTCCGGCTGCCTCCGCTCTTTTGCGTTTGTCGTGTATGGGTTACAACAGGCGGTGTTGAACTTGTATATAAGTACCAATGTATCTTGACAATTTTTTGCGGACATGATAAAGTTACAGGTACCAATATATAGGAGGGGTAGGCGTGGCATTAACAGAGGCCCAGCGAAAAGCAAATGATAAATACATCAAGGAACACTATCGGCAAGTAAAGTTGTCTATGCCAAACGAAGAAGCGGACGAATTGGAAAGGTATTGTTCCAGCAATGGATACACAAAAGCCGGATTTATCCGGCAAGCAATCCGGGAAAAGATGGAGCGGGATAATACCGCCACAGGGGAGGCTGAAGCATGAGAACCTATACGATCATTGGCGGAGTGAACGGCGTTGGCAAGTCCAGCTTTACCGGCGTTCTGAAAGAGCGCTGCACTGACCTGGGTATTATCATTGACGTGGACAAGATTACCGCCGAACTGGGCGGGAATGCCCTTGCAGGGGGCAAGGCGGCCTTGAAGAAAATCAATGAGTGTATCGAGAAGGGCGTTTCTTTCACCCAAGAAACCACCCTGTCAGGGCGGCGCACAGAGGCCACAGCGCGGACAGTGGTAGAGAAGGGGTATCGGGTTCGGCTGTACTATATCGGGCTGGACAGTGCCGCTGAGAGCGTCTTACGCATTGCTAACAGGGTTAAACGTGGCGGGCATGATATTCCTACCGCCGATGTAGAACGCCGCTTTGCGGGCCGCTGGGAGGCTGTGGCGAAGGTGCTGCCCTACTGTGATGAAGCGGAGTTCTACGACAATGACAACGGCTTCCAGCTGGTGGCGGAGTATCGGAACGGAGAGCTGCGAACAGTGGGTAGCCTTGTCCCCGGATGGCTGAAAGAGCTGCGGGCATATCTGGACAGCAAGGAAGACTAGAGGATGAAGCGGACAGGTGTTTCTTCACCTGATTCAAGAAAGCCGGGGACTACGATGCCCCCGGCTTTTTGTGATTCATAGAACGACAACCACCCGCTATGCGGGTGAGCCGGAAAAAGTTCTACTTATGCGTAGAAAAGAAAAGCCTCCAGTGATAGAGTAGTAGCAGGTTCGCCAACCGCTACAAACAAGATCAAAGGAGGCAGTCCAAATGGACAACAATAGTTTAGCACATACGAAATGGAATTGCAAATACCATATTGTTTTTACACCGAAGTATCGTCGACAGATAATCTACAAGAAAATATCATCAGATATCGGTCAAATAGTTAGGATGTTATGTGCGAGAAAAGGAGTAGAGATAATAGAGGCGGCAGCAATGCCAGACCATATACACCTATATGTGTCGATACCGCCGAAATACAGTGTATCAGAATTTGTAGGATATCTAAAAGGGAAAAGCAGTCTAATGATATTCGACCGGCATGCAAATCTAAAATACAAGTATGGAAATCGGCATTTCTGGTGCAGAGGATACTATGTGGATACAGTGGGGCGTAACGAAAAGACGATAAGGGAATATGTACGGAACCAACTTCAAGAAGACATAGCAAGTGATCAAATATGTATGAAAGAATTTACAGACCCGTTTACGGGTGAGCCGGTAACCAAAGGCAAATAATTAGCCGCCCCCGGAAGGGGGCAGCCAGTGATTACTTTGCGGTTGGCGAACCGCTCGTGCGTCTTAAGACGTAGCTGTATTAGGCCCTTATAGGGCCAGTGCAAGCCACCGGCTTCGCCGGTGGTCCTGACTTGTTGATGCTCCGCCCCAATCCCCGCAGGATGCAATTCTGTATCCTGGAAACGCTGCAAAAATGCAGCGGCTGCGCGATTTTTCAAATCGCTGGAAAAGATTTCCTTGAACATTCAACAGTAGATGCTATAATACTATTAATAAATCGTTGCAATGACAAAATTTAACTGTGAGGTGGGAACAAAATGCCAGTCGCAAATCAAAATCGGCCTACCGTTCAGGAGGCGAATTCTGTGCAGACGGATGCAAAATACCATTTTGAAAAGTTATCTCCAATTGATGATGCAGACATTTCAATATATGAAGATGCCATCGATTTTGCTTTTTCTAGCCCGGATATAAAAAACATAGCAATTTCCGGTGCATATGGTTCTGGAAAGAGCAGCGTTCTCGCCACTTATAAGAAGAAGCACCCAGAGAAACAATTCATTCACATATCCCTTGCTCACTTTGTATCTGATGCAAAAACAGTTGATTCTGACAATACAAAATCAAATCCTTCTCAACCAACTCAAGAGATATTGTCCGCCAATAGCTCAGATGAATCTGTATTGGAAGGAAAAATTCTGAATCAATTAATACATCAGATAGAGGACCAGAATATTCCCCAAACAAAATTTAGGATCAAGAATTCTTTGTCAAACAAACAGGTGCGAAATTATTCTATCGAAATTATTGTTTTTTTCTTGTCACTCATGCACCTGGTATTGTCTCACACTTGGATTGATTTCGTAAGTACCTTTCCTGAAAACAGCATTTTAAGAAGCATACTTTCCCTCAGCACCACACCGCTCTCATTCTTTATTAGCGGTTGCATCGGACTTGTAATATTGTCTTTCTACGTATATGCCTCTGTGAAGAAGCAACGGTTCAAGGCAACGATACGAAAGCTAAGTCTTCAAGGTAACGACATTGAGCTTTTCGAAAATAGCACGGATTCTTTCTTTGATAAATACCTCAATGAGGTGTTGTATCTGTTTGAAAACGCGGATGTCGATGGCATAGTTTTTGAAGACATGGATAGATATGAGTTGGAAGGGATATTTGAAAGGTTACGTGAGGTGAATACCTTAGCAAATATCCGGCTCAGCAATAAGGGAAAGCCGTTGATTCGTTTTGTATTTCTCTTGCGAGATGATTTATTCGTTTCAAAGGATCGAACCAAGTTCTTTGACTATATCATTCCAGTTGTTCCAGTAGTTGATAGCTCCAATTCTTATGATCAGTTGATAGGACATATAGAGAAAAATGGATTCCGCAACAGATTTAAAGAGGGGTTCTTGCAGGGGCTATCTCTGTACATTGATGACATGCGGCTACTGAAGAATATCTGCAACGAGTTTGTGATTTATTACAGTAGGCTGGAGTCAACGGAATTGGACCCCAAAAAAATGCTGGCAATCATCACTTACAAAAATATTTTTCCACGAGATTTTAGTCAGCTACAAATGAATCTGGGTTTTGTCTTTTCGCTTTTCGCAAGCAAAGTAGATATCATTAAAAAGAGAACGGAATCTTTGCAGCAGGAGATTGAGAAGATTGATACATCTATTCGGGCAGCCCAAAAGGAGCACTTGATTTCATTACGAGAAATTGACGCTGTTTATATTGACCGATACTTTTCAAGCTACAATGTCTACCACTATGACGATCAATCTCTAACCGATTGGCTAACAAGAAATCTGGGAAGCGACGTTAGGAAAGAGTACAAGGATAGGAGAGAGAATTTAATCGAAAAATTGTCTGTTGGTATCCAAGAGTTGGAAAAACAAAAAGGACTTCTTGAGAAAGATATTTTGAGAATGAATCAATTAAAGCTGTCTGAACTCGTCAGTAGGGAGAATATTGATGAGGTGTTTTCTATCTCGAGTAAAAATGCGTTGGGGGAAACAAATGACTATCAGGATGTCAAAAGAAGTCAGTATTTTAATCTTCTCAAATATCTTATCCGAAATGGGTACATTGATGAGTCTTATGCTGACTACATGACATATTTCTATCCAAATAGCTTAACAACAGTTGATAAGGTATTTCTCCAAAGTGTTGCAAACAAAGCAGCTAAAGATTTCTATTACGAATTAAGGAAACCAGATTTAGTCCTTGCAAAACTCAACCTTAGGGACTTTGATGAGGAAGAAACACTTAATTTCTCACTATTAGCATATATGCTAACTGAACCGAAGGCACAGGAGGCTTTGAAACGGATGATTACTCAGATTCGGCTGGGAAAACGTTTCGATTTCGTCTCTCAATACTTGTACACAACAAAGGCTAAGGCAGAATTCGTTAGGTGCCTAAATGCGCTGTGGCCAGATTTCTTTGCATCAGTGTTGGAAAATCATGCTATTTCCGAAAGACAGATTTGGATGTATTCACATGAAATCCTGGAGTATTGCTCATCTGACGTCATTAGAGCGACAAATATAGAAAATTGCCTAACTGATTTCATTGCATCACAACCAGATTATCTGAAGGTTGAATCGGTTGATGTATCTGCATTGGTGCAAGGGTTGATTTTGCTGAACGTTAAATTTAAGGAGATAGGTTACCCAGATGTAAATGAACGACTTTTTAATCAGGTATACAGGAAATCATTGTACGAACTTAATTTTAAGAACATCTGCACGATGCTTTCTTATGATTATGGAATTGATGATACTGAGGAAGTCCGCCACCGTAGCTACTCGTATATAATCGAAAAGTGTAATACACCGCTCTACCGTTATGTGCAGGATGAAATTAAGGCATACATGGAGGCTATGCTCGATTTTTGTGGTAAATACATTACGGATTCGGAGCCAGCTGCATTAGATTTACTAAATAATTCCAACATTCCCGATGAGCAAAAACAGCATTATATTGAGAAGCTGAAATCAAAACTTCCATTATTAAATGACATAGAGGAATACTCACTTTGGTCTGCACTGATACAGAATGAATGCATCGAATTTTCGGAGAAAAACATTTTTAGCTATTGGTCCCATACAAAATCTTTTGACGATGTATTGGTGAATTATATCAATAACAGCGAAAGAAATGTGGATTTCAATTTCCTTGAAGATATTGATGATAATACGAAGTCCAAGATATTTAATCAGGTTGTTCGGTGTACAGACTTAAAAGATGAAAAGTACATAAGTATGCTTGCTTCTTTGGATCTGGTTTACGAAAACGGGTTTAGCATACGTAATATCCCAAGCAAAAAGATGAAGCTGCTTATTGATTATGGCATTCTCCACATGACAGAAAAAGTTTTGAAAGATATCCGTGCAAACTACCCAGACGTGCAATATTATTTCATCCAAAAAAATCTGGACGTATATCTCGACATTATGACAACATCGCTCATTTTACAAGAGGAAGTTTTGGAAATCCTAAGTTGGGACCTGCCAGACGAGAAAAAGCTAGCACTTCTTCAGCTGACCGATGAGCCGGTTTCGATTGTTGGCAAAGGCTACACGCTACGAGTTACAATGTACATTCTTGAAAATCTTCTTGATCTTGAAGATATCCCGAGTCTATACCAGGACTTTCAAGAACTGCCGTTGGAAATTCAAGAATTTATTGTTCATTACGCAGAAAATCATATTGATTCAATAATCGGCGGTGAAATACAAGCATCTGACCAACTTGAACTAAAACTGTTAGCTTCTAATCATCTTGATGAAGACGAGAAAACCGGGCTGATATTGACTATGATTCCTGAAGTATCAAAGGAAAAATGTAAAAAGTGTTTTGAAATCGCCGGGCGGGCAGAGTTCGCTAAAATATTCGAGAAATATGCAAAGCCAAAGATTTTGAAAGCAGGTCTGAATAAGGCTATTCTTGATGCATTGATAAGTAGAGGATGGTTGTATGATTATCATGATAATCAACATGACGGAGACTACTATTCAGTGCGTAGGAATGAGCCAAATAAGAAATCATAGGTAATCGAAGTATGTTCAACGCTGCCCCAAGAAGCATCCATTTCTTGGGGCAGCGTTTTAGGCATATACATTCAAAGATAAGTATGGTGCTCACCTTTTTCGGATTTCACCTTCTCCGCTTCCAAAATCCAATCTATATTTGCCTTGGCAGTTTGCAGAGAACGCATCTCATCTCTGGCCATTTGGAAATTCGCATACATGGCTTTTTTCTCAGACAGAAGCTGGGCATATTCCGCTTGCAGGCTCTTGACGGTGGGCAGTTTTTTCAGCCTCTGCTCATCAAAAAACTGCTTTGCTGCCCTGTGCAGAAGGATTTCGGGTTCATGTTCAGAAAGAAATCTTTTAGAATACCCCGCTTTCCGATAGGCCACATAAACGTCACGGGTCTTGGCGTAGTTGATGATATGTTGCTGCATGATCTTGATTTCTGCCATCCGCTGCTCTTTGACTTTTATATCCGTAGAGAGCGTCCGATATTGAGAAGTAGCGGCTACCGCCTTTTCATCAAGAACGCCACGGTCCAGCAGACCGTTTTCTTCCAGGTAGATCAGCGTTTGGGACAGCTGCTTCAAATTGAAGTTCTTCGCCCACCGAGCATAACCGGCTCCCTTGCCCTCCTGGAGTTTGGCCTGAATGTCAATCAGCAGACTGCCGCTGGGTCTGGTGGAAACCTCCATGACCCGTTTCTTTTTCGGCGTATGGTTCCTGGCTCCGGAAATAATGGCACGGAGCGCATCCGGGGTATAATTCTCGCCCAGAGTGTCCATGCGGATAAAACGCTTCTGGCCATCTCCAAACAAGGAGGGTACTTTGCCGCCTTTGACCTGATACCCGGATTGACGCAGCAGTTCCAGCAGTTCCTCAAAGCTCTGGGGCTTTTTTACTAGAGCTTCATCAATGGCATAGCAAATCCGTTCCCGGTGGGAGGGCTTCTTCTGGTTGCCCAGCCATTTGTCGTAGGTCTGGCCTTTGCCCTTGGGGTCGGCCACAATGGAATATCCGTTCTCAACGCAGATGGTATCGTTCAGGCGGCGCACCGCTCTGGTGCTGCCCCAGAAATTCCGAAATTTGCGCTGTTCATCTAGAGCGGTAGAGTTCCAAATGATGTGATTATGGACGTGGGCCTTATCATTGTGCGTACAGACGATGTAGGCATGGTTGCCTTTCGTGAATCGCCGTGCCAGCTCACAGCCCAGGCGATTGGCTTCCTCCGGCGTGATCTCGCCGGGACGGAAAGACTGGCGCAGGTGGTAGGCAATCACATCATCCGCACCTCGTACCCTACCAGTGTTTCGGACGTACTGCTGCTTGGAAAAGAGAAATTCGCTGTCGGCAACCCGGCTGTCACATTGCCAGCTGGTGATCAGCCTCCCATTGTCTGTCTTTCCCGGATTTTCAACATAATCTATAATCGCGGCGATTGCGGTTCCGGTAGTACGCCCCTTGCCAACGTGTAAAGGCATGAGCCGCGTAGTTGCCATAAGCTACCCTCCTTACAAGAAAAGCCCCGGTGCCGTAACGACACCGGAGCAGGAATCAGATGGATTTGATGAAATGAGAGATGCCTTGAAGCGCACTGAGAATCCCTACCGCAAGCATTGGCAGGCCCATCGGGCTGATGAGAAAAGCAATGACCAAAAGAATAATTCCGTTCTTTGGGGAGTATGTAGCCAGAACCAGCACTCCAAGAAGCGCAATGATACTGCTGGCGATTCGGAAAAGCACTGTCGAGCAGGAGATGATCCCCACGCAGGCAAGGGTGAACAGGTCGATGGTTAGAACGATTGGCGCAGTCAGTAATTTGAGTATCCATTTCATAGGGCATACCTCCTTTGCGCATTCATTATACGGACAGCGCAAACGCAATGCAAGGATATGGCAAGAGATTATAGCTTGGACAGCTTATCCAGAATTAGCTGGGCAGCACCCCACAAGCGTTCCTGGTTCTGGTGAATGTCCTCCAGGTCAGCATCATAGATTCTCCCGGTTTCGTGAACACGCTTTGTAAGCTGATTGAGGTTGTTGCTGGAATAACGAAGCAAAGAAACAAGCTCTTTCAGTTCTGGTAATTCCAGCTTGACTACATATCCGTCAATGGCCATTTTTCGCATGAAAGCCGAAAAATTAGAGGTCCCCAGCTGACCCATTTTTCCCTGAATCAAACGCATTTCTTCAGGTGAAAACCGGACGGCTTTTATGATTTCTTTTTCAGTCACATTTACCGCTCCTGCCCATGGAAATTCGCCGAAATTTTCGGCGAATTTTTTGTGGGCTGCTTTTGCAGCTTGTCCAGTACAGAGGGTTTGACAGTTTTCTCCTGCTGTCGGGAAAGCTCTTTGCGAAAGGCATTCACAAATAAATCCGTCAACCCCGGATGACTGTTTACGATAAGATAGACATTCCGGTCTCCGCCCCAGGCATCTGGATTCTTCTGAATGGGGATTGATTTCGCCCAATCCTTATTGCTGGGAGAAATCCGTCCGTCATGATCTTTTTGCTGAACGGTGTTGGCGAGAATGTACATAGTCCTCTCTACACCAAAGGCATTTACGACTTCTGTAACCGCAGCCTTTCCGTCCAGACTGTAGCCGCTGTAATGGCCACGGATGGCATCTTCAATGGCTTGCTTGCAGGCCATATTCGCTTCATTGGAAGCCCGGTACTGCTCCAGCTCCCCATGCTCATGTGCATAGGTTCCGGATTGCGTATACACCGGCATTTCTCTGAGCATGCGTCGCTGTTCTTCCAGAATCATGTCCGCTCTGTTTTCAAGACAGTCCCAAACCGTCTCCATGTGGCCCGTTTCCAGCTTTTCAAAATCTCTGAAAACATCTGCCAGTGGGCTGGGGGATTTCATCAGCGCATCCGCCTGGGCATCTGACAGATCGTGGTATTCCAGCGACAGTAGAATATCCTCCCGAATGGTGTACTCATAAGCGTGATTCAGAATTTCCTCCGGGGGCTGATCTTTCAGCCAGTCCCGAAAGGTTTCCTGCTCGGCAAACATTTTCTGATACAGTGCCGTGTTGTGTTCTTCGTTGGTCATTATCGTACCTCCTCATGGTGTTTCCTCTGCTTTCGGCTGCTTTCCTGACTGGGGGGCGTTCTTAGTCTGCTCAGTACCGAGGGACGGCTGGATTTGGGGATGACCTGTTCCTGCCCAGCTCTGCCTGATAGCGGAGCTTTCCCTGCATGGTCAGAACAAACTTCTTTCCGAAATTCTCCAGGGTGACAGACATGGCAAAGCCCCGATAGCTGCCGATTTCCACCGGGTCCAGACCGGTGGCCTGTTTGGCGGCTTCCATCAGGGCTGCACCGGCATTTTCCCGCTCCAAAAGGTTATCTGTGAGAACCGTCATTCCGGCGAAACCGCCGTCGGGGTGGGGGTGTGCAGAGAGGGTCTGCATATCCGCTTTCAGGGATTCCATCTGTTCCTTCATTTTGGCGATTTCAGCAGGGAAGGAGCGAATCAGACTGTCCTCTAACCGGAACTGCTTGGTCTTGTAGTCAGCCTTCATAATTTTCAGCCGTGCCACATCCACATCCAGGTCCATGCGTTCCTTGATCCGTGGATCACCGGCGCACAGGGCCTTGATTTCCGCAAAGGACAGGGCAACCTCATCTACATCCTCACAGGAACGGACTGGATTCTTGCTGGACATGATCTGGGAGATAAACTTCTGCTTGTTTTCCACCGTCTGCCAGAGGTAGGCATCAAAGGTTCCTTCTGTCACATAGCGGAACACATGAACTTTTTCGTTCTGATTTCCCTGACGCTCAATGCGGCCTTTTCGCTGTGCCAAATCACCGGGACGCCAGGGACAATCCAAATCATGGATCGCCACAAGCCGGTCCTGGACGTTGGTGCCGGCACCCATTTTTGCGGTGCTGCCCAGCAGAACACGAACCTGACCGGAGCGGACCTTTCCGAACAGCTCTTTCTTTTTGGCTTCGGAATTGGCATCGTGGATAAATGCGATCTGCTCCGGGGGAACCCCCTGGGCAATCAGCTTGGAACGAATATCCTCATAGACGGTAAAGGGTTTCGCAATGCCGCTATGGGGATCAAGTGCCGTGGCTTTGGCTTTCACCGCAGCTTTGGGTGTGGAAACGTCACAGAACACCAGCTGCGTCAGCTTGTCCGCTTCGCTGTCTCTCCACACTTGCAGAATATTTCCAACGCAGAGATTGACCTTGCTTTCGGGATCGTCCGGGAAAGCGGGGTTGATGATCCGCTGGTCAAGCCCCAGCTTCCGTCCGTCGCTGGTTATCTTCAGCATATTGTCAATATCCGGGGAAACGGAACCACTGTGAATCAGGGCTGCACGTTCGGAAAGCTCCTGAACAAGTTTTTGCTGAACCTCGCTGGGTTTGGCTGCAACGTTGTGGTATTCCACCTCCGGAACAGGAAGGTGCAGCTGATCCGCAGTCTTAATATCCGCAACCTCCCGGAAAATGTTCATCAGTTCCGGCAGATTAAAGAAGCGGCTGAACCGTGTCCGGGGGCGGTAACCCTTTCCCTCCGGTGCCAATTCCAAGGCAGTAACGGTTTCACCAAACCGGGATGCCCAGCAGTCGAAGTGAATCATCCCCATCTCCTGCAAACGGTCATACTGCAAATACCTCTGCATGGTGTACAGCTCCGTCATGGAATTGGATACCGGCGTACCCGTGGCAAAAATCACGCCCCGATTTCCGGTGAGTTCATCCATGTATCGGCACTTGGCGAACATATCGCTGGACTTCTGGGCATCCGAGGTGGAGAGACCGGCCACATTCTGCATTTTCGTATAGAGGAATAAATTCTTGTAGGAATGTGCCTCGTCCACAAACAGCCGGTCAATGCCCAGCTCCTCGAAAGTCACGACATCGTCTTTTTTATCATTTGCCTGAAGCTTTTCAAGCCGGGCTTCCAGGCTGCGCTTGGCTCTCTCCAACTGTTTGATGGAGAACCGTTCTGCGTTGTTTGACCGGAGTTCTGATATGCCCAAAGTGATTTCCTCAATCTGATCTTCCAGCAGCGCCTCCTGCCGTTCCTGGCTGATGGGGATTTTCTCAAATTGGGAGTGGCCGATAATCACCGCATCATAATCTCCGGTGGCGATTCGAGCGCAAAACTTCTTCCGGCTTCTGGTTTCAAAGTCTTTCTGCTTTGTGACCAGAATGTTGGCAGAGGGGTAGAGCCGCAAAAACTCCGAGGCCCACTGTTCCGTAAGGTGATTGGGAACAACAAACAGGGATTTCCGGCAAAGCCCCAGCCGTTTGGCCTCCATGGCAGCCCCCACCATTTCAAAAGTCTTGCCCGCACCTACTTCATGTGCCAGCAGCGTATTTCCGCCGTAAAGCACATGAGCAATGGCATTGCGCTGATGCTCCCGGAGGCGGATCTCCGGGTTCATGCCTGCAAAGACAATGTGGCTGCCGTCATATTCCCGTGGCCGGATGCTGTTCATTTCCTGGTTGTACTGTTCCACCAAAGACTGCCGCCGGGTGGGGTCCGCCCAAATCCAGTCTTTGAAAGCATCCCGGATGAGTTGCTGTTTCTGCTGGGCCAGGGTGGTCTGCTTTCCATTCAGCACCCGTTTGGGCTTGCCGTGCTCATCCTCAACGGTATCATACACGCGTACATCCCGGAGATTCAGCGAATCTTCCAGAATTTCATAGGCACTGACATAATCTGTGCCGTAGGTATTCCAAGCAGCAACATCGTTGCCTGAGATATTGCGTTTGTTGGAAATATTCCAGGCGGCAGTGTAGGGGGAGTATTCCACATGGATGGAACGGCGGAGATAATAGGGGGTGTCCAGCAATTCATACATAAACTGCTGAATATAGGCTTTGTCAATCCAGGTGGCACCCAGCCGCACCTCGATTTCCGAGGCTTCCAGGTCCTTGGGCTGGGCGGCCCGGAGGGCTTCCACGTTGCTTCGGTACATAGGGTTCTCTGCGGCAGCCGTTTCTGCATCTTTCAGCTTCTGCCGCACATTGCCGGAAAGATATTCGTCAGCTGTGACCCATCCGGCGTAATCTTCCAGTGCGCCCCGCTTGGGATCGTGGAAGATGACACCTTGCAGGTCGGCGGTCAACTCGTCTATGGACTTCCCGGACAGGCTGGACATATACCCCAAATCCACACAGGCACGTTCCCCAATGGAGATCGTCAGGACGTCCACAGCAGTATCCACAGAAGTCACGACCTTGTGGGGCTGAATGGTACGCTTGGAGAACATATCCGCCTTGCGCTGGAAGTTTCCATCATCATCCAGAATTTCCAGGGCACACAGGAGATAATAGGCTGAATCATCCGAGAAAGCCAGCCGATTTCCACGGCTGTTGAGAATGCCGTACTTTTCCGTAAAGCTGTCATAGAGGGTATTCAGTTCAGCCTGTTTCTGCTGAATCGCACTGTCCGGGGAGTATTCGTCCATCTGCAAATCAATGAGCTGCCGAACACAGTCTTTCAGGCCAATCATGCCCTTGACCCGCTCTCTGGCGGTATTGTTCAATTGGGGACGTACCATGACACTGTTTTCCCGGAAATAGACCTCCCCATCCACCAGGGCATAGGAGAAATTCTTCACATCCGGGTCGGCGGGGATAGTGTCCCGGATTTCCTCGCCTTCTCCCAGATCGGGCAGTTCCACCTCCTGATAAGTGCCATGGATGTGCCGCACCGCCTCATGGAGCTGGTCTGCAAGGGAAATATCCTCCAACGGCTCCACGGTATAATCCATGCCGTGCGCAGTGCTTTCGGAACTGTTTCTGCCCATGACCATTTCCGGGTGGTCCAGGAAATAGCTGTTGATGGCGTACCCATCTTCCGTTTGCCCCAGATGTACCCAATCCGGTTCTACATCTATTACCCGGTCACGTTTTTGTAGGAACAGAATATCCGACACCACCTCTGTACCGGCGTTGGCCTTAAAAGCGGTGTTGGGTAATCGGATAGCGCCCAAAAGGTCAGCCCTCTGGGCGAGGTACTTGCGGACGCTGGGGTTCTGGGCATCCATGGAATAGCGGCTGGTCACGAAAGCTACTACACCACCGGGGCGCACCTGGTCCAGTGCCTTGGCGAAGAAATAATTGTGGATGTTGAAGCCCAACTTGTTATAGGCAGGGTCATTTACTTTGTACTGGCCAAAAGGCACATTGCCTACCGCAAGGTCAAAGAAGTCTCTGCGGTCTGTGGTTTCAAATCCAGCGATGGTGATATTGACATTGGGATAAAGCTGTTTGGCGATCCGTCCGGTGATGGAATCCAGTTCCACGCCATAGAGACGGCTGCCTCGCATATTTTCCGGGAGCATTCCAAAGAAATTGCCAATACCCATAGACGGCTCCAGGATGTTGCCGGTCTGGAAGCCCATATTTTCTACAGCTTCGTAGATAGCACGGATAACCGTGGGACTGGTGTAGTGGGCATTCAGCGTGGATGCGCGGGCGGCGGTGTATTCCTCTGGCGTCAGCAACTCACACAGTTCTCGAAACTCCGCTGCCCAATTCTGTTTGCTTTCATCGAAAGCGTCCGGCAGGCCGCCCCAGCCCACATAGCGGGAGAGAACTTGCTGCTGTTCCGGGCTGGCCTGTAAACCCTCCTGCTCCAAATTTTTCAGCAGATGGATGGCAGCCATATTGTCCTGAAACTTCGCTTTTGGGCCACCGGTGCCCAGGTCATCATTCGTGATACGGAAGTTGCGGGCATTCCTGCGGAGATTTTCTTTGTATTCTTCATAAGAGGCTTGTTCCGCATCGGCAACACTGGGAAATTCCTGCCACTTTTCGTCAATGGGAATGGACACCGGGGTGTTTTGGACGGGAGGCGGGGTTTCCTCTGTGCGGAGTGTTTGCACGACAACATCATAGGGAAGATTGTTTTTTTGCCGGGATAGACAGCTACTGTTTCGGCGGATGTTACCGGTTGAACCGACTGCTTTTCCTGTTCCTCAACATATTTTCTTATAAAGGCAATGGATTCTGTGCGGAAAATAGGAAAGCCGGTAGCATTGGAGAAGGTAATATCTTGAAAATTTACAGAGCATGAATCCAGATTTACCCGGTCAACCAGAAAGGTTCGCCCGTCGATCTCAAAGGTGGATTCACCGGGGATCAGGTGATCTTTGGCAAATTCTTCGTCGGAAATCCGCTGGACATCCTCCGTAACCATACGGATAAAGGGATTGTTGTTTAGCTTTTCCGGGTCAACCACTTTACCATCTATAATGCCGCTTTCGGCAAGTTGTTCCCGGATGGCGATGGGGTCAATATCGTCCAGGCGATCCTGTTCTTCCTCGGTATAGAATTGCTCTGTTCGGATAAGCTGGGCAATCCGGCGCTGTACTTTTGCCCAGGGCATTTCATAGCTTTCCGGGCTGCCGGGACGGACAATAAAAGGCTTTTTCTCAGCACTGAATTCCTGCTCCAGCCATGCGGAAGTATCGCTTTCCCGACCATGGGCGCTCATGTACCTGTAAACTGCCCGCTTGCTGGCAATATCCCCATTCCAACGGCGCAGGGCATCGTCAATATCATCCTGAGACAGAGGGCGCAGAAGCTCATGGAGCTGTGCATAGGTTCCGCCAAAGACTTCACTGTGTAAGCGGCTGCGGAATTCCGGCATATCCAAAAACGCTTTGAGAAGTTCCGTGTTTTTCATCTGGAGAACTGCACGGCGCACGGCGGCGTTGCATTCGATTTGGGCGTTTTCCCGGTCAGTGTGTCCACAGGCATTGCGATAGGCCGTATTCTCCGAAACCACCGCAATTACCACCGGGGTGTATCGGTCAAGATAATCCTGCACTGTAGGCTGGGTCAAATCGGCTTCGGGTGCGTGGAACACTCGTGTACCGTCTGCTCCAAATTCGGCTTCTTGTGCATTAATGGCAGCCTCTGCTTCATGGTCAATAGAACGCAGGGTAAAGATGCGTCGCTCTGTGCCGGTTTCAGGAATGGCTGCTATAGTCACATCAAACTGTTCCCGCAGTTTTTCTGTATACTGCTCCAGATGGTGCGCCGGAATGCCGCACATTTCCACACGACCGGCACCCGGAACGGGTCTTGCGGCAAGTGTCAGTTCAAGCAGCTTCGCCGCCTGTCTGGCATCCTCACCATACATCTCAAAGAAGTCACCGACCTGAAACAGCACAATGTCATCGGGATGCTGCTGCTTGATCGTGTTGTATTCCCATTCCGCAGGAGCGGATATTTCCTGAATCACAGGCTCCGGGCTTTTAGCAGGTTCGTTGTCAACATCAGAGTTTTCAACGGTCTGTTCGTTTAGAAGCGTGAAACGCCCGGATTCTAGCAAATGATCATATAACTCTGCGGCTTTTGCCCAGGGCAGTTCGATCCGTGGACAATGCGGCTTATCAAAGCGGATACCTCTGCCATCTGTCGAGGCATCACTAAAAAAGTTATGGGAAAGGGCACAGTTGCTGCCGCCGATCCCATATTCTTTTTTCAGAAAATTCAGCTTTTCTTTTGTGGTGTGTGTCTCCTGAAAGAACGCATAGATCCGCCGTTTGCTCCCATCAAAGCTGCTGCCGCCAATCAGGTATTCGTCGATCTCATCCTGGGTAATAAAGGACTTTTCCTGGGGGAATTCTGCCAGCTTGCTGGTATATTCCCGGCGGGGAAGCGCATATTCTTCCAAAGCCTTCACCAGCCGTCTGGGATTGTACATCTGAAATCGCATGAGATTTTGATTTTCTGCACAGGCATCCCGGAAGGTATAGACCTGTTTCATAATCGCCTGATAGGATACCGGCTCAGACAGGAAAACCATTAGCTTTTCCGTTTCCTCCGGGAACCCACCCCGGAGGGAGCGGACAATGGGCACATACCCAGCAGCCACGGCCTGATTGCTCATATCATGGGCCATATACCAGAGCTGTTCGGACAGCTGCCTTTTCTCAAAGGTTCTGCTATCTGCCAGCTCCATGTTGGTTGCGAACTGTCCCTGTTCCAGCAGTTCTCCAATTCGGACGGCAACATTCTCCCAAGAGAGAATCTGGGCATTGGGGGCATACCGGGCGGTGCTGCCATAGGACAGGCGCATACCGTCCTCGGAGTACCATGCGCTTACTTTCTGACCGCCAAATTGCAGGCCATAGCCGCCGTGGTAGGCCTTTTCCAGAAAATCCACCAGATCGTCCATTGGCTGCTGTTTGGCGTATTCAATAGCAATCCGTGTGCGGTGATTTTCTGTGTTGCTTCCCACCCGGAGAAACTGGTCAATATACTCCTGGGGCATAGAAAAAGCGGAGGGTGCGATGTCTGCACTCTCCGCTTGGGCGATGTATGCAATTTGCTGGGCTTCCGTGGGGAAGAAGGAAAACTGTTCTCCCTGGGTGGGAGGTTCATCTGTCAGGCGTAAATCAGCTCCGTCAGGATCACTTCCTCGGCTTGGGCTTTCAGGTTGTTCATCAGCCCCACCCACTTCATCGGGTCGCTGGCTTTCAGAGCTTCCGTCACCCCTGCCGACTGCATCAGTGTGGGCATCATCTGCTCCAACCGCCTGTTTGCCGTCTCGTCGATCTCCCGCAGATGGGGGTACAGCTGCTCCGACAGGATCAGGCGGTTCCACAGCACCGGGCGATGCTCCTGTAGATACTTCTTCCGCATCCTCCCGTACTTGCCCAGGGGCTTGCTCTCCTGCTGGGACAGGCTCAGGTTGGGAATCCAGTAATCCCCGCTGCGGATATAGGTCAGTTCGGTCATTTTCGTAGCTCCTTTCAGACAGCTTTTCACGTTCATATTTCTTGATGGTGACTTCGATATTACGGAGGATTTCTTCGCTGATGCCGCTGATGGCACTACCCAGAGCATCAACGGCCTGGGGTGTGTTGAAGTCGAACACCGGCATGAAGTCTTCCGAGCCAAAGTGGGCATTTTCTGCCAGACCACACCGGGACAGCAGCATATAGGTGGTGCTGACGGTAGCGGCGTTGAGAAATGCCACGCCTTTGTCATAGTCATGATACTGTTCCAGATACGATCCGTCAACGATGTCGAGAAGATCCTGCTCATGGGCGAGAAAGTATTCTGTGACTTTCACAGAAGAAATCTGTTCCAACTGGTCAACGAGATTTCCGGGGTATTGAATGTTGTATTGTTCCGCCATAGCGGCAGAAACCACCTGCTCATGCTCCGGGCGGAATTCCCAGAGGTAGGGGCTGCGGGAGCGCTCTGTGCTGCGGGTGTCCGCTACATCGAACACATACCGGAGCCTGGGAGCATCCCCGGAGTGGTCAATGAGTGCGATCCCCTTTGCGCCCCGCCGAATGTATCGCCCCATGCGCTTATTCCACAGGTCGTATTCGGCGCAGGCGGTGGCATCTGGCCGCTGAGCGTAGATCATAAGCTGCTCATGGTAGGGGTACTTGTACAGGCGGGCGGCGGTGGTGAGAAAATCCGTCCAGCTTTGGTAGCTGCCGGTTATCTGGGTGGCCATGCGGTCCGCCAGCTGGTGATATTGTTGCAATACGGATGCCATTGTGGTTCTCCTTTCTGAGAAAATAAAAAAGGCGGCCCAAAGGCCAGCTAAAAAAGGAAAATATTGTGCTTAAAGAAGTGCGCCCTGGACACACTGTGGGTCCAGGGCGTGTTTGTCAGAACATATCAAGATTGGATAGCTGATGGCGCTGATCTCTGCGACCATAGATAATTCCGGAGACTTGAACTTTCTTTTGGGCCTCATCTATCCAGAAATAGACGAGGAAATTTTTGACCGAAATCCTACGGACTCCCTGGCTATGCCAAGGTTCTTCGTCAATCAACGACGCACGGTAAGGAAATTGGTCCAGAGAATAAATTTCTTCTGCCAGAGTATCCAGCATCTTTGATGCCGTGTTTGGTGCCTGAAGGGTAAAGCGGATATAATCAACGATTTCACGGAGCTGTTCTTCCGCTTGCCGGGTTAATTTTACTGTGTATTTTTCCGGCATTTACTGCATCTCCCGTTTCAGGTCTGCAAACACATCAGAGGCGAGACGGGATTGATCCGCTTTTGCTTCTTTGAGTCCACGTTCCATCATGGCGTGAAAAGCGGCATCGTCCAATTCGTCCCGTGCAGCAGGTGCGACAGGAACAGAGAGAGAAAAAGGAATACTGCGGGTCATGATGATTTGTTTGTAAAGCGTGTTGATCACAACAGAAACGGGAATGCCGAGCATATCCATAATTTCCTCGGCCTGCTCCTTCACATTGGGCTCCACACGGGCCATGACATTTGCGGTTTTTGCTGCCATAGTTCATACCACCTTTCACGGCCTATTATATCCAAATGCATAGCTATTTGCAATACATGAATAAAAAATTTACAATTGGACAGGCTGCGCAAAATTGGCAGGCACGGCGTAAATATTATGGAATCGGTATATCCTTGACGTCAGGTAGCAAATTCCGGGATCAAATCCAGCTTCTCAAAGGCATCATCCGTAATACGACTGAGTTTGTAGACAGCGCTATCCGTGAGCGTTCTAAGCTCCTGTTCATCTTCGGCCAGATAGGTGCGCATCTCATTGAGAGCCTGAATCAGGCCAAGGCGGGTGCCAGGATTGTAGATCGACATAAGCTCCTGTTCTTCAAAGGTAAAATCCATGGTCAAATCTCCTTTTCTTTGGTTTTCTGTAGTTTGCGTTTACTTGCGGACTGCGGCGGCTGTTCTTTGAGCTTCTTCAAAACAGAGGGCTTTTTCTCTCGCTGGATTGCTTCGGCTAAATCCATAAGAGAAATGGATTGCCCATTTTTCACCTGCTGCTCCAAATCGGATACCGTAGGCTTTTGTCCGTTGTTGATGATGCCGTCGATCATGCCGTAATCATCTTCCATAGATATTTCAGCTGCTTTCAGATAGTTTTCGGTCATGAAACCGGGAAGCTCCTGGAAACCAACGCTGTCGCAGTAGTGGTAAGATACCACACCGTTCTGTTTCAGCGCAACGATGTCGCTTACGGACAGGCTGTGCCCGGTAAAGTCCGCAGGACGGGTCATATTGAAAATCTCAAACAAGTTCTCCAAAGTAGCCGCCTGTTTCTGGGCACAGTCCACCGGGCCTGTGTATACGGTATCATAGTTATCCGGCAACGGGGGGCTGGACAGAGATTTCAAACCCATAAAGCGCAAATCCGCAGGCGCATCCTGCTTTAACTGCATGATAGCGTAGGCATCTCCGGGAGCATCCAGGAAACGCTGGTGAACATCACGGTTAGGAACGGTATCATGGATATTTTGCCAATCCTCACAGGTGATGCCGAAGATGCCGTCATGGCTTACAATATCCTCGGCATCAAATACCATTTCAGCCGGTTTGTCCGGGTACAGAGTGAAAATCACCGCATCCTTTTCCAGCAGCTCCATAGCCCGGTCCTTGGAAAGCGGGTACATATCCGGGATGCTGTAACCACACCGTTCCATCATGTCGGGGGTGATTGTGGGGTCGGGCAGAGGCAGCGTTCCTACAATCTGCGCTCCTTGGAGCTTTTCAATCAGTTCCATGGGGGCATATTTGACAGCGTAACTGTCCAGACCGTGCCGGTCACAAATGGCCAAACAGGCAGAATAGATATGCTGCTCCGGGGAGCCAATTTCGCCGCCGTCGATTAGACGGAATGTATCCTTGTCGTACAGCGTATAGGCAAAGCCATTGTCCGACTGCTGAATGTGCAGATAGGTCTTATCGGATATGATGCACAGCTTTTCAGTGTCATTCAGTCCCTTGACATCCAGTTCTGTCATTGTTCCATCTTTCAGCTTTTCTTGAATATCCAGACATTTCTCATAAGTGCCGAGATAGAGAATTTCCCCAGGCACAAAAGCACCGTCAGATGGCAGATACTTCTGGACATATGTGGTTTCCTTTGCATCCATACTGTGAAAATTGCTGATAAGCCTGTACTCCGGCTTCTGCTCTTTCGGCGGTGTCGGAGATGGTACAGCTTCCGGTGCGGATTCCTCGGGTAGAACTTCTGGGCTGGTATCCTGTTCCTGTGTTTCCGCCTGAATACCCCGCTCCTTGCAGATTTCCCGGTAATGCTTTTCAATTCCGGTAATCAGCTCGGAGGACGTCTTGGTTATGGTTTCCAGGCTGGCCCGCAGCTCTTTCAGTTCCTTGCCCTGGGACCATGTGGCGATGTAGCCGAAGCTGTTTTCGGCGGTTTCAATGCCGAAATACTGGCAGACGGCATAGGAAACGCTTTCCGCTTCCACTTCCTCGGTGTTCCGGCTCTTTTCCCCCGGAACAAGAATCGTCTCCCCATCGTCCACAAGCTCTGTCATGTGTTCATAATCGTGGAGCTTGGAGTGGGCAATTTCATGGACAGCGGCACAAATGGTCTGTACCAGGCTCATGCCCTCTCGCAGAAAGATTTCCTGCTTCTTGGTGGCAAAATAACCGTCCATACCCGGCTCCATAATCTGAAAAAAGATCGGCACAGGAGAGGTACGCCGTAGAGCTTCTAGAAACACCTCGTATTCGGCAACATCCCCGGTTAACGAAGCACTGATCTGCGGCAGCGGCTTTCCGTCCGTCTGGGATACATCGAACACAGAAACCACCTTGAACATGGGAATGGTGATTTCTTTTTCCTCGGTAACAGGGTCGCCGTTTTCATCCAGCAGCGGCAGCTTGGTGTCCGGGTCCAGCTTCTGCTCCTCCTGCTTTATCTTATAGGGGGTGGGAGCCAATATCTGAATCCCTTTTTCCCCCTTCTTGACATGACGGCCAAAGCTATTTTTCCACTTATTGAATCCGGCAACCAGGGTAGCGTCCGGGCGCTGGGCATGGATCAGCATGATATTGTTCAGAGAATAGCGATGGAATCTACTCATGGTGGTCAGGTAATTTCGGTAACGGTCAGATTCAAAGAGTTCTTGAATGCCCTTTTCAATTCCGGCAGTGATCTCTTTGATACGGTCTTTGTTGGATTGTTTGTCTGGCATTTTACCTCCTAAATCAGAAAGACGCTATTTGCCTTGTGAACCAAAGCAAACAGCGTCTCATCGTATATGACGTGTAGTCGCAATCAAAACATACTCTTACAAGGTGGTGCTATATTGAAATATCACCTCCTCCAATATAAACACTTACAGCCTTAAATTAGTTCAATGGCGGCAAGAACGAGGCTCATTGCATCCAATACCAAACTAATGGATTCAGGGCAAAAAGGCCCTGCGATTGTGAGAAGCAATGATGCCACATTCGTACAATCTGGCGTGAGATATAGTGCTAACGCACTAAGACAGAGCGCTATTGCACGGAGCCACCACGCCTGGCAAAAAAAGATGCCAGGAATACAATGAACTAAGCAAAAGAGCATGCATTAATAGCAAACTAATTTGCCATTGCATTTCCTCCTTTCTTTGTTTTTTGATAATACTATATCACACTTAAAGAGTAATAAATTGGACTTAATAGAAATTGATTCCCGCATTTAGAAAGCCCTATTTGAAGTTCCCAGTAACATTTGTCACCCTACCTCAATCGGTAGCTCAAAAGTTGTTGGTATCCGCTGACTTTTTACCCCTTAAATGCGGGACTTGAGATAGCGATTATGGAGCCGGATAGCCTCCTTTTCCTGCCTGCGTTTGACTGCACACCGGGAGCAATACTTGGCGCGGTTGGAGCCTGGGACAAAAGCAGCCCCACATACCGCGCAGCGGCGTGTGGGGCGAATGCCGTTCAGAAGCGATGTTTCCAATGCCGGGTCATTGGGCAGTACCGCATACCGAAACCATTTGCAGACCAGAGCGCCGGAATGCCATTGGGGGCAGACATTGCAGTGGGGATCGTCAAAAAGGAGGCAGGCCTCGCCGTCAAAGTTGCAGCACCGTTTTCGGATCAGAGACCGCACCTGACGAAGTTGCCTCCCGGTGAATCTCGGCAGCTTATCCATTGCCAAACACCAGTTTGAAGCTGGGCCTTGTGCCGTCATCCTCTAAAAGCACCGTGGCATCGTAGACTTGCCCGGTGCGAGGAGAAACACAGCCTTTCAGCGGGGCTTTACCTTTTTCCAGAAGCTTGACCGCCGTTTTCCGGTCCAGGGTTTTCTGCTTCAGCGTAAAGAAACGGCTGTCCCTCCACAAGACGAACGTACAGTCCCGGTTGGTACAAAAATAGCCCTTGCTGCGCTCCACGATTTTGGAGCCGCAGCGAGGGCATTTTCCAATGACTTTTTCATCCGAGGGAAAGAGAATGTCCGCACCGGCCACGGGGCGGTAGGACTGTACCAGCTCCGTCAGCATGGCGCAAATGCCGTCCAGAAAATCATCTGAGAGACACACGCCTTTCTGAATCCCGGAGAGCTGCTGCTCCCATTCGGCAGTCAGCAGCGGAGATTGCAACTGCTCCGGCAGCACAGTAATCAGGGAGTTACCCAAAGCGGTGGGAACGAGGACGGTTTTCTTCTCTTTCTTCACCCGCTCCACAAGCCCAGTGGATACCAGCTTTTCCAGAATTCCGGCACGGGTGGCTGGGGTTCCCAGTCCCTTGCGCTCGGCATCCTCCGGCATATCCTCAACCCCTGCCCGCTCCATGGAGGACAGCAGCGTGTCCTCTGATACATTTTGTCAAGGTGGTTTTAAGAAATTTTCCCGCAATCGTTCATAATGAGCCGCTTGATTTTATCGCTCATAGTTTCCTTGCTGGTGGTGCTGAAGTGGATTTTCACCCGATAGGTCGTGTTTCCGATTTTCTTCACAATATCGGGGTGCTCTGCTTCCTTTACGGTCAGAGGGGAAGCGTTTGCGGGGGTGCTGGTTTTATTGCTCATAGGCTATCCTTTCCATGAAAAAAGCCCTTATGCTGCGGCGCACAAGGGCTTGTAGTCATTCTTCTAAAACTCTGAAAGCGCGAAAGTGCAAAGCGCAAAGGGTCTGCGTTTTGCACTTTCAGCTTGC